>NZ_CP077085.1:1500000-1800000 GCF_014268455.2 Pseudomonas shahriarae | reverse complement strand
AAGGCTGGGACAAATCGGCCTGAAAAAACTGCACATTATGCAAATTATTGCTGCCTGCGTTGAGGGCCGCGCGGTCCACCATGGCCTGCACGCCCTCTACCGCCACCACTTCACGCACCTGGCGGGCCAGGGGCAAGGCAAAGTTGCCCAGGCCACAAAACAGGTCCAGTACCCGTTCGTCGGAGCGCGGTGCCAGCCAGTCCAGCGCCTGGGCCACCATCGCTTCATTGACCCCGGCGTTGACCTGGACAAAATCCCCCGGCCGGTACGCCAGCTCCAGGTCCCACTGTTCCAGACGATAGCCCAGGGCCTGCCCGGCCGCGAACGGCTGCGGCTCGCCCTCTCCATGCAGCCACAACTGGGCATCATGGAACGCGCAAAATTCCTGCAGCACCAGCAGGTCAGCGTCGGACAGCGGCGCCATATGCCGCAGCAACACGGCAATCGACGAGCCGCTGAACAACTCGACATGCCCCAGGGCCTGAGGTTTGCTCAGGCGCCGCAACATATTGGGCAGACGCTGCATGATCGGTTGCAAGGCCTGTACCAGCACCGGGCAATCGTCGATGGCCACGATGTCCTGGCTGGCCACGGCGCGAAAACCCACGTCCAGGCGCTTGGCCTTGGCGTCCCAGCGCACCGCGACACGGGCGCGGCGGCGATAGCCGAACTCGGGCCCGCTCAACGGCGCGGCCCACTCCTGGGGCTCGACCCCGGCGACACGGGACAATTGCTCGGCGAGCATGCGCTGTTTCAGGGCAAGCTGTTCGCCATGGGGCAAATGTTGCAGGCTGCAACCGCCGCAACGACCGGCATGGACGCACGGCGCCGGGCGCCGCAGTTCACTGGCCTTGAACACCCGCTCGGTGCGGGCCTCGACCACTTTGCCATGGGCGCCCAGCACCCGCGCCTCGACTTCCTCGCCGGCCAGGGCACCCACCACAAACCAGGTGCGGCCTTCGAAAAACACGATCCCCCGGCCATCATTGGCCAGGCGCTCAATGGTCAGGCGCTGCTTTTTGCCGACCGGTACTTGGGGCGCCCGGCTGCCACCCGTGGGCTGGAAGCGCAGGCCTCGCTCTTGCTTGGCCATCAGTTGGGCGCGTCGAAAATGCCGGTCGACAGGTAGCGGTCGCCTCGGTCACAGATGATCGCGACGATCACCGCGTTTTCCAGTTCTGCAGACAAACGCAACATCCCCGCCACCGCACCGCCGGAGGACACGCCGCAGAAGATGCCTTCTTCACGGGCCAGGCGACGGGTGGTGTCTTCGGCTTCACGCTGGGCCATGTCGATGATGCGATCGACGCGGGCAGCGTTGTAGATCTTGGGCAGGTACTCTTCGGGCCAACGGCGGATCCCCGGGATCGCCGCGCCTTCCATCGGTTGCAGGCCAACGATCTGGATCGCCGGGTTCTGCTCCTTGAGGTAGCGCGAGTTACCCATGATGGTGCCGGTGGTGCCCATGGAGCTGACGAAATGGGTGATGGTGCCCTGGGTCTGGCGCCAGATCTCCGGGCCGGTGCTGGTGTAGTGCGCCTCGGGGTTGTCACCGTTGGCGAACTGGTCCAACACCTGGCCACGGCCTTCGGCGGCCATGCGCTCGGCGAGATCACGCGCGCCTTCCATGCCCTCTTCCTGGGTCACCAGGACCAGCTCGGCGCCATAGGCGGTCATCGCGGCCTTGCGCTCGGCGCTGCCGTTGTCGGGCATGATCAGGATCATTTTGTAGCCCTTGATCGCTGCGGCCATGGCCAGGGCAATCCCGGTATTACCGGAGGTGGCTTCGATCAGGGTGTCGCCGGGCTTGATCTGCCCGCGCTGCTCGGCACGGGCGATCATCGACAGCGCCGGACGGTCCTTGACCGAGCCCGCCGGGTTATTCCCCTCGAGCTTGAGCAGCAAGGTATTGCTGGTGTTACCCGCCATGCGCTGCAAGCGGACCAAAGGTGTGTTGCCGACGCAATCGGCGATGGTTGGGTATTGCAGGGTCATGGCGTATTCGCAATCCAGACTGCGGGGGCGCCTATCATACCGGCAAACGCTGGCGGGCCATATCACGCAAAGTATGGTGCTTATAACTCAATGAGCTAAAGCCACAGGCCAGTACCTGTCTGTGGCGAGAGACGTGGCGAGGGAGCTTGCTCCCGTCGGGGCGCGAAGCGGCCCTGAATGGGACTGCTACGCAGTCCAACGGGAGCAAGCTCCCTCGCCACAGGGGATTACACGGTATCCACCTTCAACGAATGGTCATTCAACATCCCATTGATGATCGTCGCCGTATCCGCCCCGCCCGCAATCAACCCGCCCGCGCCCGGCGTGACGCCGTATTGGGTCGCCAGGTTGACCCCGGCCAGGTCGATGGTCTGGTTCGGCGTGGCACCTGCAACGGCGCTGATGTCGATGGTGGTCGTACCGCCCACCACCTTGAAGTGCAGGTAGTCATCCAGGGACGCCGTCGTCGCATTCTCGCCTTGCAGCAATTGCGACAGGTCGAGCTTGTCGGTGCCCACCGCAAAGTCGGTGATGACATCGTGCCCGCTACCGCCGGTCAGGTACTGGAAGGTATCGGCGCCAGGGCCACCGGTCAGGGTGTTGTTACCCAGGCCGCCGATCAGGATGTCATCGCCCCCCTCGCCCTTGAGGGTGTCATTGCCCAGCCCGCCGGAGATCAGGTTGTTGTTGCCGTTGCCCGTGAGGAAGTCATTGAAGTTGGAGCCCACCAGGTTCTCCAGGGCCATCAATGTATCGGTTCCGGCGCCGCCAGTGATTTGCCCCGTCGCCAGGCCAAGGTTGACGATCACGCCTGCCGTGGCATGGGCATAGCTGACGGTGTCGAGGCCCGCCCCGCCATCGAGCAGGTCATTGCCGATGCCGCTGAACAGCAGGTCATTGCCATTGCCGCCGTGCATCTGGTTGTTGCCGGTGCCGGCGGTGAGCACGTCGTTGCCATCGCCGCCATTGAGGATGTTGTTGCCGGGCCCGGCCATGATGATGTCATCACCGTTGGTACCGGTGAGGGTCGTACCGGCCTGGTAGCTGATGTCTACCGCGGCGCTGTCGCTGCCGCCGTGGTTATCGCTGACCGAGTAGTTGCCGTGGTACTGCGGTGTGTAGTCCTGGGCGCCGGCGTAGTTGATCTTCATGTCCAACTGGTAGCTTTCTGTGCCATTGGGGTTGCCGCCTGTTGGATTGGAGGTGTTGGTAATGTGAATCTGATAGCTACCGTCCGCTAACGCAGTCAGCGTCGTGCCATCCGCAAGAGGGAGCTCGCTGCCACCGTTGATCGAATAGGCCATGATGATGTTACCGACCGGCCGGTTGTGATCCAGGCTGAGGGTCTCACCCGCCTTGAGCGTGACCGTTAAGCGATCGTCGGCCGTAGCGCCACCGACATTGCCGAGACTGCCAGTGATCAAAAGTGCTGCAGTGAGGTTCGCCGCATCACCGGCAAACGAGGTACGTACATCCCCCACAGTTGTACCGGTGAGCGTTCTGGTCCCCGTCCCGGTAAAGGCCGCGCCTTTGGCCACCCAGCCGGTTGGAAAACTGGTGGGGATAGCCGTCAGGTTGTCATGGTTGGCATCGCTGTCATTGGCCAGCAGCAACTCGGCAGGCACCACAATATTGCTCGACAGGATATTGGTGATCACATGGTCATCACCCGCCACCGGCGCCACGTTCGGGTTGACCTTGACTACCAGGCTGGACGTCGCGAGATCGCCGTCGTTGTCGCTGACGGTCACGCCAAAGGTTTCGGTGACCAGCGAGTCGGTCAGCTTCGGCGGCGTGTAGCGGAACTCGCCGTTGTCCATGTCCACCACCAGCGTGCCGCCCTGGTTGGTGGTGATGGTGACACTGTTGCTGACGGTGTCGAACGTACCTTGGCCGCCTGGCAGGTTGGCACTCATCGAGCCCCCCGCCGCCGGGTTGTAGGTGTAGGTGATGCCATCCACCGTGAGGGCTTTGACGAAGCCACCGTCAGCACCGAACGAGCCGTCCGTCAGCAGGCTGCCGGTGACCGGCGCGCCCTGTACCGTGCCGGCCAGCACCGCATCCAGGCCCGCCAGGTTGGCCACCACCACCGCGTTGGTGTTGGTGTGGGTGCTGCCGTCGTAGGCCACCGGGTCCAGGTAAATACTGTTGACCCCCGCCCCCAGGCCTATGGCATAGGCCTTGATGCCGTTGGCATCGAGGAAGGCCCGCCATACGCCCTCTTCAGTGGCGTCGATCCCGTCGCCGTATTCCGGGTTGACCACGTTGCCGGGGTTGTTCGGATTATTGGTGTTGGACGTGGTGGGGTTACCGTCCGAGAAGAAATACGCCACGTTCTGCGCGCCTTCCAGCTTGCCAGCGGTGCCATAGGCGGTCTGCGCGGTGCCGAGGGCCGAGTCGTAGTTGGTGCCGTTGAACGCCGTGAGGTTGTTGACCAGGGTCTTGGCCGTGGCGACGCTGACCCATTGGCTGCTCAATTGCTGGGAGCTGTCGTTGAAGGTCACGATCTGCACCTTCACATCACCCATCTCGTCGTAGCGGTTAAGCAACTCGGTGATGGACGCCTTGGCCAGGTCAAGCCGCGTGCCGCCGGCCCCCGAGGCGTCGTTCATGCTGCCGGAAATATCAATGATCAGCAGCAGGTTGGAGTCCACCTCCGTCGCCGTGACTTCACGCGCGCTGGACACCACTTTGGGCACATCATCGACAATGCTCACCACGATGCTGCTGGTGGTGGTGTTGCCCAATTGGTCGGTGGCCTTATAAGTGAAAGTCTCGGTCAATACATTCGGCCCGTCGTTGCTGTTGGGCAAGGTCTTGGGTGCCGAGGTCAGGGTGTAGGTGTAGGTGCCGTTGGGGTTGAGCAGGATCTGCCCATAAGTGCCGGTAGCGCTGCCGACCAGGCTGAAACTCAGCGGACCACTGCCGCCGGTTACCGAGTCTGCGAGGTTGCCGCTGGCGGTTTCCGTGGTGGCCGTCGGGTCGCTGCCGACCACGGTGCCAGGCGCCAGGTCCTGGCCGTCGAGGTTCAGGTCCAGGGCTTTCTCGTAGACCGTGACATCGCCGTCAACCACCGCCTTGAGGCCGCTGTCGGTCACTGTAATCGTCAGGGTGGTGGTGCTTAGGTCACCGTCGGCATCCCGCACGGTATAGACGAAGGTGTCCACCGCCCCCGGAGGGCTCACCGCGTTGGGGTTGCTGTGGTACACGGCGTTGCCGTTGGCATCCAGAGTCAGGTAACCATAGGTGCCGTTGATGTTAGCGCCCAGGCCGCCAGAGGCCGGGGTGCCGATGTTGCTGCCCGCCCGCACCCCGACTACCGCGCCAGCCAATGTGGGGCTATCGGCGCCGCCGACATCATTGCCCAACACATTGGCGCTGACCACACCGCCTTCTATCACCGAACGCACGTCGGGGTTGGCAGTGGGCAGGTCATCAATGATGTTGATGTCGATCGTACCCGTCGCAGTATTGGTGTCGTTATCGCTGGCCGTGACCGTGATCTGCTCCGACAGACTGTTATCGCCGCTGGCATTGGGGTGCGCTTCATTGTCGAGCAAGGTGTAGCGGTAGCTGACCACCCCGGTGCTGGCGTTGTAGCCAGTGATGGTCAGGGTGTTGCCGAAGCCGGTAGGTTCCGATTGTGGGAAGGTCGCGGCGACGCCGTTGGTGACGACGCTGATGCCGCCCACAGTCAGGTTTTTCAGGCCGTCCAAGGCGGTCACCGTGAAGGTACCGGTCTGGGTCAACAACGGGATGTTCGGGCTGGAACCATCGACCAGGTTTTTCTCATAGACGGTCAACTCGCCGCCAGTGACGTCCAGGCCGGTGAGCACGACCGGGTCGTTGTTGTTATGCACCTGTAGCACCAGGTTGGCGGTGCTGGTGTCGCCGTCGAGATCATTAAGCTGATAGGTGAAGGTTTCGGTGCCGTTGCCGCCGCCATTCAGGGCGATAAATTGCGGGTCAGTTTTGTCCAGGGTGTAGGTGTAGCTGCCATCCGCGAACAGCTGCAATGTGCCGTAGGTACCGACGATAGTGTTGGGCGTAACCGGGCCGGTGGCGATGCGGTCGGCGCCTTGTACGTCGTTGCCCAGCACGCTACCGCTCAGGGTCAGCAGGCTCTCGGAGGCGATACCTGCGGGATTGTCGTCGACGGCTTTTGGCACGTCGTCGACCACATTGACGTCCAGTGAACCGTTGGCACTGCTGTTGTTGCTGTCGGTGGCGGTCACCGTGAACGACTCGCTAATGCTATTGGTACCCGCGCCGGTTGGGTGGCTATCGGTGCCGTTGAGGGTGTAGCTGTAGCTGATCACCCCGGTGCTGGCGTTGTAGCCGGTGATGGTCAGGGTGTTGCCGAAGCCGGTGGGTTCTGATTGTGGGAAGGTCGCGGCGACGCCGTTAGTGACGACGCTAATCCCCCCTACTGTCAGGTTTTTCAGGCCGTCCAAGGCCGTCACCGTGAAGGTGCCGGATTGAGTCAGCGCAGGCCCATCGTTAGCGCTGCCCAACGGCAGGTTTTTCTCGTAGACGGTGACTTCGCCACCATTGACGTTCAGGCCGGTCAACACCACTGGGTCGTCGTTGTTATTCACCTGCAACACCAGGTTGGCAGTGCTGGTGTCGCCGTCGAGATCGTTAAGCTGATAGGTGAAGGTTTCGGTGCCGTTGCCGCCGCCATTCAGGGCGATAAATTGTGGGTCAGTTTTGTCCAGGGTGTAGACATAGCTGCCATCGGCGAACAACTGCAATGTGCCGTAGGTACCCACGATGGTAGTTGGCGTAACCGGGCCGGTGGCGATGCGGTCGGCGCCTTGTACGTCGTTGCCCAGCACGCTACCGCTCAGGGTCAGCAGGCTCTCGGAGGCGATGCCTGCGGGGTTGTCGTCGACGGCTTTTGGCACATCGTCGACCACATTGACGTCCAGTAAACCATTGTCGCTGCTGTTGTTGGTGTCAGTGGCAACCACCGTGAACGACTCGCTAATGCTATTGGCACCCGCGCCGGTTGGGTGGCTATCGGTGCCGTTGAGGGTGTAGCTGTAACTGATCACGCCGGTGCTGGCGTTGTAACCGGTGATGGTCAGGGTGTTGCCGAAGCCGGTGGGTTCCGATTGTGGGAAGGTCGCAGCGACGCCGTTGGTGACGACGCTGATGCCGCCCACAGTCAGGTTTTTCAGGCCGTCCAAGGCCGTCACCGTGAAAGTGCCGGATTGGGTCAGCGCAGGCCCATCGTTAGCGCTGCCCAACGGCAGGTTTTTCTCGTAGACGGTGACTTCGCCACCATTGACGTTCAGGCCAGTCAGCACCACTGGGTCGTCGTTGTTATGCACCTGCAAGACCAGGTTGGCGGTGCTGGTGTCGCCGTCGAGATCGTTAAGCTGATAGGTGAAGGTTTCGGTGCCGTTGCCGCCGCCATTCAGGGCGATAAATTGCGGGTCAGTTTTGTCCAGGGTGTAGGTGTAGCTGCCATCCGCGAACAGCTGCAATGTGCCGTAGGTACCGACGATAGTGTTGGGCGTAACCGGGCCGGTGGCAATGCGGTCAGCACCTTGTACGTCATTACCCAAAACACTGCCGCTCAAGGTCAGCAGACTTTCCGAGGCCACTTGTGCATTGGCGTCATCAACTGCAGTAGGCACATCGTCGACCACATTAACGTCCAGCGAACCATTGTCGCTGCTGTTGTTGGTGTCAGTGGCGACCACCGCGAACGACTCACTGATGCTGTTAGTACCAGCGCCGGCTGGGTGGCTATCGGTGCCGTTGAGGGTGTAGCTGTAACTGATCACACCCGTGCTGGCGTTGTAACCGGTGATGGTCAGGGTGTTTCCGAAGCCAGTGGGTTCCGATTGTGGGAAGGTCGCGGCGACGCCGTTGGTGACGACGCTGATACCGCCCACAGTCAGGTCTTTCAGGCCGTCCAAGGCGGTCACCGTGAAGGTGCCGGATTGAGTCAGCGCAGGCCCATCGTTAGCGCTACCCAACGGCAGGTTTTTCTCGTAGACGGTGACTTCGCCACCATTGACGTTCAGGCCGGTCAACACCACTGGGTCGTCGTTGTTATGCACCTGCAACACCAGGTTGGCGGTGCTGGTATCACCGTCGAGATCGTTAAGCTGATAGGTGAAGGTTTCAGTGCCACTGCCGCCGCCATTCAGGGCCATGAACTGCGGGTCAGTCTTGTCGAGGGTGTAGACATAACTGCCATCGGCAAACAGTTGCAGGGTGCCGTAGGTACCCACGATGGTAGTTGGCGTAACAGGCCCGGTCGCTATGCGGTCAGCACCTTGTACGTCATTACCCAAAACACTGCCGCTCAAGGTCAGCAGACTTTCCGAGGCCACTTGTGTATTGGTGTCATCAACTGCAGTCGGCAAGTCGTCGACCACACTGACGTCCAGCGAACCATTGGCACTGCTGTTGTCGCTGTCGGTGGCGACCACCGTGAACGACTCACTGATGCTATTGGCGTCCGCGCCGGTTGGGTGGCTGTCAGTGCCGTTGAGGGTGTAGCTATAGCTGATCACCCCGGTGCTAGCGTTGTAGCCAGTGATGGTCAGGGTGTTGCCGAAGCCGGTGGGTTCCGATTGCGGAAAAGTAGCGGCAACGCCGTTGGTGACGACGCTGATGCCGCCCACAGTCAGGTTTTTTAAGCCGTCTAAGGCGGTCACCGTGAAGGTGCCGGATTGAGTCAGCGCAGGCCCATCGTTAGCGCTGCCCAACGGCAGGTTTTTCTCGTAGACCGTAACTTCCCCGCCATTCACCTCAAGCCCCGTCAACACCACCGGATCGTCGTTGTTATGCACCTGCAACACCAGGTTGGCGGTGCTGGTGTCGCCGTCGAGATCGTTAAGCTGATAGGTGAAGGTTTCAGTGCCGCTGCCGCCGCCATTCAGGGCCACGAACTGCGGGTCAGTCTTGTCCAGGGTGTACGTGTAGCTGCCATCCGCGAACAGCTGCAATGTGCCGTAGGTACCCACGATGGTAGTTGGCGTAACCGGCCCGGTCGCTATGCGGTCAGCACCTTGTACATCATTGCCTAGCACGCTGCCGCTCAGGATGAGCTGGCTCTCGGAGGCGATACCTGCGGGATTGTCGTCAACGGCTTTTGGCACGTCGTCGACCACATTGACGTCCAGTAAACCATTGTCGCTGCTGTTGTTGGTGTCAGTGGCGACCACCGCGAACGACTCACTGATGCTATTGGCGTCCGCGCCGGTTGGGTGGCTGTCAGTGCCGTTGAGGGTGTAGCTATAGCTGATCACCCCGGTGCTAGCGTTGTAGCCAGTGATGGTCAGGGTGTTGCCGAAGCCGGTAGGTTCTGATTGCGGAAAAGTAGCGGCAACGCCGTTGGTGACGACGCTAATCCCGCCCACAGTCAGGTTTTTCAGGCCGTCCAAGGCGGTCACCGTGAAGGTGCCGGATTGAGTCAAGGCCGGCCCATCGTCAGCGCTACCCAACGGCAGGTTTTTCTCGTAGACGGTGACTTCGCCACCATTGACGTTCAGGCCGGTCAACACCACTGGGTCGTCGTTGTTATGCACCTGCAACACCAGGTTGGCGGTGCTGGTATCACCGTCGAGATCGTTAAGCTGATAGGTGAAGGTTTCAGTGCCACTGCCGCCGCCATTCAGGGCCATGAACTGCGGGTCAGTCTTGTCGAGGGTGTAGGTGTAGCTGCCATCCGCGAACAGCTGCAGAGTGCCGTAGGTACCCACGATGGTAGTTGGCGTAACCGGCCCGGTCGCTATGCGGTCAGCACCTTGTACGTCATTACCCAAAACACTGCCGCTCAAAGTCAGCAGACTTTCCGAGGCCACTTGTACATTGGCGTCATCAACTGCAGTAGGCACATCGTCGACCACATTGACGTCCAGCGAACCATTGTCGCTGCTGTTGTTGGTGTCAGTGGCAACCACCGCGAACGACTCACTGATGCTGTTAGTACCAGCGCCGGCTGGGTGGCTATCGGTGCCGTTGAGGGTGTAGCTGTAACTGATCACACCCGTGCTGGCGTTGTAACCGGTGATGGTCAGGGTGTTTCCGAAGCCAGTGGGTTCCGATTGTGGGAAGGTCGCGGCGACGCCGTTGGTGACGACGCTGATACCGCCCACAGTCAGGTCTTTCAGGCCGTCCAAGGCGGTCACCGTGAAGGTGCCGGATTGAGTCAGCGCAGGCCCATCGTTAGCGCTACCCAACGGCAGGTTTTTCTCGTAGACGGTGACTTCGCCACCATTGACGTTCAGGCCGGTCAACACCACTGGGTCGTCGTTGTTATGCACCTGCAACACCAGGTTGGCGGTGCTGGTATCACCGTCGAGATCGTTAAGCTGATAGGTGAAGGTTTCAGTGCCGTTGCCGCCGCCATTCAGGGCCATGAACTGCGGGTCAGTCTTGTCGAGGGTGTAGGTGTAGCTGCCATCCGCGAACAGCTGCAGAGTGCCGTAGGTACCCACGATGGTAGTTGGCGTAACCGGCCCGGTCGCTATGCGGTCAGCACCTTGTACGTCATTACCCAAAACACTGCCGCTCAAAGTCAGCAGACTTTCCGAGGCCACTTGTACATTGGCGTCATCAACTGCAGTAGGCACATCGTCGACCACATTGACGTCCAGCGAACCATTGGCACTGCTGTTGTTACTGTCGGTGGCAACCACCGCGAACGACTCACTGATGCTGTTAGTACCAGCGCCGGTTGGGTGGCTATCGGTGCCGTTGAGGGTGTAGCTGTAACTGATCACACCCGTGCTGGCGTTGTAGCCAGTGATGGTCAGGGTGTTGCCGAAGCCGGTAGGTTCCGATTGTGGAAAAGTAGCGGCAACGCCGTTGGTGACGACGCTAATCCCGCCCACAGTCAGGTTTTTCAGGCCGTCCAATGCCGTCACCGTGAAGGTGCCGGATTGAGTCAGTGCAGGCCCATCAACAGCACTGCCCAACGACAGGTTTTTCTCATAGACCGTAACCTCCCCGCCATTCACCTCAAGCCCCGTCAACACCACCGGGTCGTCGTTGTTATGCACCTGCAACACCAGGTTGGCGGTGCTGGTGTCGCCATCGGCATCCGTCAGGGTATAGGTAAAGCTTTCAGTGCCGCTGCCACCGCCATTCAATGCCAGAAAATCGCTATCGGCGGTATTCAGCGTGTACACATACGTGCCATTCGCCGCCAACTCCAACGTGCCGTAAAGCCCCGTGAAGGAGCCCGGCGTAATCGGCCCGGACGCGACCCGATCGGCGCCTTGCGCGTCATTGGTCAACACCGTGCCGCTCAGGGTCAGCAGGCTTTCGGAGGCCACTTGCGCATTGCCGTCATCGGCAGCGGTCGGTACATCGTCCACCACACTCACGTGCAGAGTGCCGGTGGCGGTGCTGTTGTTGGTGTCGTTGGCGATAACGCTGAAGCTCTCGGTCAGGTCATTCAACCCGCCCGCCGACGGATGCGCCTCGGTGCCCGTCAGGGTATAGCTGTAGCTGATCACCCCGGTGGCCGGGTCAAACCCGGTGATGGTCAGGGTATTGCCCAGGCCGGTGGCGATGGATTGCGGGAAGCCGGCGGCGACACCGCCGGACACCACGCTGATACCGCCCACCGACAGGTTCTGCAAGCCGTCCACGGCCGATACGGTCAGGCTGCCGGCGCGGGTCAGCGCGCCAGCGTCAGGGCTGCTGCCGTCCACCAGGTTTTTTTCATAGAGGGTCAGGTCGGCGCCATTTACGCTGATGCCGCCAATCACCACCGGGTCATCATTGTTGTGCACTTGCAGCACCAGGTTGGCGGTGCTGCTGTCGCCGTCGGCGTCGGTCAGGGTGTAGGTGAAGGTTTCGCTGCCATTGCCGCCGCCCTGCAGCGCGACAAAATCAGGGTCGGCGGTGTTCAGCGTGTAGGTGTAGCTGCCGTCAGCCGCCAGCACCAGAGTGCCGTATTGACCGCTGAACGTGCCGCCGGTGATCGGGCCGCTGGCGACGCGGTCGGCACCTTGGGTGTCGTTATCCAGGACGTTGCCGCTGAGGGTCAGCAGGCTTTCCGAAGCGCGACCCTCATGGCTGTCATCCAGCGCCTTGGGCACGTCGTCGATGAGGGTGATATCCAGCGAGCCGGTGGCGCTGTCGTTATCGCTATCGGTGGCGACCACCGCGAATTGCTCACCCAGGCTGTTGCTGCCGTTGCCCGACGGATGGGCCTCATTGCCGGTCAAGGTGTAGCTGTAGCTGATCACCCCGGTGGCTGCGTTGTAGCCGGTGATGCTCAGGGTGTTGCCCAGCCCGGTGGTGATAGTTTGCGGGAAGCTGCTGGCCACCCCGCCGCTGACCACGCTGATGCCGCCCACGGTCAGGCTTTGCAGGCCATCGGGCGCCGAGACGTTGAAGGTGCCGGTCTGCACCAGCGCCGCCGGATTGCTGGCCGAGCCTTGTGCAAGATTGGCCTCGTTGAGCGTCAACTCGCCGCCCTCGACCTCCAGCCCACCCAGGCTCACTGGGTTGTCGGGAGGCACCACCACGGGCTGGTCGTTGCCGGTATCGGGCTGGCCGGCGACCTGGAACAACGGAAACTCAGGAATCCCGCCAAACCCTGCCGTGGGAAAGCCGATGACCGGCTCCACCCGCCCGGCGACTTCGGTCAACAACACAAAGGAGTGCCCACCGCCCAGCTCACCTGCCGCCGTGCTGCCGGTTTGGCCGGCGGCCGTGGCTTCAGCGGTCTGGGTCGGGTCGTCACCGGCGGCGATGGCTTTTTGCAGTTGCTGCACATCGGTCAACTGTGCCTGGCTCGGTGCAAGGTCTTCCGAGGCGTGAATCCGCGGCGCCTGGCCAGCCAGCAATTGCGGGGAAAGGCCCAGGCTGCTGTCGCGCCCCAGGGTCAGCTCCTGGCCGTTGGTCAGTTGCACCGCGACTGCACCGGCCGCACCGGTCTGCAGTTGCTCGCCGGCAAACAGTCGGTCGCCTTCGATCAGGCTTCGGCGACTGCCATCTCCTGCCACGGCAAAGACTTCCCCAACCACCTTGCTGACAACACCGATTAACTTGGCCATGCGCTTATCTCCCTGTCCGACCCCAGTAGTCGGCACCTCGGTTACGTGCACAAGTGCAGTGGATCGGGGGGGCCGGAAGTGGCACAAAACTGATTCAAATCAGCCGCCAACCCGCGCTTCAACCCCGTTACAGAGAGCCTTTCAAAAAGAGAGAGAGTGACAAAAAACCGTCACCAAAAAACGCCCTTTTTTTCGCTACCCCATCACCTGCTCGCACTTGCGATTGAACTTTCCCCGAGCCGAAAAACACGCCACAGCGCACATAACTCAAGGCTTGTGCTTTGAACAATGTCTTGCTTCGCGCAGAACGCATAAGTTTTTTTGGACATAAACATTATGAGAAATCCTTCTTAGCTCCCCCCGCAAATGTTCTTAGCTGTGTTGTTACAAGCCTGAGACGGTTTGCCCCCTAAATTCGTCAAATAAATGGCGACAGACCAGTAACACTGACACCGGGAGATGTACCCATGCGCGCCTTTACCCCCCTCTGCAGCGCGATTCTGATCGCCATGGCCTGCACCAACACCCAAGCAATGTCGCTGACCCAAGCGATCCAAAGCACGCTGGACACTCACCCGGAACTGAATGCCAGCCGTAACAGCCGGCTTTCGGCCGATGAAGATGTGAAAGTCGCCAGAGGCGGCTTCTACCCCAGTCTCGACCTCAATGCCGCCTACGGCCGTGACTACAGCGACAACAGCACCACCCGCGCCCGTGGTGGCAATCACCACACCGAGACCGACAACTACACCCAGTCGGAACTGCGCCTGCGCCAGATGCTGTTCGACGGTTTCAACACCTCCAACGAAGTGCAGCGCACCGGGGCGGTGGTCAACTCCCGCGCCTATTACACCCGTGGCACCGCCGAGAGCCTGGCCCTGCGCACCGTCGAGGTGTACCTGGAAGTACTCAAGCGCCGCGACCTGCTGACATTGGCCAAGAACAACCTGCAGGCGCACCTGCGCGTCACCGACCAGATCGGCCTGCGCACCGAGCGCGGCATCGGCAGCACCGCCGACCGCGACCAGTCCACCGCCCGCCGGGCCCTGGCAGACAATAACTACCAGACCGCACTGGTCGACCTGCAAGACGCCGAATCGAACTTCTATAGCGTGGTCGGGCGCATGCCGGATGAACTGGAAAGCCCGGCCTCGATCAAGGGCGAGCTGCCCAGCGACCAACTCGGCGCCCGGCGCAGCATGCTGGAGAACAACCCCTATCTGAAGTCGGCCCAGTCCGATGTGATGGCCGCCGAGAGCCAGTACGAGGTGGCCAAGTCGCCGTTCTATCCACGCTTCGATGCCGAGGCGGCGGTGGGCGCCAATAACAATGTGCGCGGCGACCTGGGTCACGATAACCAATGGCGGGTGGGCGTGGTGATGAACTACAACCTGTTCCGTGGCGGCAGCGACAAGGCCCGCCTGGCGTCGGACTCGCACAAGATCAACCAGGCCATGGACATCCGCAACAACGCCCTGCGCATGCTCAACGAGAACCTCAACCTGGCCTGGCATGCCATGGACAACGCCCGCATCCAGACCCCCACCGCCCGCGAATATGCCGAAACCACCCAGCGCGTACGCGCGGCCTATCAGGACCAGTTCGGCCTGGGCCAGCGCACCCTGCTGGACCTGCTGGACAGTGAAAACGAGCTGTACAACGCCAACCGGCGCTACACCGAAGTGCGCTACACCGAAGAGTTCTCCATGTACCGCGTGCTGGCCAATATGGGCGAGTTGCTGAACAAGGAGCGCGTGGTGGTGCCGGCCGAAGCCATTGCCCAGTCGGAAGTCAGAAGCGAAGCCCACCTGCCCGACCTGAAGTAGCCAAAGACGTGGAGCAGATCGCCGTGAGCCAGATGGAACCGCTGAACCCGGGTGTCGACCCGCGCCAGAGCTTTGATGACCCGTTGCTCGACGGCCTGCTGATCCTCTGCAAGCTGCACGGCTGCAGCGTCAGCCGTAGCAGCCTGAGCGCCGGCCTGCCCTTGGCGCAACAACGCCTGAGCCTGGACTTGCTGCCACGGGCAGCCGCCCGTGCCAGCTTGCAGGCGCGGGTATTGCGCCGGGACTTGAAGGCCATCTCGGCGCTGAACCTGCCAGTGCTGTTGCTGCTCAACGAAGGCCGCTGCGCGGTGTTGCGGCGCTGGTGCGAGGATGGCCAGGCGCTGATCCTGCCCAGCGAAGCCGAAGGCGGCGAACAGTGGGTCAGCCGCGAAGAGCTCGACGCGGCCTACAGCGGCCAGGCCCTGTTTGCCCGGCCACGGCACGAAATCGAAGACCTGCGCACGCCGCTGGTACCAAGAGTCGAGGCGTGGTTTCGCGACACCTTGAAGCTGTCGCGCTGGCTGTACAGCGATGCAATTCTCGCCAGTTTGCTGATCAACCTGCTGGGCCTGATGGTGCCGCTGTTCGTGATGCAGACCTACGACCGCGTGGTGCCGAACCAGGCCACCTCGACCTTGTGGGTACTGGTGATCGGTCTGCTGATCGGCACGGCGTTCGAGCTGGTACTGCGGGTGGTGCGCGCCCATCTGCTGGACACCGCCGGCAAGAAGACCGATGTGATTTTGTCAGCGACCCTGTTCGAGCGCATCACCGGCATGTCGATGAAGGCGCGCCCCGCCACCATCGGCGGTTTTGCCCAGAGCATCCATGACTTCCAGGGCCTGCGCGAATTCCTCACCGCGGTGACCCTTACCAGCCTGATCGACCTGCCCTTCGCCGTGCTGATGCTGCTGGTGATCGGCCTGCTCGGCGGCTGGCTGGTGATCATCCCTTTGTGTGCGTTCCCGCTGACCATCGGCTTTGCAATGCTGATCCAGGTACGCCTGCGCGACACCGTGCAAAAAAGCCTGAGCCTGGGCGCCGAACGCCAGGCGCTGTTGATCGAAACCCTCAGCGGCCTGGAAACCCTCAAGGCCTGCAGCGCCGAAAGCGAGCGCCAGCACCAGTGGGAAAGCACCCACGGCGCCCTCACCCGCCTCGACAGCCATGCGCGCAACCTCTCGGCGCTGGCCACCAATGGCACGCTGTTCATCCAGCAGTTTTCCGGGATGGCGACCATTGTTGCCGGGGTCTACAGCATCATCGCCGGCAGCCTCAGTGTCGGCGCGCTGGTGGCCACCTACATGCTCGGCAGCCGGGTATTGGCGCCGCTGGGGCAGATCGCCGGGTTGATCACCCGCTACCAGCAGGCGCAATTGACCATGCGCAGCACCGACGCGCTGATGGCCCTGCCCCAGGAGCGCGACCCGCAGCAGCGCCCACTGGAGCGCACGCAACTGAGTGGCGCCCTGGAAGTCAGCCAGGTCACCTTCCGCTATGCCGGGCAGAACACCCCGGCCCTGAGCCAAGTCAGTTTCCAGCTCAAGGCCGGCGAGCGCGTGGGTATTATCGGCCGCAGCGGCTCGGGCAAAAGCACCCTGGGACGCCTGGTGATGGGCTTCTACGCGCCAGAAGAAGGCCAGTTGCTGCTCGATGGCCTCGACCTGCGCCAGCTGGATGTGGCCGACCTGCGCCAACAAGTGGGCTATGTGGCCCATGACCTGCCGCTGTTGGCCGGTAGCCTGCGCGATAACCTGACCCTGGGCGCGCGCTATATCAGCGATGCGCGGATGCTCGAAGTGGCCGAACTGACCGGCGTCAGCGAACTGGCCCGCCAGCACCCACAAGGCTTCGACCGGCCAGTGGGCGAGCGCGGGCAACTGCTGTCCGGCGGCCAGCGCCAGGCGGTGTTGCTGGCCCGCGCGTTGCTGCTCGACCCGCCGATCCTGCTGCTGGACGAACCCACCAGCGCCATGGACAACAGCAGCGAAGAAACCCTGCGCCAGCGCCTGGAGCTGTGGGTCAAGGGCAAGACATTGCTGTTGGTCACGCACCGCACCTCGATGCTCAGCCTGGTCGACCGCTTGATCGTGCTGGACAACGGCCGCATCGTTGCCGACGGCCCCAAAGAAAGTGTGATTGATGCACTGCGCAAGGGCCGTGTCGGCTCGGCCGCCGTCTAGGAGCCCCACCATGTCAGCCACTCCCGCGCCACCGGGCTACTTCAAGAGCTTTGGCAAAACCGCCGACAGCGAATTCATGCCCGAACTGGCAGGCGCTGCGCTGCAGGACTCGCCGCGCCGTTCACGGATTATCGTGTGGCTGACCGCCGGCCTGATCATCTGCGCCCTGCTGTGGGCCAACTTTGCCGTTCTCGATGAAGTGACCATGGGCGAAGGCAAGGCCATCCCGTCGAGCAAGGTGCAAGTGATCCAGAACCTGGAAGGCGGCATCGTCACCCAGATCTACGTGCGCGAAGGGCAGATGGTGGACAAGGGCGACAAACTGCTGCAACTGGACGACACGCGGTTCCGCTCGAACAAGGGCGAAAGCGAAGTCGACCGGTATGCCCTCACCGCCCAGGTCGAGCGCCTGTCGGCCGAGGCCGAGGGGCGGCCGTTCAAATTGTCCGATGAAGTGATCGCCAAGGCCCCGCAAGTGGCCGAAGACGAACGCTCGCTGTTTGAACAACGCCAGCGGCGCTTGAGCAGCGAGCAACGGACCTTGAGCGAACAGCTGCGGCAGAAAACCCAGGAGCTGGCGGAGTTTCGCTCCAAACAGGGCCAATTCAGCTCCAGCCTGGCGCTGCTGCAACAAGAGATGAACATGTCGGCCCCTCTGGTGGGCACCGGCGCGGTGTCACCGGTGGAAATCCTGCGCCTCAAACGCAGCGCCGTGGAGATCCGTGGCTCGTTGAACGCCACCACCCTGGCAATCCCCCGGGCGGAATCGGCGATCAATGAGATCAAGAGCAAGATCGACGAATCGGTACAGACCTTCCGCTCGGAAGCCGCCAAGGAACTCAACGAAAAACGCACCGACCTGTCAAAAATCACCGCCACCAGCATCGCCATCGATGACCGCGTCAGCCGCACCACCGTGGTCTCCCCGGTGCATGGGGTGATCAAGCAACTGAAGGTCAACACCATCGGCGGCGTCGTCCAGCCGGGCAGCGACATGGTGGAAATCGTCCCGCTGGAAGACAACCTGCTGATCGAGGCCAAAGTACGGCCCCAGGACGTGGCGTTCTTGCATCCGGGGCAGAAGGCGATGGTCAAGTTCAGTGCCTATGACTACACGATCTACGGCGGGCTGGCGGCGAAACTGGAACTGATCGGCGCCGATACGATTACCGACGACAAGGGCAACAGCTTCTACCTGATCCAGGTGCGCACCGATAAGAACCATCTGGGCGGGGAGAAAAAACCGTTGCTGATCATCCCGGGGATGGTGGCAACGGTGGACATTATTACCGGGGAGAAAAGCGTATTGGATTACTTGCTCAAGCCGGTGTTGAAGGCACGCACGGAGGCGATGCGCGAGCGTTAGCGGTGTTTGGGCAGGCGCCATCGCCGGCAAGCCAGCTCCCACATCGACCGCGCATGTCTTGAGCGGCGCTGTCAATGGGGGAGCTGGACCTCGGTGAACCGGCTAATCACCCCCATGATTGCGCTGAAACACCTCCTCCCCCATCGCCGCTATCTGCCCGTCGATCAACGCCTCAAACGGCCGCAACAACGGATCAAATGACTGCGGCGCCTCCAGCACCTGCAACGCCTGCACAATTGCCTCCACCGTCGACAACGCCCCCGGCCCCGGTGCCTTGCGCAATCGGTAGCGGGACACTGCGCCCGCCGCCAGCGTCACCCGTGGCAACGCCGCCAGCAGCGGGTTGAGGTGCAGCAACTTGCGCGCCTTGCGCCAGGTACCGTCGGGCACCACCAGCAGCAACGGCTCATCGGATGGGCCATAGGTCTGCAGCGACTGCGCCTCTTCGCCAGGAAACAGCAGCCGTGCCTGATACCCCGGAGGGTTGAGCAAGGTCTGCAAGTCTTCAAATACTTCGCCCACTACCAACTGCGCATTCACCAGGCCCAACGCGGCGAGGCGCGCGGTGTTGAGCGCATGGTTGACCTCGCTGGGATGCTGCAACAGCAACACCCGGGTACGGCTGTGCAGGCTCGGGATCAGTGCGCACAGGCAGTGGGTGGTCGGCCGCAGGCAGCGGGGGCATTGGGGTCTGGACATATTCAGGCCTGATTGAGCTGTGCTTTGAGTAAATCGCGGAAGGTCTGGATCAACGGTTCGCGGCTGCGCCCACGGCGCATGATCAGCGAAAACGGCGCCTGGTAGCCAAAGGTCGCCGGCAGCAGCACCCGCAAGTCGCCCTTGTCGGCCCAGGCCTGGGCGTAGTGCTCGGGCAAGTAGCCGATGTAGGCGCCGGACAACACCAGGATCAACTGCGCCTCCATACTTTCTACAGTGGCGGCGCTGTGTTTGAAGCCATGGCGCGCCAGTTCCGCCTGGCTCCAGTAACCGCGCCCGACCATGCGTTGCTGGGTAATCACCTGCTCCGGAATGCGTCGCTCGCTGAACAGCGGATGCCGCGAGCTGCAATAGAGCCAGTGCTGTTCGCGGTACAGCGGCATGTAGACCAAGCCGCTCATGCGGTTGGAGAAGGCGCCAATGGCCAGGTCCAGACGATTGTCCTGCACCCCCAGTTGCAGTTCGTAGGGGCTCATCACCGATAAGTGCAGATGCACCGCCGGATGCTCGAGGCTGTAGGCGCCGATGACTTCGGCAAATGGCAGGGCCTTGTCGCTGACGGTCGAATCAAGCACACCCAGTTTGAGCGTGCCGCGCAGTTCGCCCTTGAGCGCCGCCGCGTATTGCTCGAAGCCCTCCAGTTCGCCCAGCAGGCGCAAGGTTTCCTGGTGAAACAACTCGCCCTTGCTGGTCAGGCTGAACCCGCCACGCCCGCGATGGCACAGCACCAGGCCCAACGCGCCTTCCAGTTGGCTCATATAGGTGCTGATGGCCGACGTCGACAGGTTGAGCTCATGCTGGGCATTGGCAAACCCCTGGTGGCGCACGACGCTGACGAAGATGCGCAGCAATTTCAGGTCGGGCAAGGCATTGGCCATGGACGCTCCAGGCAAAAAGTCGGCGGACAGGGAACAGGTTTCGCAAACCGGTGGAGTCTACCCCAGGCATTAGTTTAGAAAAATCTGAACTAAGTATTTCCCCACAGCGATTCTTCCGTTGCCGGGCATTTCGCAGAATCGGCCTCTGATAACCACAACAACGATGAGGCACTGCCGTGGACAAGATCTTTCACCAACCACTGGGCGGCAACGAAATGCCGCGCTTTGCCGGCATCGCCACCATGATGCGCCTGCCCCACCTGCAAACCGCCGCCGGCCTGGATGCGGCCTTTGTCGGCGTGCCCCTGGATATCGGCACCTCGCTGCGCGCCGGCACCCGCTTCGGGCCGCGTGAAATCCGCGCTGAGTCGGTGATGATCCGCCCCTACAACATGGCCACCGGCGCTGCGCCGTTCGACTCGCTGTCGGTGGCCGATATCGGCGACGTGGCGATCAACACCTTCAACCTGCTGGACGCCGTGCGCATTATCGAAGAAGCCTACGATGAGATCCTCGGCCATAACGTAATCCCGCTGACCCTGGGCGGCGACCACACCATCACCCTGCCGATCCTGCGGGCGATCCACAAGAAACACGGCAAGGTCGGGCTGGTGCATATCGACGCCCACGCCGACGTCAACGACCATATGTTCGGCGAGAAAATCGCCCACGGCACCACCTTCCGCCGGGCCGTCGAAGAGGGCCTGCTCGATTGCGACCGTGTGGTGCAAATCGGCCTGCGCGCCCAGGGCTATACCGCCGAAGACTTCAATTGGAGCCGCAAACAGGGGTTCCGCGTGGTCCAGGCCGAAGAATGCTGGCACCACTCCCTCGCGCCGTTGATGGCCGAAGTTCGGGAAAAGGTCGGCGGCGGCCCGGTGTACCTGAGTTTCGACATCGACGGCATCGACCCGGCCTGGGCGCCCGGCACCGGCACCCCGGAAATCGGCGGGCTGACCACCATCCAGGCGATCGAGATCATCCGGGGCTGCCAGGGCCTGGACCTGATTGGTTGTGACCTGGTGGAGGTTTCGCCGCCCTACGACACCACCGGCAACACCTCGTTGCTGGGCGCCAACCTGCTGTACGAAATGCTCTGCGTGCTGCCTGGAGTCACGCACCGTTGATGTAGCGCGTCACCTGATTAGTCCATAAAAACAATAACTGGAGAGGCGCCACCATGGCTCTGGATCTATTCGTCGTACTTATCTACGCCGCCGGCATGCTCGTGCTCGGCTATTTCGGCATGCGCCGGGCCAAGACCCATGAAGATTACCTGGTCGCCGGGCGCAACCTGGGGCCGACCCTGTACATGGGCACCATGGCCGCGACGGTGCTGGGCGGCGCGTCCACGGTGGGCAGCGTGCGCCTGGGTTATGTGCATGGTATTTCCGGGTTCTGGCTCTGCGCGGCGCTGGGCACGGGGATCATTGCGCTGAACCTGTTTCTCGCCAAACCCTTGCTCAAGCTGAAAATCTTCACCGTGACCCAGGTCCTGGAGCAGCGCTACAACCCCACGGCCCGCCAGGCCAGCGGGCTGATCATGCTGGCCTATGCGCTGATGCTGGCGGTGACCTCGATCCTGGGGATCGGCACCGTATTGCAAGTGATGTTTGACCTGCCGTTCTGGGCCGCCATCCTGCTGGGTGGTGGCGTGGTGCTGGTGTATTCGACCATTGGCGGCATGTGGTCGCTGACGCTAACCGATATCGTGCAGTTTGTGATCAAGACCGTCGGCCTGATGTTTATCCTGCTGCCGATCTGCCTGTACCGCGTAGGCGGCTGGGATGAACTGGTGGCCAAACTGCCGGCGGCCAGTTTCAGCTTCACCAGCATCGGCTGGGACACCATCATCACCTACTTCATGATCTACTTTTTCGGCATCCTGATCGGCCAGGACATCTGGCAACGGGTGTTTACCGCCCGTGACGCAAAAGTCGCCCAGTACGCAGGAACCTTCGCCGGCTTCTACTGCATCCTCTACGGCCTGGCCTGCGCCCTGATCGGCATGGCCGCCCATGTGCTGATCCCGGACCTGGACAACGTCAACAACGCCTTCGCCGCCATCGTCAAACTGTCGTTGCCCGATGGCCTGCGCGGCCTGGTGATCGCGGCGGCCCTGGCGGCGATGATGTCCACCGCCAGCGCCGGCCTGCTCGCCGCGTCCACCGTGCTGACCGAAGACCTGCTGCCGCGCCTGCGCGGCGGCAAGCAGTCGAGCCTGAACATCAACCGCTTGTTCACCCTGCTGACTGGGGTGGCCGTGCTGGGTATCGCCTTGATAGTCACCGACGTGATCAGCGCACTGACCCTGGCCTATAACCTGCTGGTCGGCGGCATGCTGATCCCATTGATCGGGGCGATTTACTGGAAACGCGCTACGACGGCGGGTGCGATCAGCGCCATGGCATTGGGGTTTGTCACGTCACTGGTGTTTATGGTCAAGGATGGCTTGGAGGCAAACACGCCGATCTATTACAGCCTGGGCGTGAGTGTGGTGAGTTTTGTGCTGGTGAGTCTGCTGTCGCGTCGGCCAGAGGTGGCGGCGGCCGATGCTGCCTGAGTGAAGCTGGCTTGAGCGGGTGCGATGTCGGTTGTCGCACCCACCCTCTTATTTACTGTTCAGGTCTTTCAAACAGATCACCACATTCGTCACAGGCAAAGTACTGCTCTTTCGCCGAACACCAGATGACCCCAGTAGCTCCCGCCCTAACCTGCCATGTGCAGATATGCCCGTTGTACTTCAGGTTGCCCTCCAGATAACAAGGGGCCCACTCGTAACGGTCATGCAGGGTGCGGCTATCAATCTTCGAGGCGCGCTGGAAAAACGCCTGCACACGGTTTGGATCAAGGGGCACATCAGAAGGCCGGCAACTCTCAGGTTCTTGGGATTGGAAGCTGGAGACAACAATGCCTTCAAGGTCGGGCGTGTGCCGATCCGTACATCCCGCAAGAACGAGTAATGCGCCTATCGGCCATGCTTTGATCGGCATCATTCCCACACCGCACTACTGGCTTCACCCGGGTTTTTATAGGATATCTGCGGATGCCTGTAGACATCACCCGAGGACAGGTTGAAATGAACATATAACTCGTTGACGAGCCATTGAAGGGATTGGTTCTGCAAGGGGGTAACGGACTCATACCGCGAGGTATCCAAGTGTTTGCCCACCAATTCGATGCCAATAGAGTCGGAGTTCACAGGATAGCGTTCAGGATAGCTTTTTGCTCGCTCATGTGCGTCCAACGCCTTGATCTGCGCAGTCCACGATAACGCTTGAATACGGGCCACCTGGGCGCTGTCACACGATTTTTTATCAATCGCCAGGCACTTCGAGCGTATGAGCTTTCCAACGTGGTAGCAGCGCTTTTTCAAGCTGGCCGTCTGGTAAACAAAGCCATTTTTATCAATCAGAAAGTGCGCACCACTGCCTTTTGCAAGGTAGCCGTTGAACGTATGTTGCGCAGTAGGTGCATCCGTCTGGTGGACAACTAAAGCATGTATACCGTGCAGATCCCCATGCTCAATCGCGTAAAACCGACGCAGTATCACCTTGGCGGAAACCAGCATTCCATCACTGTTAACACACGACATAGCCCTGTCTTCCTTCCTTGAAGAGAGCAGGAATATAAAGCGTCCAAACACGGAAGTGGTCGAGGGAGCAGACAAAAAGAAACGTCCGACCAGAATACTTCCAGGGTCAGACAAGGTGAGCGCAACTTAATTTAGGAGTCCGGACTTAGACTGGTACAAAGCAATCGCATACAACCGCACGCCCAATCTACTGTGCTTCAGGGACAGTGTGACGAGTGATCGCGCCCAAACACCAATGTCTGAGCGCTTTTCCGGACTTACCTGCGACGCGGGCGGCGCTGTTCGTCATCGGTGCGGATTGGCACCGGTTGCAGCGGTGGCTCGATCAAGCCGAGTGCGACGCCGAGGTCGTGCAGCCAGTTTTGCAGTTTTTCTTTCATGGTGCCCCCTTTGAGGGTAGTGCCGAGCAGCTGGAATTCTGTGGCTGCTTCCTACAGATAGTAGTACTAAGTCCCACGTAATGCTTGTCTGAAACCGCAACGAACCATTACTGAATTGATACAAATCCTGACGGGGCGGTCAGGCAATCGCCCGGGACTCTTGTACAGGCCGCGTCTTGCCCTCTTGCTGCAGGTCAATCCATGCATTGAGATTAGCCCCGAGCATGCCTTTGCGCCACATCAGCCAGGTGGTGGCGTGGGCAAATGGCTCGGCCAGGGGATGGATCGACACGCTGTCCTTGCCGGGCAGGCTGTCGAGCATCGACTCGGACATCAACGCAACCCCGGAACCGGCAATCACACATGCAAGCATGCCTTGATAGGACTCGATCTCGATGGCGCGACCCATGGCCACACGGTCGTGGGAAAACCACGCCTCCAGGCGCGCCCGATAGGAACAACTGCGTCGGAAGGTGAACACCGCGCGCCCGGCCACATCCTGCGGGCCGCGTACCGGTGGGTGGTCCGCCTCGCAGATCAGCAGCAGGCGCTCCTCACACAGCGGTACGCCGTCCAGGGTCGCCAGGGTCAACGGGCCATCCACCAGCGCCGCATCCAGGCGCCCGGTGATCAGGCCTTCGAGCAGTTCACCACTGGGCGCCGACTGCACTTGCAGGTTCACCATGGGGTAAGCCTTGTGATATTGCGCCAGCAGTTTCGGCAAATGGATCGCAGCGGTGCTGTACATGCTGCCCAGCACAAAATCCCCGGCCGGTTGGCCACCCTGCACGGCACCGTGCGCTTCATCATGCAGGGCCAAAAGGCGCGTGCTGTAGTCGAGCAGCACCTTGCCGGCAGGCGACAGTTGCAGGCGCTGGCGCTCGCGCACGAACAGCTCGACGCCCAGTTGCTCTTCCATTTGCTTGAGGCGGGTCGAGAGGTTCGATGGCACCCGGTGCAGACGCTCTGCAGCACGGGTGATGGAGCCCTCTTCGGCCACGGCCTGGAAAATACGCAGTTGGCTGAACTCCACGACCTTTCTCCTAAACTGAACAAGTTGCTCAGTATTATTCATTTTTACTGAACACTAATCCACCTTAGCCTGAGGTCATCGCTTCTTCCTGGAATTTGGCCCATGTCTCCCCTGATTCGTTTACTCGCCAGTTTTATCGCCCTGATGATGGCCATGGGCATTGGCCGCTTTGCTCTCACCCCGCAGATGCCGCACTTGCTCAGCGAAGGGCAAATCGACCTGACCGCCGCCGGGCTGATTGCCGCGGCCAACTACCTGGGCTATTTCGTGGGGGCCGTGGACTCGATGTTCGCGCGCAGTCATCACCACATACGCGGACGGTTGCTCGGCGGGTTGTGGTTGTGTGTGCTGCTGACCCTGGCGTCGTTCTGGGCCAACGGCTTCTGGTCGCACCTGTTGCTGCGCTTCGGCACGGGTGTGGCCAGCGCCTGGGTGCTGGTGATGATTACCGGCCTGAGCCAGCCGCTGGCGATTGCCGCCGGGCGCCCGCGGCTGGGGGCACTGGTGTTTGCCGGGCCTGGACTGGGGATCCTGCTGACGGGATTGTTGGCACTGGCCTCCAACCTGTTGGGCGAGGATTCGGCAACACTGTGGCTGGTGTACGGCGTGGTCGCCCTGGGCATGTTGCTGGTGATCCTGCCGTTCCTGCCCAAGCCGGACAAGGGGGCGCCGCAAAGCAGCGCCCCTGCCGGGCGCAACGGCAGCATCGCGCATCTGGGCTGGATTTACCTGCTGTATGGCCTGGGCTACATCATTCCGGCCACCTTCCTGTCGCAAATGGCCAGCGCGCAGTTCAAGGGCGCCTGGCAGGCAGACCTGTTCTGGCCATGCTTTGGCTTGGCGGCGGCCCTGGGCGTGTTGCTGGTCAGTCTGCGCAAGCCCAACCCCGACACCACACGCTACTGGTTGATGGCAACCCTGGGGATGCAAGCGATTGGCGTCTTCGCCTGCCTGTGGGGCAATGGCGTGGGATTGGTGCTGGGTGTATTGCTCTGTGGGCTGCCATTTCTGGCCTGCATGCAATTGGTGATGCAACGTTCGCGGGAAGTTGCGCCCCACGGCGCGCAACGGAGCACCGGCCTGCTGACGGCGTGTTTTGCCCTGGGCCAGTTAAGTGGCCCGCTGCTGGCGTCGTTGAGCAACCATTTTAGTGGCGGCTTGCAGCCGGCACTGACGTTAGCCGGCAGCGGCTTGATACTGGCCGGGGCGCTACTGTTACGCCCCGCCCAGATTAAGGTTGATTGCCGGGCGCCGGTCAGCCGCTGACGCGCCGCGCCGCCCAGTATCCCAGCGAGCAGCAGGCCGCGGTGAGAAAGGTGCCCCACGCCATGTCCATCATTGCCAACCCCGCAGACCAGCCTTGCAAGGTCGCCCAGTTGCTCAGGTCGTAGGTGCCATAGGCGACCAACCCAAGCAAGGCACCGAGGCGGGCAGCCCGTTGCCAGCCGCCACTGGCCAGCGCCGGCAACACTACAAAGGCCACACAGCCGAATACATAAAGGCAGTAGAACAGCGCCGCCGGGAGCAATCGCGGTTGCTCAAGCATCAGCGGCCCGAGCAGGCCCTTGTAGGTCGGCCCCATCAATACCCCAAGCCAGAGGCCATCGAGCACTAAAAAAGCCAACAACGTACCGAGGTAAGCAAACACGACTTTTTTGCCCATGGCGATGACCCACTGCAGGAGCCGGCTGACCGGCGATAGCGACGCCTACACAAGAGCAGGTTGCAATCAGCTTAGTTCAATACGATCAGCGTGAATTACGATCTGCCCCTGCTTGTACAGCGCACCAATGGCCTTCTTGAAGTTGCCCTTGCTCACGCCAAACAAGTTGCTGATCACGGTCGGGTCACTCTTGTCGCTGACCGGCAGGCTGCCGTTGTTTTCACGCAACTTGGCGAGGATCTTCGAGTTCAGGCTGGACGCCGCTTGCTCGCCGACCGGCTGCAGGCTCAGGCTGATATTGCCGTCGGCGCGGATTTCCTTGATGAAGCCCTTCTCTTCCTTGCCCGGACGCAGGAACTTGAACACTTCGTTCTTGTGGATCAGGCCCCAGTGCTTGTTATTGATGATTGCCTTGAAGCCCATATCAGTGGCTTCGGCAACCAGCAAGTCGACTTCCTGGCCCACGGTGTAGTTGGCCGGCGTCTTGTCCAGGTAACGGTCCAGGCGCGCTGTGGCGGTGATGCGCTTGGTGTGTTTGTCGAGGTAGACGTGCACCACACAGTATTCACCGGCGGTCAGCTGGCGTTTTTCTTCGGAATACGGCAGCAGCAGGTCCTTGGGCAGGCCCCAGTCGAGGAACACCCCGATGCTGTTGACTTCAACCACTTTCAGGCTGGCGAACTCGCCCACCTGCACTTTTGGTTTTTCAGTGGTCGCGATAAGTTTGTCATCGCTGTCCAGATAAATAAAAACGTTAAGCCAGTCTTCATCTTCACTGGGAATATCTTTGGGAATATAACGATTGGGCAAGAGGATTTCGCCCTCTTGTTCACCGTCCAGATACAAACCAAAGTTAGTGTGTTTAACCACTTGCAAACTGTTGTAGCGCCCGACTAAAGCCATTTCCAATACCCTCATTGCGTGGGCGGCATTCTACCCGAGTTGAAGGCGGCG
Organism: Pseudomonas shahriarae; assembly: GCF_014268455.2. Taxonomy (NCBI): domain Bacteria; kingdom Pseudomonadati; phylum Pseudomonadota; class Gammaproteobacteria; order Pseudomonadales; family Pseudomonadaceae; genus Pseudomonas; species Pseudomonas shahriarae. The sequence continues at coordinate 1,772,374 of NZ_CP077085.1, read as the reverse complement.
GTCCCGTGTCCAGGCGCGCAACCCTGAAAAATCGCGGGTTTGCCGGGCACTTGCCGACAATTGCCCCGCTCGTCAGGTCAAGCTGCCGCCGTGCAGCAATGGCCAGGTGCTATTTTTACCCACGGTTTCTATTTAAAACAGCGAGTTAGGGCCTTCGACCAAAGACCAACTTCGGGCTTCTATAATAGCGCAGCTTATTCCTGGGAGATATTTACCAAGCAATTGTCAAGCATTTCATGTACGATGCCTGGCCAAGTTAATTTTCTACAGGTTAGTGGCCGCCATGCGCGTAAAAGCATCCAACAGCAAAGCAAAGCCAGCTCCCGCCGTTGAAACCAGCGAATCGATCAACAACCAAATCGCCGCGTTCCTCAAGTCCGGTGGCGAAATCCAGCAGATCGCCAAGGGCGTGAGCGGCCAGACATTCGGCCCGTCCAAGCAGATCACCCTGGGTAAGAAGTAAGCGCGCAAGCCGCCTACGCAGCCCACCTGGTCCCTAAGCGCCTTGCCTATCAAGGCGCTAGGACTAGAGCCAGCAACATCCCCCCGACACACATTCAACCACGCCAATCGACGAACGGGTCTCAATACCTGACTTTCGCCGGTATGCTTGCACACGTCTAGAACGGGCATTTGCCCGATTTCTCCCGTTACTGCTCCTCGCTTTTCATGGAGTGAAGCGTGCTCAAACCCTGTATTTTTCTGGTCAGCGCCCTGCTTGCCAGCCCCCTCGCCGAAGCGCAGGTGTTCCAGCGTGAACTGGGCGACTTCGACTTGAAACTGGGCACCACGCCCGGCCGCAGCATGGCCCAGGGCCTGGTCAAACCCACCACACCGGGCAGCAACTCGTTTCACGGCGGCCTCGACCTGAGCCACGCCAGCGGCCTGTACTTCGGCCAGTTCTCTCCGAGCATGGGCCTGTCGCCCGCGAGCAAACTGGAAGTCGATTCCTACATGGGCTTCAAGCGCCCGTTCGACCAGACCCTGGGCTATGAACTGGGGATGATTCACTACAGCTACCCCAAGCTGAGCCCCCTCGACAGCCAGGAGTTCTACGGCGGCCTGAACCTGCTGGGCAATCGGTTTGGCGTGTCACTGGGCAATGACCCCGACCGTCGCGACAGCACCCTGTTTGCCGACCTGGGCGGCACCCAGCCGTTTGGCATTGGCGTGAGCATGAAGTACACCACTCATCAGTTGGGCGCCCCGGCCTCGGTGGAGGGCGGCTCTATCCGCAGTTTCAGCGACTGGTCGGTGAAATTTTCCCGACCGTGGATGGGCATGGACCTGGACCTGATCTACAGCGACTCCAACCTCAACGGCAGCGACTGCTCGGCCTACTCCGGACACAATTCGCAATGTGATGGCCTGTTGACCCTAAAGGCCGAGCGGTCGTTTTATTGATGGGCTGAACTGTCACGCCCCCGGCGGGTTCAGATGAACATCCCTGGTCTGCGCAAGGACTCGCCCATGCTGCGTCGGTTAAGAATCCTGGCTGCTTTACTGGTCCTGAGCGCCCTGCTTGCCGGCTGCAACCGCGTGGGCCTGGCCTATCGCAATCTCGACGTGATCATCCCCTGGACCCTCAACGACTACCTGGACATGAACGCCGGGCAGAAAAGCTGGTTCAACGAAACGCTCAAGGAACACCTGGCCTGGCACTGCACCACCCAATTACCTGGCTACCTGGACTGGCTCGACCGCCTGCAGCAGATGGTCGACAGCCACCAGGTCAGTGACGCCGCCCTGCAAGCCCACGCCCTTGAAGCCAAGCAAGCAATCGCCGACGTCGCCCGGCAAATCACCCCATCAGCCATCGAGTTGCTGCGCGGGCTGGATGAGCAGCAAGTGCGCGAGATGGATGCCGCGCTGACCAAGGACCTGGGCAAACGCCAGAACGAATACCTCAAGCCGCCCCTGGAGCAACAGATCAAGGAGCGTAGCGAGCGCATGAGCAAGCGCCTGGATGCCTGGCTAGGCCCATTGAGCGCCAGCCAGCAAGAGCGTGTGCTGGCCTGGTCCACTGCCCTCGGCGCGCAGAACCAGCAATGGATCGGCAACCGTGCCCATTGGCAGGCGCAGTTCATCGCCGCAGTCAATCAACGGGCCAGCAGCGACTTCCCACGCAAGATGGAGCAGTTGCTGGTGGACCGTGAAAGCCTGTGGACCGCGGACTATCGCCAGGCCTATGCCCAGACCGAAGCCGCAGCCCGCAGTCTGCTGGTGGACGTGATGGCCGAAAGCACGGTGCAACAACGCCAGAAGCTGGTGCAGAGAATCGCTAAGGTGCGCAGCGATTTCCAGGCACTCAAGTGCCTCAAGGACAGCCCGGCCTAGTCGGACGACATCGGGCCCAATGTCCCCAGCCCTGCCACCAACCCCAGGATCAGCAGCACCGCGCCAAACTCCAGGCTCAAACTGCGGCGCAGGGCACGACAGGCCATTGCCTGCTCGCCGGTCTCCACCGCCCGCAGCAGAAGCGGGCTCAGATGGAAGCGGTTGAGTGCCGCCATAGCCAACATCACCCCAAACAACGCCAGTTTCAGGCTGAATAAAATGCCGTAGGTACTCTGGATAATCCCGTCCAGCTTCGCCCCGACCACCAACAGGTAATTCACCACGCCAGTGACTATCAACACCGCCACCAGCACCGCGCCGACCACCTCAAAGCCGGTCAGCGCCCTGGCCAGGATCCTCACTGGCGCAATGTCCTGCGTGTTCCCAGGCAGCAACAGCAGCCCAAACGCCGCCAATGCCCCGAACCAGGCGCCGGCCGCCAACAGGTGTGCGCTGTCGGCCATCAAGTGCCAGGCGCGCAGCGCCCCGTCACTCATCGCGCCGTGACCGGCCCAGGCCAGTGTCGCCAGGGCGACACCGGCGGCACAGGTCGCCAGCCATAGACTGCCGGTGGGCCATGCCGCACCGGCCATAACAGCCAGCACCGCGAACCACAACGCCCCGATACGCAGTATCCAGGTCAAGCCCAGCTCGGTCTGCCACAGCATCATCTGCACATGCGGCCCAAGGGCCTGCCACGCTTGCTCGCCGCTCATGGCCCGCGTCATCACCAGCAACGAAGCCATTGAAAGCAGCACGCCCAGGATGGCAGTGCCGGCCAGCCAGCCCCTGATATTCAAGACCACACCGGACACTCGTTCCGACGCCTTCAAGCCATACAGAGCAAACAACCCCAAGCCAAACAGCAGCATCAGGTCCAGGTACAACGCAAACCGTAAGGCGATACCCAGTAAGTCACTCATGGCTGGACGCTGAACACCAGATTACCGGTGATGGGATGGGTATCCGACGACACCGCACGCCAGTCCACCCTGTAGGTCCCGACCGGCAGCGGCGCCGTGGGCTTGATCAGCATCACCTTGGGATCACTGCCGCCCGACACGCTGGCCTTGACCGGCATGGGTGAATGGGCCATGCCGGGCATCGCGGTCATGATCAGTTTGGCCCCGGAGAACTGCGTTATCAGGTTCTCCGAAAAATGCAGCTCGATGGTTGCGGGGGCAGCGCCCTTGGCGCCATCGGCTGGCGATGAAGACAACAACGTCGGATGTGCCAATACCGGCACACTCATCAACAGTCCAGCACACAGCGCAACCGCTTTAAACACAGACATGCAAGGCTCCTGGCCGCTCATGACGGCAGGTTATTAGTAAAGTGGTGTTCCATCAGAACCACAGGCGTACACCCAAGACCCAGCGCACCTCGTTGCGGTCCTCGCCCTCATCCCTGGCGTATTCGGCCGTCTGGCCATAGGCGCGATTCCAGGTCACGCCGACATAAGGGGCAAACTCGCGGCGGATTTCGTAACGCAGCCGCACCCCGAGTTCGGTGTCTGCCAGGCCGGAACCAATCCCGCGCCCGGGGTCGTTTTTCCCATAGAAGTTGGCCTCGGCGGTGGGCTGCAAGACCAGCTGGTTGGTCAGCAAAATGTCGTAGTCACCTTCCAGGCGCGCGGCGCTCTGGCCGCCGTCGCCGACAAACAGCGTGGCCTCGGCTTCAAAGTTGTACAGGACCATGCCTTGCAGGCCGAAGGCCGCCCACGTCTGACTGTCGCCTGGCTTGAAGTCCTGGCGCATACCGGCCACCACATCCCACCAGGGGCTGATAGCGTGCCCCCATAACGCCTGGACCTCGGCCTTTTCGGTCTTGCCCTTGGCGCGCTCGCCCTCGGTGCGTAACCACAGGCGATCAATATCGCCGCCCACCCAGCCGTTGACATCCCACCCCAGGGCATTGCCATCGTCGGAGCCCTGCCATTCCAACTGATTGATGACAAACAACGAGTTGAGACCGCTGTCATGCACCTTGTGCCCACCCGGTGCGTTGTAGACCGCTGCACGGTCTGCGTCGGTCAACACCGGGATCGGCGTGCGACTGTGGCTGGTGGCCGCCGGCTTGGCGGGCGCCATGCCCTGCATCTGGCTGTGATCCATGGTTTGGGCAGTGGCCAGCGCCACCGGTGCGCAGGTGGCGATCAGCAGTGCAACAGGTCGAAATAAAGGGTTCATGGTCGGCTCCTCACTCTTGCACCCGGACTTCACGGAACATGCCCATTTCCATGTGGTACAGCAGATGGCAGTGGAAGGCCCATCGCCCCAGGGCATCGGCCGTCACCCGGTAGCTGCGACGCGAGCCCGGCGGCATGTCGATCGTATGTTTGCGCACCATGAACTGGCCGTTTTCGTCTTCCAGGTCGCTCCACATGCCATGCAGATGGATGGGGTGGGTCATCATGGTGTCGTTGACCAGCACCAGCCGCACGCGCTCGCCATAGGTCAGCCGCAGCGGCTCGGCATCGGAGAACTTCACCCCGTCGAAGGACCAGACGAACTTCTCCATATGCCCGGTCAGGTGCAACTCGATGGTGCGGCCGGGTTCGCGGCCATCGGGGTCGGCAAAGGTGCTGCGCAAGTCGGCATAGGTCAGGACCTTGCGTCCGTTGTTTCGCAGGCCAATCCCCGGGTCGTCGAGCTTGGGCGAGGTGCTCATCGCCTGCATGTCCACCAGCGGGTTGTTGCTTTCGCTGGCCGGATGGCTTTGCATCGACATCCCCGCCATCGCGCTGTGGTCCATGCCGGGCATCGCACTGTGGTCCATGCCTGCCATGCTCTGCCCATCCATGCCGGACATGCCTTGCATCACCCCGCCGTCCATCCCGGCCATCTGTCCATGGTCCATGTCCGGCATATCGCCCATGGCGCCGTGGTCCATGCCGCCCATCCCCACATCGTCCATGGTCAACCAGGGACGCGGGGCCAGCGCTGGAACCGGCGCCAGTAATCCCGGCTGGCGGCTGAGGGTGCCGCGTGCATAGCCGGTACGGTCCATGGCTTGGGCAAACAGGGTGTAGGCCGCCTCGCTTGGCTCGACGATCACGTCATACGTCTCGGCCACGGCGATGCGCAACTCGTCCACGCTGACCGGTTTTACCGGCTGGCCGTCGGCAGCCACCACCGTCATCTTCAGGCCTGGAATACGCACATCGAAGTAGGTCATGGCCGAGCCGTTGATAAAGCGCAGGCGGATTTTCTCACCGGCGCGAAACAGCCCGGTCCAGTTTTGCGCTGGGACCTGGCCGTTCATCAAATAGGTGTAGGTCGTGCCGCTGACGTCCGCCAGATCCGTGGGGTTCATCTTCATTTTCGCCCACATCAGGCGGTCGGCGGCAGTAGCCGACCAGCCCTTGTCGGCCACATCCTTGATGAAGTCGCCCACGGTGGGCTTATGCAGGTTGTAGTAATCGGACTGTTTCTTCAGGGTTTTCATCAGGGCGGCGGGATCTTCGTCGGTCCAGTCGCTGAACATCACCACGTAGTCACGCTGGTAAGTGAAGGGTTCGGGCTCCCTGGGGTCGATCACCAGCGGGCCGTAGACCCCTTGTTGCTCCTGGAGCCCGGAGTGGCTGTGATACCAGTAGGTGCCGTGCTGGTTGACCTTGAACTGGTAGACATACACCCCGCCCGGCTCGATCCCCTTGAAACTCAGGCCCGGCACGCCATCCATATTTGCCGGCAGGATAATCCCGTGCCAGTGGATCGACGTCGGCTGCGCCAGGCGATTGTGCACGCGCAAGGTTACGGTATCGCCTTCACGCCAGCGCAGCAGCGGGCCTGGCAGGCTGCCGTTGATCGTCAGCGCGGTGCGCACGTGGCCGGTGAAATTGACCGCAGTCTGGCCGATAGACAGCTCGAACTCGCTGCCCGCCAGCACACCCGGCTGCCCGGTGCTGGCCAGGGCCCAGACCGGTGGCCGCCACAGGCCTGCGCCGCCCAGCAGGCCGGCCGCAGCCAAGCCTTTGACGAAGGTTCGTCGAGAAGTGTTGGAGTGCATGCCGATACCGTTCCCGTCAATTGAATGACTGCAGAGTAGGGATCGGCGCCTGTCAGTTGGCTTAGCGCCAGATTACCGATTTGACAGTTTGCGCGTGCTCAGGCGATCTGTGCCTTGGAGGCCACCATCTCGAACGTCGCCGGGTCCAGCGCGTCGGCCTGCTCGTCGAGCACTTGGCGCGGGTGATCGTTACCCGGGATGGCGCTGTCGATCAATGCCAGCAGCTGCGCGCCCAAGGGCGTCAAAATGAAATTCTCGCCGTTGCCGCCCTCGTCTTCAGGCCGGGACTCGATAAAGCCGCGCTTGAACAACAGCGCTTCGTAATCGGCGGCGGTCTTTTTCAACGCATCCAGATCGCCAGTGAACTCGCCGGCCGTGGCCTTATCGGCCGCTTCCTGTTCGGCATATTTGCGCGGGGCAAAGCTGCCCTCGCCGTTCTGTACTTCATGCAACAGACGTTCGATCAGATCCCAATTGTAAGTGCTCATCCTGAATCCTCCTGCAGGCACACCGACTGGGTGCCTTCAAAAGTTGTGACCTGTGGCGGCTGCGGGCGTTCAGCCGGGTAGACAGGCGTGATTGCACTGAACTTTTCACAGGCCAGCCCTCTCAACCGGGTATCACCGCCAAGGAGGTCTACCCCATGAAAACCCTGATGCAACTGGCTGTCGCCGCCGCCCTGTTGAGCGCCCTGCCCGCCCGGGCCTGTACCCCGGAAGAAGCCACGGAAAAACGCGAACAACTGGCCAAGGAAGTCAGCACCCTCACCCAGCAGAACCCGACCAAGGCCAAGGAAATCAACGACGAGCTGCAGCAGATGGACCTGGACACCGAAAGTGCGAAATTTCCCGACAAGTGCCAGTTGATCGAGGCGCGACTCAAGGAGTTGAAGGAAGCGGCGGCCAAGGCGAAAAACTGAGGGCATAAAAAAACCGGACATTGTCCGGTTTTTTAGTGCGCTGGCGTATTACTCGGCAGCCGGTGCTTCTGGCTTGCGGCGCTTGAGCGGCGCCATGCCGTCCTTGCTGACCAACGACAGGTTGTCGGTCTTCGGCCGGTTGGCGATCTTGCGCTTGGTCGGCGACTTGGCGCCGGTTTTCTTCTTGTCGCCCTTGGCGTCGACCTTTTTCTTCTTCACGCCCACGGCCTTGCCCGAAGCCTTGACCTTCTTCGGCCCGGTGTAGGTGCCTTTGACTTCCTTGATGGTGCGGCGCTCGAACGACTGCTTGAGGTAGCGCTCGATGCTCGACATCAGGTTCCAGTCGCCATGGCAGATCAGCGAGATGGCCAGGCCATCGTTGCCGGCACGCCCGGTACGGCCGATACGGTGCACATATTCGTCGCCGCTGCGCGGCATATCGAAGTTGATCACCATGTCCAGGCCTTCCACGTCCAGGCCGCGGGCGGCGACGTCGGTGGCTACCAGAATCTTCACGCCGCCCTGCTTGAGTCGGTCGATCGCCAGCTTGCGGTCCTTCTGGTCCTTCTCACCGTGCAATACAAACGCCTTGTACTCCTGCGCCACCAGGCGCCCGTAGATCCGGTCGGCCATGGCACGGGTGTTGGTGAACACGATGGCTTTCTGATAAGTCTCGTTGGCCAGCAGCCAGTTGAGAATCTGCTCTTTATGCACATTGTGGTCAGCGGTGACGATCTGCTGGCGGGTGGTGGAGTTCAGGTCGCTGACGTTATTGACCTGCAGGTGCTCAGGGTTGTTCAGGACCTTGGCGACCATCTCGCGCAGGGTCGAGCCGCCGGTGGTGGCGGAGAACAGCATGGTCTGCTGGCGGTTGACGCACTCTTCGACGAGGCGCTGCACGTCGTCGGCAAAGCCCATGTCGAGCATGCGGTCGGCTTCGTCCAGCACCAGCACTTCGACTTCCTTGAGGTCCAGGTTGCCGGCGTTCAGTTGCTCGATCATCCGCCCAGGGGTACCGATCAGGATATCCGGGACCTTGCGCAGCATGGCGGCCTGGACCTTGAAGTCTTCGCCCCCGGTGATCAGGCCGGACTTGATGAAGGTGAACTGCGAGAAGCGTTCCACTTCCTTCAAGGTCTGCTGGGCCAGCTCACGGGTAGGCAGCAGGATCAGGGTCTTGATGCTGACGCGGATCTTGGCCGGGCCGATCAGACGGTTGAGGATCGGCAGGACGAAAGCGGCGGTCTTGCCACTCCCGGTTTGAGCCGTCACCCGCAGGTCACGCCCTTCGAGCGCGAGCGGGATGGCCGCTGCTTGCACAGGCGTAGGCTCGACAAATTTAAGCTCGGCCACGGCTTTGAGCAGGCGTTCGTGCAGGGCGAATTGGGAAAACACGGGTGCTACCTCGAAGAAATACAAAAAATCAGCTGCATAGGGTAACGGTTTCGGGCGCTCAGGCCGAGTTTCTTTACGCGAAGTGGGCCAAACAGATGGTTTTTTGTCAGGTGATTTGTCTGCCTGCACAACTTTGCAGCACTTAAATGCTCTAATCGCCCCGTCATGTCTTACAGAAGAATCGCGTTAAACCATGGATATCAAACAGCTCTGGCTCAACGTCCAAGACCTCTGGGGTGCCCTGGACCAACATCCGCTACTGCATTCAAGCCTGGCTTTGCTGGTGCTGCTGGTGGTGGCCCTGCTGGTCGGACGGGTGGCACGCTACCTGATCCTGCATGCGGTCAAGTTGCTCGGCCGCCAACCTGCCCTGCATTGGCTCAATGACCTGCGCCATAACAAAGTCTTCCACCGCCTGGCCCAGATGACGCCGTCGCTGGTGATCCAGTTCGGCCTGCACCTGGTGCCGGAATTGAGCAAGACCAGCACGCTGTTTATCGGCAACGTGGCGCTGGCGTTCACCATTCTGTTCCAGGTATTGGCCATGAGCGCCCTGCTCAACGCCCTGCTGGATATCTACGCACGCACCGAACATGCCCGCACGCGCTCGATCAAGGGCTATGTGCAACTGGCGAAAATGGTGCTGTTCGTGTTTGGCGCGATCATCATCGTTGCAACCTTGATCGACCGCTCGCCGCTGTTGCTGCTGTCAGGGCTGGGTGCGATGTCGGCGGTGATCCTGTTGGTCTACAAGGACACGCTGCTGTCATTTGTCGCCAGTGTGCAATTGACCAGCAACGACATGCTGCGGGTCGGCGACTGGATCGAAATGCCCCAGGTCGGCGCCGATGGCGATGTGGTGGACATCACCTTGCATACGGTCAAGGTGCAGAACTTCGACAAGACCATCGTCTCGATCCCCACCTGGCGCCTGATGTCCGAATCGTTCAAGAACTGGCGCGGCATGCAGGCCTCGGGCGGGCGGCGGATCAAGCGCAGCCTGTTTATCGACGCGGCCGGCGTGCGTTTCCTGCGTGATGATGAAGAAGTGCGGATGACCCAGGTCCACCTGCTGACCGACTACATCAGCCGCAAACAGGCAGAATTGAAGGCCTGGAACGAAGCCCAGGGCCACAGCGCGCAGTTGTCGGCCAACCGCCGGCGCATGACCAACCTGGGCACCTTCCGCGCCTATGCCCTGGCTTATCTGAAGAGCCATCCGGATATCCAACCGAACATGACCTGCATGGTGCGCCAGATGCAGACCACCTCCCAGGGTGTGCCCCTGGAAATCTACTGCTTTACCCGCACCACGGCGTGGGCGGATTACGAGCGGATCCAGGGGGATATTTTTGACTACTTACTGGCGGTGCTGCCGGAGTTTGGTTTGAGCCTGTATCAGCAGCCGAGTGGTAATGACCTGCGGGCCGGAGTACTGCCGGCGGTGTTGGGTGCCAGTCATTTGCCGGTGCCGGAGAAGGCTACGCTCTAACCAGGCGCGAAGCAGCGCCTGGTTAGAGAGGGCTTGCCCGCGATAGCGGTGGGTCAGTCAACACATCTGTTACTGATCGTCCGCTATCGCGGGCAAGCCCGCCCCCACCTTTGGGAACGATCATTGCCGGCTGAGCGGCGCCGGGCGAATCCCCAACCGGCTGATCCACACCGCCGCCACAATCACCGCCCCGCCCAGGAACAGGCGCCCCAGCGGCTCATGCTGGTTCCAGATCAGCAGATTGAGCAGCAGCCCCACCGGCACATGCAGGTTGTTCATCACCGCCAGGGTGCCGCCGTTGACCAGGCAGGCGCCCTTGTTCCACCAGTACAGACCCAAGGCAGTGCTGACCAGGCCCAGAAACAGCAACACACCCCACTGCAACGGCGCTTCAGGCAGGAAGTTGGCCTTGCCGAACAGCAGGAACGCCGGCAACACCACGGCCAATGCCCCCAGGTAGAAATAGCCAAAGCGCCGGTAGTGCGGCAGGTCGCTCGGGTGTCGTGCCACCAGGCGCCGGTACAGCACCTGCCCGGCGGCGTAGGTGAAGTTGGCCAGTTGCAGCAACAAAAAGCCCATGAAGAAGTCCGGGTTGATCTGGTCAAAGCGGATCACCGCCGCCCCCGCCACCGCCACCAGCGCGGCAATCAGCGCCCAGGGGTTGAAGCGCCGGTTCAACGCGTCTTCGATCAAGGTCACATGCAATGGCGTGAGGATGGTGAACAGCAACACCTCCGGCACCGTCAACACGCGGAAGCTCAAATACAGACACACGTACGTCACGCCGAACTGCAACGCGCCGATCAGCAGCATGCCGCGCATGAACGCAGGCTCCACCGAGCGCCAGCGGGTCAGGGGGATAAACACCAGCCCGGCCAGCAGCACGCGCACCAGCACGGCGAAATAGCTGTCGACATGACCCGCCAGGTATTCGCCGATCAGGCTGAAGGAAAACGCCTGGATCAGCGTGACAATCAGTAAGTAGCCCATGTGTGCCTCATATTCGAATGGGCGCGACATTAGCGTCTTTCACGGCGGGGCGAAACTCGGCGCAAAAAAAACCCGACCTCGCTAAAGCGGCAGTCGGGCAGGAGCACTCAGGAGCAACAAGTGCAAAGGGAGGTTCGATACGCGTACTTGAAGGGTTGCGTGGAGCTATAAAAACACCGTGCGATTATCTGGCGATTAACGCGTCAGGCAACCTGTGCCAGCAGGGCCTTGGCGTGGTTCAAGCCCTTTTCCTGGAAGTCGCCACCCAGGTTCACCCCTTCGGCGTGGATAAAGGTCACATCATGGATCCCGATAAAACCCATGACCTGGCGCAGATACGGTTCCTGATGATCGCTGCTCGCGCCGGTGTGGATGCCACCACGGGCGGTCAGCACAAACGCGCGCTTGCCGGTCAACAGGCCCTGGGGACCGGTGGCGGTGTACTTGAAGGTCACGCCGGCCCGCAACACATGGTCAAGCCAGGCCTTGAGGGTGCTGGGGATGGCGAAGTTGTACATCGGCGCGGCCATCACCAGCACATCGGCGGCCAGCAGTTCGTCGGTCAGGTGGTTGGAGCGCTCCAGGGACGCCTGCTCATCCACGCTGCGCTGCTCGGCCGGCTTCATCCAGCCGCCCAACAGGTTGGCGTCCAGGTGCGGCACTGGGTTGACGGCCAGGTCGCGCACGGTGATCTGATCGGCCGGATGGGCCGCCTGCCATTGGCTGATGAACTGTTGGGTCAGTTGGCGGGAAATAGAATCCTGCTGGCGGGCGCTGCTTTCGATGATCAGAACGTTAGACATGGCTTTGTAAGCTCCATCGGTAATTGCTGTAAGTCGATGGAGTGAAGGTTAAACAGAGCCCATTCGATAAAAAAGCGCAAAAAACTGCTATAACCCATCTATAAAGTTGTTTATAAGCGGGGCATGGCCAAGGCCCCGCAGCGAATTATTTGGGTTCGCAGGTCAGTTTGATCCGCATCTTGATAATCGCGCGGCTGAACTTGACCGTAGTGTTGGTGCTTTTCCCGGCAGGGACCGTGACCTTGCGCACCCGCGCTGGCTCCGGGCCATTGGTAAACGCGACCGTACACGCAGCGTCATTGCTGCCGTAGTTACTGAGCTGGATGGAGCTGATATCACCGTCAACATCGGAAGCGTTGTAGTCGATGCTGACCCCCTTGATCGACTTTGACACATCGATCGGATAGGCGAACGCGCTCAACGGCAACAGTGCCAGCAATACACAACAGAATTTTCTCATTCGGCAGTCTCCAATAAGGACCGCCAGCTTAGGACAAGAGGAGCTCATCTTGAAAGCGCCCCGCGTGACCCTTGATCAATGGCGCACGTTGCAAGCCGTGGTTGACCATGGCGGCTTCGCCCAGGCAGCCGAAGTGCTGCACCGCTCGCAATCCTCGGTGAGCTACACCGTGGCCCGCATGCAAGACCAGTTGGGCGTGCCTCTATTGCGCATCGACGGGCGCAAGGCCGTGCTCACCGAGGCCGGCGAGGTGCTGTTGCGCCGCTCCCGGCAACTGGTCAAAAACGCCAGCCAGTTGGAAGACCTGGCCCATCATATGGAACAAGGCTGGGAGGCCGAAGTACGCCTGGTGGTCGATGCCGCCTACCCCAACGCCCGCCTGGTGCGCGCCCTCACCGCCTTTATGCCGCAAAGCCGGGGCTGCCGCGTGCGCCTGCGCGAAGAAGTGCTGTCGGGTGTCGAGGAGCTGCTGATTGAAGGCGTGGCCGACCTGGCAATTAGCGGCTTCAGCATTCCCGGCTACCTGGGCACGGAAATGAGCGACGTGGAATTTGTCGCCGTGGCCCACCCTGAACACCCGTTGCACCGGCTCAACCGCGAACTGAGCTTCCAGGACCTGGAAAGCCAGATGCAGGTGGTGATCCGCGACTCCGGTCGCCAGCAACCGCGGGACGTCGGCTGGCTCGGCGCCGAGCAGCGCTGGACCGTGGGCAGCCTGGCCACCGCCGCCGCCTTCGTCGGCAGCGGCCTGGGGTTTGCCTGGCTGCCCCGGCACATGATCGAGCGTGAGCTAAAGGAAGGCCTGCTCAAGCAACTGCCCCTGGAGCAAGGCGGCAGCCGCCACCCCACGTTCTACCTGTACTCGAACAAGGACAAGCCCCTGGGCCCGGCCACGCAGATTCTGGTCGAGCTGCTGCGCACCTTCGACACTGCACCGCTGGACGCACCCTTTGCCGCTCCCCGGCAAGCCTGACACGGAGTTCACCCATGGCCTATTTCGAACATGAAGGTTGCACCCTGCATTACGAGGAATATGGCCACGGCGTGCCACTGATCCTGATCCACGGCCTGGGCTCCAGTTGCCAGGATTGGGAACTGCAAATCCCCGTGTTGTCCCGGCATTACCGCCTGGTGCTGCTGGATGTGCGCGGTCACGGGCGCTCCGACAAACCCCGGGAGCGCTACAGCATCGCCGGCTTTACCGCAGACCTGGTGGCGTTGATCGAACACCTGCAACTGCCCGCTGCCCATGTGGTCGGCCTGTCGATGGGCGGGATGATCGCCTTTCAACTGGCGGTCGACCAACCGCAGTTGCTCAAAAGCCTGTGTATCGTCAACAGCGCGCCCGAGGTCAAGGTGCGCAGCGCCAATGACTATTGGCAATGGGCCAAGCGCTGGGGCCTGGCCCGCGTGCTCAGCTTGAATACCATCGGCAAGGCACTCGGCGACCGGTTGTTCCCCAAACCCGCACAGGCCGACCTGCGGCGCAAAATGCGCGAACGCTGGGCAAGAAACGACAAACGTGCTTACCTCGCCAGCTTCGATGCCATTGTGGGCTGGGGCGTACAGGAACGACTCTGCAGAATCGCCTGTCCAACCCTGGTCATCAGCGCCGACCACGACTACACCCCAGTGGCGCAAAAAGAAATCTATGTAAAACTGCTGCCTGATGCGCGGTTGGTGGTGATCGAGGATTCGCGTCACGCGACACCGCTGGACCAACCCGAAACCTTCAACACAACCCTGCTCGATTTTCTCAAGACAGTCGAAACCACTTCCCAGGATCACTGACCCATGCTGAAAAAAATCGCCGTTTTTGCCGGTTCTGTTCTGTTTGCTGCCAACCTGATGGCGGCCACGCCGGCCAAGGCACCACACGTATTGATCTCCACCACCAATGGCGACATCGAAATCGAACTGGATCCGGTCAAGGCGCCGATCAGTACCGAGAACTTCCTGTCCTACGTCGACAAGGGCTTCTACACCAACACCATTTTTCATCGGGTGATCCCGGGTTTTATGGTGCAAGGTGGCGGGTTCACCCAGCAGATGTCGCAAAAGCCTACTGAAGCGCCGATCAAGAACGAAGCCAGCAACGGCTTGCATAACGTGCGCGGCACCTTGTCCATGGCCCGCACCAGCAATCCGAACTCGGCCACCAGCCAGTTCTTTATCAACGTGGCCGACAACGCCTTCCTCGACCCAGGCCGCGATGCGGGCTACGCGGTGTTCGCCAAAGTGGTCAAGGGCATGGACGTGGTCGATATCATCGTCAACTCGCAAACCACTACCAAACAAGGCATGCAAAACGTGCCTATCGACCCTGTCCTGATCAAGTCGGCCAAGCGCATCGACTAAGGTTCACAGGGAGTTGCGCGCGCCGCCCACAAGGCCGCGCGCGTCTTTAACAAGGAGAGCCCGCCCGGCGGGCGTCAGACCTAATGCTCTATCGTCGTTTTGAACAACTGATCGACATCTTCCGCGACGCTCCCAGCGCGGCACCTCCGGATAAAGTCCTACCCTTCTACCTCTATTACCTGCGCCAGGTGTGGCCGTGTTTTGCCGCGCTGTTGGTGGTGGGCCTGATCGGCGCGCTGATTGAAGTGGCGCTGTTCAGCTACCTGAGCCGCATCATCGACCTGGCCCAAGGCACGCCGCCGGCCAACTTCTTCCAGATCCACGCCACCGAGTTGATCTGGATGGCCGTGGTTGCCTTGCTGCTGCGCCCGATCTTCGGTGCCCTGCACGATTTGCTGGTGCACCAGACCATCAGCCCCGGCATGACCAGCCTGATCCGCTGGCAGAACCACAGCTATGTGCTCAAGCAGAGCCTGAACTTCTTCCAGAACGACTTCGCCGGGCGTATTGCCCAGCGCATCATGCAGACCGGCAACTCGCTGCGCGACTCGGCCGTGGCCGCCGTCGATGCCATCTGGCACGTAGCAATCTACGCCATCAGCTCCCTGGTGCTGTTCGCCGAAGCCGACTGGCGCCTGATGATCCCGCTGGTCACCTGGATCATCGCCTACAGCCTGGCGCTGCGCTACTTCGTGCCACGGGTCAAGGAACGCTCGGTCATCTCGTCCGAGGCGCGCTCCAAATTGATGGGCCGCATCGTTGATGGCTACACCAATATCACCACCTTGAAGCTGTTCGCCCACACCCAGTCCGAACAGGAGTACGCCAAGGAAGCGATCATCGAGCAAACCGAAAAAACCCAGCTGGCCAGCCGCGTGGTCACCAGCATGGACGTGGTCATCACCACCATGAACGGCCTGCTGATCGTCACCACCACCGGCCTGGCCCTGTGGCTGTGGACGCAGTCGCTGATCTCGGTCGGTGCCATTGCCCTGGCCACCGGCCTGGTGATCCGCATCGTCAACATGTCCGGCTGGATCATGTGGGTGGTCAACGGCATTTTCGAGAACATCGGCATGGTCCAGGACGGTCTGAAAACCATCGCCCAGCCGCTGGCGGTGATCGACCGCGAAAACGCCCCGCGCCTGAGCGTGCCCCGCGGCGAAGTGCGCTTCGAACAGGTCGACTTCCACTATGGCAAGAGCAGCGGCATCATCGGTGGCCTGAACCTGGTCATCAAACCGGGGGAGAAGATCGGCCTGATTGGCCCGTCCGGTGCCGGCAAATCGACCCTGGTCAACCTGCTGCTGCGCCTCTACGACCTGCAAGGCGGACGCATCCTGATCGACGGCCAGAACATTGCCGAAGTGGCCCAGGAAAGCCTGCGCGAACGCATCGGCATGATTACCCAGGACACCTCGCTGCTGCACCGCTCGATCCGCGACAACTTGCTGTATGGCAAGCCCGATGCCACTGACCAAGAGCTCTGGGACGCGATCCGCAAGGCCCGCGCCGACGAATTTATCCCGCTGCTGTCGGACGCCGAGGGCCGGATTGGCCTGGATGCCCACGTCGGTGAGCGCGGGGTGAAACTCTCCGGCGGGCAACGCCAACGCATCGCTATCGCCCGGGTCCTGCTCAAGGACGCACCGATCCTGATCATGGACGAAGCCACCTCGGCCCTGGACTCGGAAGTGGAAGCGGCCATCCAGGAAAGCCTGGAAACCCTGATGCAAGGCAAGACGGTGATCGCCATCGCTCACCGCCTGTCCACGATTGCCCGAATGGACAGGTTGGTGGTCCTGGAAAAAGGCCAGATCGCCGAGAGTGGCAGCCATGCCCAGTTGCTGGCACATGGCGGCCTGTACTCGCGATTGTGGCAGCACCAGACCGGAGGTTTCGTAGGTATCGACTGATTTCGGACTACTAACGGCGCTATCAATTCCGAACAATTCTGACAGTTTTTTCTATCTTGCTGGCCGTGTATCACAATCCTGCTGTACTGCAATCAGGGTCCAGGAGGGCCCTGACATCAGACTGCAGGGAAGCATCACACCCGTTGATTTAGAAGGACGCGTTCATGTCTCTGTTCAGACGTTCCGTTACGGAAGGGTTGGGTACGTTTTGGCTGGTGTTGGGTGGCTGCGGGAGTGCCGTTCTGGCCGCAGCCTTCCCGGATGTCGGAATCGGCCTGTTGGGCGTATCGCTGGCCTTCGGGCTTACCGTGTTGACCATGGCATTTGCCATTGGCCATATCAGCGGCTGTCACCTCAACCCGGCGGTCACCGTGGGCTTGGTGGTCGGCGGCAGGTTTGCGGCCAAGGAGATGCCTGCGTATATCGTCGCGCAAGTCATTGGCGGCGTAGTGGCAGCGGCCTTGCTGTACTTCATTGCCAGCGGCAAACCGGGTTTCGAACTGGCGGCGGGGCTGGCATCCAATGGTTACGGTGAACATTCGCCGGGCGGCTATTCAATGGCGGCGGGGTTTGTCACTGAACTGGTGATGACCGCGATGTTCGTGCTGATCATCCTCGGCGCCACCGACCGTCGTGCACCGGCTGGCCTGGCGCCCATCGCCATTGGCCTGGGGCTGACGCTGATCCACCTGATCTCCATTCCGGTCACCAACACCTCGGTCAACCCGGCCCGCAGCACCGGCCCTGCGCTGATTGTCGGCGGGTGGGCAATCCAGCAACTGTGGCTGTTCTGGCTGGCGCCGATCCTTGGCGCGGTGATCGGTGGCATCACCTACCGTTGGTTGGGCAAGGAAGAAAAGGCCTGATCCAACCGCGATGCACCTTGTAGACGCTGGCTTGCCGGCGATAACGGACTAACTGCCAGCACATCATGGGCAGATACACCGTCATCGCCGGCAAGCTGGCTCCTACACCTGTCGATAAGGCAACGCCAAACGCGCCTCCTCGGCATACGCCAGAATCCCCACCCGCTCGCGTTCCAGGAAATCCGCCACAGCGGTTTTCAAGCCTGGATGGCGCAAGTAGTGCCAGGAATGGGTAATCACCGGCTCAAACCCACGAATCAACTTGTGCTCGCCCTGGGCCCCGGCGTCGAAACGCTGCAGGCCATTGGCGATCGCGTAGTCCATGCCTTGATAGAAGCAGGTCTCGAAATGCAGCCGGTCAAATTCGCCCAGGCAGCCCCAATAGCGGCCATATAGGCTGTCGCCTCCGATCAGGCTGAACGCCATGGCCACCGGCCGCGCCCCTTGCTTGGCCAGCACCACCCGTATCGCCTGCGGCATGCGCTCGGCCAGCAGGCTGAAAAACGCCCGCGTCAGGTACGGTGACTGCCGGCGCACGGCGTAGGTGTTGGCGTAGCAGGCGTAGACAAAATCCCACTGGGCCTCGCTCAGCTCATGGCCTTGCAGCCACTCGAACTCGATGCCCTGCCCCGCGACCTGTTCGCGCTCCTTGCGCATCTGTTTGCGTTTGCGCGAACTCAGGGCGTCGAGGAAGTCCTGGAAGTCGCGATAACTGCGGTTCTGCCAGTGGAACTGGCAACCCAGACGCGCAAGCCAACCGGGTTGCTGGCCCAGGGCGGCATCGGCCAGGGCATCGGTGAAGTTGATATGGGCACTGGAAAGGCCTTCGATTTCCAGGTAACCAGGCAGGCTCTGGAGCAACTCCAGGCCGTCCGCACCATTGGCCACCAGCAAGCGCGGCCCGCTGACCGGGCTGAAAGGCACTGCTGTCAGCAGTTTGGGGTAGTACTCGATGCCCGCGCGTGCGCAAGCGTCAGCCCAGCCATGGTCGAACACGTATTCGCCATAAGAGTGCCATTTGCGGTAGCTGGGCAGCGCCGCCACCAGCCGCTCTCCCTCGTAATGCAGCAAGTGCTCCGGCTGCCAGCCAGAATGCCGGCCAAGGCTGGCACTGTCTTCCAGCGCACTGAGGAAGGCATGGCGCAGAAACGGCTGATCCTCGGGGACCAAGGCGTTCCATTCATCAGGCGATACTTCGGACAGGCTATTCAAACGTTTCAACGGCATGCCATTCCCCGACGGTAAACGCTCGCTCACAATATTCAGGCCATTCTGACAGAACCCGCCGCCCGCGCGGGCAGCAAAAAAAAACCCCGCCAATCGGCGGGGTAAAAAAGAGGATCGCGCTTTAACGGATGAAGAAAGAGCGCGTTGGAGCGGTATGACCGTTGCTTAGAACACGTACTGCACACGACCGACGATGGAATCACCGCTGTCATCGCCATTGGCGTTGGTGATCTTGTCGGTGCTGACCTTGCTGTAGTTCAGGGACAGCTTGACCGCTTCGTTGGCGTACCAGTTCACACCCAGGGTGTTGACGTTGGCCTTGGCATCGCCGGTTTCGCGGGTAGCGCTGCTGACGACGATGTTTTTGTCGTCAACCTTGATGTTGTCGTAGCGGTAGAACACTTCCCAGGCGCCGTACTGCTTGTTCTCAGGCTTGATGGCGTCGAACTTGCCGCCGTCGAGCTTGTAGGCACGGGATTCGCCGGTCAGGGTGTAGGCCAGTTGGCCGTAGAAACCGCTGGTTTTCACGTCCTGGTAGGCATTGCTGTCAGCTTTCATCTTGCGGCTCAGGGCTTCAGCCTGCACCGAGAATGGACCGCTGGCGAAGGCAAATTCACCCCCGAATACCGTGTCGGTATCGTAGGCGCCAACCGCCGTCAGGTTGCTGGCGTTCAGGCCCACACCACCGCCGAAAGTCGCGCGGTTGCCGTTGGAGCCGGCATCGTTACCACCGGTAGTTGCTACACCACGGGCGCCGAGACGCGGACGGATCCGCGAGTCGAAGGCGGCGTCGTTCAGGTCACGTGCCGCCAGGTTCAAGCCGAAGTGCAGGACGTTGCCGCCTTTGTTCATCGGTGCCAACACGATACGGCCGTTGAATTGCTTCACGCCCTTGCCGTCTTCGTCGTTGATGTCCTTGGAAGCCAGGCTGGCGGAGCCGTAGAACATATCAGCCGCAGTGCCGCTGACCTGGATGCCCATGCCGTTTTCGTGGGTGTTGACCCAGTCTGCAACCTCGTAAGCCGAGTTACGCTCCATGGCGGTGATCCACTTGGAGCTGGTGGCTTTTTCCAGACCGAAATCCGGGTCAAAGCGACCGACGCGGATGGTCACCGGCTTGAAGCCCACATAGGACATGGACGCTTCGTCGAAGTAACCGTCGTCGGAGTTACCCGAGTTGTGGGAGAAGTCGTAGTTGAGCTGGTATTTGAAATCCTTGTAGACGGTGCCACCCAGTTCCAGGAAGGCGCGACGGAAGTAAGCAGCGTCGCCCGAGTCACCGTTCTTGGTGTAGAAGCCGTCAAATGTGCCGTAATCGGCTTGCAAGCGACCACCCAGCTTGAAGCTGAAGTTCTGGTCGGTGGTAGCAACCTCAAGGCCGCCCTTGGTTTTGACAACGATATCGGCGCCGTCAGTAGTGACAGTACCAGCGAAAGCCTGGGCGGTAACGGCCAGGGCCAGGGCGCTGGCCGCGAAACCGGCGAAGTGCTTACGGATCATCGAAGAATTCCCCTAATTGGTGGTCTTTTGCGTTGGAAAACACACGGGTTCTGGCCCGCTGGTGTTGGGAGGGGATCTTGGCGAGGGGATATTTCAGACAAGTTGCCGCAAGATAAATATTTTATTACAGGGGAACTTTCTTACAACCACCGGGAATAAGCGCAACGCTACGGCCGGCGTGGGTTTGAGCAGAAAAAGTACGAGAAATGCCAGGTGAAAAAAAGGTGAAAAAAACTTACAAACCTGCAATGTTTTTCACCGAAAGGCTTTTCAACGACGTAAAAAAGCCCACGACAATGACGTCGCAGGCCTTGGGAAGCGCAGACAGCTCTAGGGTCAGGAGTTGCGTTTACGCTCCGAAGCCAGGCGTTCAGCCAACGCCTCGGCATCGCTCACCGGCGGTTCGGGCAGGAGGCGCAAGGTGGCCTGCATCAGGCGCATCTGGCGAATGAAGCGCCGGCAATTGGCACAAAACATCAAGTGATGGCGCATCAACAGGCGCTCACGAAAGGTCAGTTGCCCATCGAGAAAATCGCTGGAGCGCGCCACTTGTTCTTTGCAGGTCAACATTCGCCGGTTTCCTCGAAATGCTCCACCGTAGCGAAGACTTTAAGCCGCGCCCGGTGCAGCAGTACACGCACATTGGAGAGCGAGATCTGCAGAAGATTACAAATCTCCTCCAGCTCCAGCCCCTGGCGCTCGCGCAACAGCAGCACGCTGCTTTGCAGCTCGGAAAGGCTCAGTAAGGTGTGCTCCAGACACTCACGCAGCTCGTTTTCGGTGAGCAGCGCCTCGGGAGTGTCCTGGTGCCAGGCAAAGGGCGCGATCAGCCAATGCTCATCGCCGGCGGCAAAGCGCTCATCGCCGATGGTGCCATGGGGCGACGGCAGGTCGTCCAGCAACACCTCGCGACGGTTCTGCTTGTAGCGCCCCTTGGCCGAGTTGGCGGTGATGGTCAGCAGCCAGGTCTTGAGGCTGGAACGCCCCTCAAACCGGGCAAGGCTGCGCACCACCGAGAGCCAGGCGTCCTGCACCACCTCGTCGGCATGGCGCTGGCCAACGATGGCGTAGGCCACTGCACGCATCGCACTCTGGTAGGTGGTGACCAACTCCTTGTAGGCCTGCTGCTCACCCTTGAGCAGGCGTTCAAGCAGGTGCGCGTCGTCGGCTGCTGCCATTCAAAACCTCATTGTGCAAGACGTGACCGCAATTGCCTGGTTCTTAGCGCTTGCGCAGGATCACGCTGCCAATCGAATACCCGGCGCCAAACGAGCTGAGTACCGCCAGCGCGCCCTTGGGCAGGTCGTCCTGGTAGGTGTGGAACGCAATCACCGAACCTGCCGAACTGGTGTTGGCGTAGGTATCGAGAATCACCGGCGCTTCTTCGATCTCGGCTTCACGGCCCAGCAGCTTCTTGACGATCAGATGGTTCATGCTCAGGTTGGCCTGGTGCAGCCAGAAGCGTTTCACATCGGTAACGCTCAACTGGTTTTCCGTCAGGTGCTGGCCGATCAATTCGGCAACCATCGGGCAGACATCACGGAAGACTTTGCGGCCTTCTTGCACGAAAAGCTTGTCTGGTGCACCAATCCCCTCTTCCGCCGCGCGGTTGAGGAAGCCGAAATTGTTGCGAATGGTGTTGGAAAACTTGGTCAGCAACTTGGTGCTCACCACGTCGAACTGGTGCTCGGACGTCGCCAGGTCGGCACGCTCCAGAATCACCGCAGTCGCCGCGTCGCCAAAGATGAAGTGGCTGTCACGGTCACGGAAGTTCAGGTGGCCGGTGCAGATCTCCGGGTTGACCATCAGGATCGCACGGGCCTGGCCCAGCTGGATGCTGTTGCAGGCGTTCTGGATACCGAAAGTCGCCGAAGAACACGCCACGTTCATGTCAAAACCAAAACCCTGGATGCCCAGGGCTTCCTGGACTTCGATGGCAATGGCCGGATAGGCGCGTTGCAGGTTGGAGCAGGCGACGATCACCCCGTCGATATCGGCGGCGGTCTTGCCGGCACGCTGCAGGGCTTGCTCGGCGGCGCCCACGGCCATCTGGCAGAGGATCGACCACTCGTCGTTGGAGCGCTCCGGCAGGCGGGGGGTCATGCGCTTGGGGTCGAGGATGCCGTCCTTGTCCATGACAAAACGGCTCTTGATACCCGAAGCCTTTTCGATAAAGGCGGCGCTGGATTCGGTCAACGCCTGAACGTCGCCCTGCTCGATGGCCACGGCGTTGTCGGCATTGAACTGTTGAACGTAAGCATTGAAAGACTGCACCAGCTCTTCGTTGGAGATGCTGTTGGCCGGGGTGTACAGGCCTGTGCCGCTGATGACGACGTTATGCACGGTCGTTCCTCTAAATCTGTTCAGGCAGAAGGGATTGGTACCTTCGTACCAAACCGTAAGTCGCTCTAGTCCGCCGCGCGGACATCAAACGGGGAAACGCTTTGTCCCGGCGCGTCGAGGCTGATACAGCCAATCTAGACGATCCCGGCATTTATAGCGGCGAAGTTTGCCATAAACCGGGGGGTTTGGCGCCTGTCACGCGCACACCCGCCACCGGCACTACAGGTCAAGGTTCGACCTGGCTCCACTGTTTGCTCAAGCGCTTATCGGAAATCGGTGCCTTGGTGCCCAACTGCTGGGCAAACAACGACACCCGGTATTCCTCCAGCCACCAGCGGTAAAGCGCCAGCTGCGGATCGCGCTTGCCTTCCTGGGTGTGCTTGTTCAGGCGCGTCTGGTACTGGCTCCACAGACCACTCAACTCGCTGCTCCAGACCCGGTCCTTCTGCACTTGGCTGGGCAGTTTTTCCAGGCGTAGCTCGATGGCCTTGAGATAGCGCGGCAGTTCCTTGAACCACTGCGCCGGGGTCTCGCGCACAAAGCCCGGGTACACCAGGTTGCTTAGTTGCTGCTTGATATCGTTGAGTGCCACGGCCTGGGCCAGGTCGATCTTGCCCTTGAAACGTTTTTGCAGGCCATGCCACAGCTTCAATACTTCCAGGGTCAGGCGCGCCAGGCGTTCAGCGTGCTCGGTCCAGCTACCACGCTTGCGCTCGGCCAGGGCTGCCAGGCCCGCGCCATCCCGGGGCAGGCTGGCCTCGCCTTCCAGCACGCAGGTGTCGAGGCTGGCCAGCAAAATGTCTTCCACCAGGGCGTCGATACGTCCCAGCTCGCGGTACATCAGCCCCAGCTCGGTAAGGCCCGGCAGCTTGCCGCGCAGGAATTTTGCCGGCTCGGCCAATTGCTGCATCAACAAGCGCTGCAAGGCGCGGCGATGCTGGAACTCGGCTTCGGCGGCCGTGGAGAAACGTCCTTCCTTGACCGTGCCGTTTTCTTCTACCAGCGCCGGATACACCGTCATCGACAGGCCCGCAATCTTCTGCTGGGTAGTCTCGGCAACCGCCGCGAAGACCTTGGCCTCCACCGGCTGCTGGCTTTTGGCAGTTTGCGGCACTGCCAGGGCGGCCTGGCTGGCTTCGACAAACCGCGCAGTCAGCGCTGCCAGGTCGCGGCCCTCACCGAGGAACTTGCCCTGGGCATCGACCACTTCCAGGTTCATCTTCAGGTGGTTTTCCACCTGCTGCGCGGCTTCGCTCCAGGCTTCGTCGCTGACCCGCGCGCCGGTCATGCGCAACAGCTCACGCCCCAGCGCCTGGGGCAGCGAGCCCTGGGCAAATTCGATCCGTTGCAGCGCGGCCTTGACGAAGTCCGGCACCGGCACGAAGTTCTTGCGCAGGGCCTTGGGCAGGTTGCGCACCAGGGCAATGCACTTGGCTTCGATCAGCCCGGGCACCAGCCACTCCAGGCGCTCGGCGGGCAAGGCCGGCAACAGCGGTGCGGGCACGCGCAAGGTCACACCGTCGCGCGGGTGGTTGGGTTCAAAGTGATAACTCAAGGCCAGGGCCAGGTCGCCCAGGTGCAAGGTGTCAGGGTAATGGGCGGCGGTGACTTCACTGGCTTCGCGGGCCAGCACGTCTTCTTCGCGCATGATCAGCAGTTGCGGGTCTTTCTGGCTGGTGATCTTGTACCAACTGTCGAAGGTCGCCGTCTGGTGGATCTCTGCCGGCAGGCGCGCGTCGTAGAAGGCGTACAGGGTTTCTTCGTCAGCCAGGATATCGCGGCGCCGGGCCTTGGCTTCCAGTTCGTCCAATTGCTCCAGCAGCTGTTGATTGGCAGTCAGGCACTTGGCCCGGGACTGGATCTCGCCACGCACCAGGCCTTCGCGGATAAACAGCTCGCGGGACACCACGGGGTCCACCGGCCCGTAATGCACGGGCCGGCGCCCCACCACAATCAGGCCGAACAGGGTGATCTGTTCAAAGGCCACGACCTGGCCGCGCTTCTTCTCCCAGTGGGGTTCGAAGTGGTTTTTCTTGATCAGGTGCCCGGCCAATGGCTCGATCCAGTCGGCATCAATCTTGGCCACCATGCGCGCATACAGCTTGGTGGTCTCCACCAGTTCGGCGGTCATCAACCATTGCGGGCGCTTCTTGCCGATGCCCGATGACGGATGAATCCAGAAGCGCCGCTGGCGGGCGCCGAGGTAGTCGCCGTCTTCGGTTTTCTGGCCGATCTGGCTCAACAGGCCGGACAGCACCGCCTTGTGCAGTTTCGCGAAGTCCGCCGGTTCCTTGTTGACCGTCAACTGCATATCACGGCAGATCAGGCTCAACTGGCGATGGGAGTCGCGCCACTCACGCAGGCGCAGGTAATTGAGGAAGTTCTTGCGGCACCAGTTGCGCAGCGGGCTGGCGGTCAGTTCCTGGCGCTGCTCTTCAAAGCCGCGCCACAGATTGACCAGCCCGGCGAAGTCCGAATCGGGATCCTTCCATTGCGCGTGGGCCTGGTCGGCCGCTTGCTGGCGCTCCGGCGGGCGCTCGCGCGGGTCCTGGATCGACATGGCACTGGCGACGATCAGCACTTCCTGCAAACTGCCGAGCTTGGCCGCTTCCAACAGCATGCGGCCCATGCGCGGGTCCACCGGCAGGCGCGCCAGTTGCCGGCCCAGGGGTGTCAGCTGGCTGTTACGGTCCACCGCCGAGAGTTCCTGCAGCAGGTTGAAGCCATCGCTGATGGCCTTGCCATCCGGCGGCTCGATAAACGGGAAGTCGGTAATTTCACCCAGGCGCAGGTGCAGCATCTGCAGGATCACCGCCGCCAGGTTAGTGCGCAGGATCTCCGGGTCGGTAAATTCCGGGCGCCCGATAAAATCTTCTTCGCTGAACAGGCGCACGCAAATGCCCGGCTCGACCCGACCGCAGCGGCCCTTGCGCTGGTTGGCGCTGGCCTGGGAAATCGCCTCGATCGGCAGGCGCTGGACCTTGGCCCGGTAGCTGTAGCGGCTGATGCGTGCGGTGCCGCTGTCGATCACATAGCGGATGCCCGGCACGGTCAGCGAGGTTTCCGCGACGTTGGTTGCCAGCACCACGCGCCGCCCCGGATGGGACTGGAAAATACGCTGCTGCTCGGCCGGCGACAGGCGCGCGTACAACGGCAGGATTTCCGTGTGCTTGAGCTGGGCCTTGCGCAGCATATCGGCGGCATCGCGGATCTCGCGCTCACCGGGCAGGAACACCAGCACATCGCCTGGGCTCTTGCGCTCGCTGCGTTCAAAGGCGGCGATTTCATCAAGGGTGGCAAGGATCGCCTGGTCCACGGTCAAGTCGTCTTCGACGCGGTTGCCTTCCTCGTCCTGCTCCAGGGTCAGCGGGCGATACCAGGTTTCCACCGGGAACGTGCGCCCGGAGACCTCGACAATCGGCGCATCGTCGAAGTGCTTGGAAAAACGCTCCAGGTCGATGGTCGCCGAGGTGATGATGACTTTCAGGTCCGGGCGGCGTGGCAGCAGGGTCTTCAGGTAACCAAGCAGGAAGTCGATGTTCAGGCTGCGCTCGTGGGCTTCGTCGACGATGATTGTGTCGTAGCGCTCGAGGTATCGGTCGTTCTGGGTTTCGGCCAGCAGGATGCCGTCAGTCATCAGCTTGATCAGGGTGTTGGCGTCGCTCTGGTCCTCGAACCGCACCTGATAGCCCACCAGCGCCCCCAGCGGTGTGGCCAACTCTTCCGCGACCCGGCTCGCCACACTGCGCGCGGCGATCCGCCGGGGCTGGGTATGGCCGATCAAGCCGTACTGGCCGCGACCGATTTCCAGGCAGATCTTCGGCAACTGCGTGGTTTTACCCGAGCCGGTTTCGCCCGCGATGATCAGCACCTGATGCTTGAGCAACGCCGCCTTGATCTCGTCGCGCTTGGCGGCGATGGGCAGGCTGTCGTCATAGCGGACCTGCGGCACGCTGGCCGCGCGCGCCGTGACCTGGGCACAGGACGCCTGCATGCGCGCCACCCACTGCGCCAGCTTCTCCTCATCGGGCTTCTTGCGCAGCTCAAGCAACTGCCGACGCAAGCGGTGGCGGTCGGCGAGCATGGCGTGATCGAGGTTTTTCAGGAGTTGGTCGATAGCGGGCGCTTGGTCAGTCATCAGGTACTTTGAAGGTCGTCTATTTATGCACGGCCGGCAATTGTGGCAGAAAAGCGCACACAACGTTAAAGGCCGCGTAAATCACGCGTGGGAGCTGTCGAGCCCCGGCGAGGCTGCGATGACGGCGGCACGGCCAACATCAATGCTGCCAGGCCCAGCGCTATCGCAGCCTCGCCGGGGCTCGACAGCTCCCACAGGGTTTAGCCCCTATTCGTTATCCAGGCCCTTGCGCCGATACGGGAACACATCAATCACCTTCCCCGCCCGAATCGCC
Organism: Pseudomonas shahriarae; assembly: GCF_014268455.2. Classification (NCBI taxonomy): domain Bacteria; kingdom Pseudomonadati; phylum Pseudomonadota; class Gammaproteobacteria; order Pseudomonadales; family Pseudomonadaceae; genus Pseudomonas; species Pseudomonas shahriarae. Next base: position 1,745,345 of record NZ_CP077085.1, on the reverse strand, counting down.
TCCTGCAGGCCTTTCCAGTAGTCGGCGTTGTACAACTCGCCGTGCAGCTCATCGAACAAACGCCGTTGCCCGGCATCGGCAAACAGAAATGGCGGGAACTCTTCGGGGAACACGTCCAGCGGGCCGATGGAGTACCAGGGCTCGGAGGCCATTTCATCTTCCGGGGTGCGCGGTGCCGGGATATGGCGGAAGTTGGCTTCGGTGAGGAAGCAGATCTCGTCGTAGTCGTAGAACACCACGCGACCATGACGGGTGACGCCAAAGTTTTTCAGCAGCATGTCGCCGGGAAAGATATTCGCCGCCGCCAATTGCTTGATGGCCAGGCCGTAGTCTTCGAGGGCTTCGCGCACCTGGGCCTCGTTGGCGTTCTCCAGGTAGAGGTTGAGCGGAGTCATGCGCCGCTCGGTCCAGCAGTGGCGAATCAGTACCGTGTCGCCTTCCACCTCGACTGTGCCGGCAGCCACTTCCAGCAATTCGGCCAGGCATTCAGGCTCGAATTTGCTCAAGGGGAAACGGAAGTCGGCAAACTCCTGGGTGTCGGCCATGCGCCCGACCCGGTCGACACTTTTCACCAGGCGGTACTTCTCGATCACCGTGGCGCGGTTGACGTTTTTCGATGGCGAGAAACGGTCCTTGATGATTTTGAACACCGTGTTGAAACCCGGCAGGGTGAACACGCTCATGACCATCCCGCGCACGCCCGGGGCCATGATGAACTGGTCATCGGTGCTGGCCAGGTGGTTGATCAGCGCCCGGTAGAACTCCGACTTGCCGTGTTTGTAGAAGCCGATGGAGGTGTACAGCTCGGCGATGTGCTTGCCCGGCAGGATGCGTTTGAGAAAGCCGATGAATTCCGCCGGCACCGGCACATCCACCATGAAATAGGAGCGGGTGAACGAGAAGATGATCGACACATCGGCTTCATCGGTGATCAGCGCGTCGATGCGGATACCCTGCCCTTCGCGGTGCAGCAGCGGAATCACAAGCGGCCACTGTTCATCGCGGGTGTAGAGGCGGCCCACCAGGTACGCGCCCTTGTTGCGATAGAGCACCGAGGAAAACAGCTCGACGTTGAGGTCCGGATCCTTGCACACCCAGTCCGGCAGGTTCTCGCGCAGTTGTGCTTCCAGGCGCTGCAGGTCGGCAGGCAGGTCGGCGTAGGGCTCGCTAAAGCGGTAGTCGCTGAAGATCTGCTCGAGCATGCCCGCCAGTTGGCCCTGGGGCTTGTAGGTACGGGTTTGCGCAGCACGGGCGCGGCGCAGGCTCGGGCGGGTGGTATGGATGAACATGCAGCCGTCGCTGATCAGGTCGTGGCTGAACAGCCCGCAAAAGATCGAGTTGTACCAGGTCTCGGACAGCTCATCGTCAAACCGCAGGTCGATCAGGCTGATATAGGCACTCTTGACCAGGGGCCAGGACTGGATGTCCAGCAGCGCGCCCTCGTCGAAGGTAGCCCGCAAACGCGTGGTGACTTCGCCGACCTTCTCTTCATACAGGTTGATCCGCGCCGCCGAGGCCGTTTGCGCCTCTTGCCACTGGGCCTTTTCAAAACGCTCACGGGCGCCGTCGGTGATCTGGCGAAAGTGTTCGCGGTAATCGTCGAAGCCATCGAGGATCATCTGGGCGATGGACTGCGCGGTGTCGATGGCAGACGTTTGCTGCGGCATGTCGGAGACCTCTGCGGGCATTCGGAAGACCTGAGATTAGCCAGTGTCCGCAGCCAGGAGAAGTACAATTTTTGCTGGGAGCTGTGTCCCGGATAGAGGGGCTTCAAACCCTGGCCGTGCACCTCAGTGGCTGGGTGACGCGCTTTATTGTGCAGTGGATACGTAAAAGATTGTGTCAGGCAGGCCCCTGGGCAACACTCTCGCCCTGGTTAAGAAGGAGTTGTCCGTGAGACCTGTCGACACCCTGTACCTGCTGGTACTGGCCGCCATCTGGGGCGCGAGCTTTTTGTTCATGCGAATCATCGCACCGGAAATCGGTACGCTGCCCACGGCGTTTTTCCGCGTTTCGATAGCCGCCGCCGGCCTGCTGGTGATCCTGGCCCTGCTGCGGGTGCGCTGGGACTTCCAGGGCAAGTTCAAGACCGTGCTGTTGCTGGGGGTGATCAACTCGGGGATCCCCGCCACGATGTATTCGGTGGCGGCCCAGGTCTTGCCGGCGGGTTACTCGGCGATTTTCAATGCGACGACGCCGTTGATGGGGGTGTTGATTGGCGGGCTGTTTTTCCATGAACGGCTGACCCCCTCGAAGATCGCCGGGGTGTGCCTGGGGCTGTTCGGCGTAGGCATCCTGACGCGGGCCGGGCCGGTGGCATTTGACCTGGAACTGCTGATGGGCGCCCTCGCCTGCCTGTTGGCCACCACCTGCTACGGCTTCGCCGGCTTCCTGGCGCGCCGCTGGCTGGATCAACAGGGTGGCCTGGACAGCCGTCTTTCAGCACTGGGCAGCATGCTCGGCGCCACATTGTTTCTCTTACCCTGGTTTGGCTGGAACGCCATCAGCCATCCGCCGGCCAGCTGGGGCGGCTGGAATGTGTGGTTGTCGTTGCTGGGCCTGGGACTGCTGTGTACGGCGTTCGCCTACATCTTGTACTTCCGTTTGCTGACCTCCATCGGGCCAGTGAAGTCGATGACGGTCACCTTCATGATTCCGCCATTCGGCGTGTTGTGGGGGGCGTTGCTGCTGGATGAGCCATTGTCCATGGCGCACCTGTACGGCGGGATGTTGATCGCGGGGGCATTGTGGCTGGTGCTGCGGCCGGGGAAATTGATCAAAGCTGTGTAGGAGCCGGCTTTCGGCTCCTACACAGGGGTATCACGCTTTACGGAAGACGAATACCAACCCAATGATGATCAAACCCATCCCCAGCACGCTCAGCACTGCCAGCCGATTGCCGAAGATCAGGTAGTCCATCACCGCAGTGACTGCCGGCACCAGGTAGAACAGGCTGGTGACATTCACCAGGTTACCCCGTGCAATCAGGCGGTATAGCAGCAGCGTCGCCAACACAGACACCACCAGCCCCATCCACAGCACCGGCAGGTAGAAGCCGCTGTTGTGCTCGAAAGCAAAGGGCTGGAACGGCACGAACACTGCGCACAGCAACAAGCCCGCCAGGTACTGCACCGGCAAGGTGCCCAATGGGTTATCGGTGATGCGCTTCTGCATGATCGAGCCCAGGGTCATGCTCGCCAGCGCCAGCAAACCAAACAGCATGCCGGCCAGGGACATGCCGGCCAGACCGATGCCCTGGTACACCACCATGATCAGGCCCGCCAGGCCCAACGCCAGGCCGAACATCCGGCGCCATGAACGCTGGCGCTCCATCAGCACCACGGTGAGGATCGGTTGCACACCCATGATGGTCGCCATCACGCCGGGGGTGACCTTCAGGTCCAGGGCCAGCAGATAAAAAATCTGATAGGCCCCCAGTAGCACCAGCCCGGTGGCCGCCGCATACCACAGCGGTTTGCCCGCGCGCGGCAACTGCAGCTTGAGGATCGGCACCAGCAGCACCAGGCCCGCCAGGGCAATGGCAAAGCGAATCAACAGGAAGGCAAAGGGTGACGCATGGGCCAGGCCCAACTTGGAGAAAATCGCCCCGCTGCTCCACAGCAGGACAAACAGGCTCGTCGAGGCCGCCGCGGCCACGGATTGTTTCGAAATAACAGACATAAGAACACCTGTAGTCAGGCAAAAAGCCAACTCAGCCAAGGCTGAAATTCAGTAGGTTCGGTACAGGCGGGCAACGGGGAACAGCAGTTTGCTGATCAGCCCGAAACGCCAACGCCCGGCGGTGATACGACTGCGTACACCGGCGTGCTACTGACAGGTGGGGGGTAATGACTGATCTGCACAGGCTGCGGATTCCCGCACGGCACGACCGCAGCGTTGACCGCTGAATCGACTACCGCTATGCGTGGGGATGCAGGCATGGGCTGATCTTTTTTGAAGGGATGAAAGGTGCTGCGAAACACCTGGCGCCGACTATAACCAGCCGGCGACACGCTTTGCAATGGCTTTGCCAAAAGGCCAGTAAGGACACGTTGAGAAACCACCTCTAGCCTTGGGAAAAACCAACGCACTCCACTTAAGGAGACTTTCGACTCATGACCGCCAATGCCAAAAACACGCGGCGCCTTGCGATACCAGCTCTACCGATCCAAAGCCTTACGCCTTGCTACTGCATCGACGCATCTCCCCTCTATCAAAACCTGGGCTTTGACTTCGATTCACGGGGCAGGCTTGTGATAGCGGTAGAGAACCAATAGCTTCGAAAACATGTTCAATTAATGATCAATTGTGGAGGCTGCATGGGAGAACGTATAAAAAAACCGCTCATACGAGCGGTTTTTTTGAACCCATCAGCCAAATAACCAATACACCAACGCCACAACCACCACCGCCGCCAACACCGGCCGCATGATGCGATAGGCTTTGGGATGCTTGCGCTTCCACTGCTTGACCACCCCACTGAAGCGATCGCTGAAGCTCTTGCTCCAGGCGTAGGCCTGGTTGATCCCGCCCACACGCTCGTCATCCAGGTTCTGTGGCGCGGTTGCACGGCCTAGCTGGGCACTGACCCAACGGTTGATGCGGGTCATCAGCCGGTTGCTCAGTGGTCGCTCGATATCACAGAACAGAATCACCCGGGTCTTCTCGGTTTCGTTCTTTACCCAGTGCACGTAGGTTTCGTCGAACATCACGTCTTCGCCATCACGCCAGGCGTAGATCTGGCCATCGACGAAAATGCGGCAGTCGTCGGAATTGGGTGTCGACAACCCCAAGTGATAGCGCAGGGAGCCGGCGAACGGATCGCGATGGGGGTTGAGGTGGCTGCCACCGGGCAACAGCGCAAACATGGCGCCCTTGACGTTGGGGATGCTGCTGACCAGGGCCACGGTTTTCGGGCACAGCAGCTCGGCCGACGGCAGCGGTTTGTCGTACCACTTGAGGTAGAAGCGCTTCCAGCCTTTCTTGAAGAACGAGCCAAAACCGGCATCGTTGTTCTTCTCGGCGGCGCGGATATAGCCTTCGTCGAACAGGTGCATGGCCTCGTCGCGAATCACTTCCCAGTTGTCCTTGAGCACATCCAGCTCGGGGAACTTGCTGCGGTCCAGGTAGGGCTTGGACGGCACCGCCGAAAAGATGTACATCAAAGCGTTGTACGGGGCGAACAACGCCGAATGGTTGACGAACTGGCGCAGCACCGGCAAACGTGCCTTGCCGCGCAAATGCACGTACAGCGTACTGCCGATAAACAGCAACAGCACCGACAGCTTGGCGGCCAAAGAAAAGGTCATGCAGCAACTCCTGGAAATAGCCTCCCGGCAGCGGGAAACCAGACATAGCAGCCGGCCATGATAAACACTCCGGGCCGGAGGAAAAACCCGCGTTATCCAACAATCCGTTTTAAGGGGCCCGCGGCGAGCAATCAATTATGCATATGAGGCATAAAACCGGGCTGATATGGATCAACCCGATTTCGGTACACCGACACCTGCAACGTCAGGCCTGGTTTTCCTGATCGGTGAACAGATCGCTGAACAGCATGCTCGACAGGTAGCGCTCACCGGAGTCCGGCAGGATCACCACGATGGTCTTGCCCTGCATTTCCGGTTTTTCGGCCAGACGCACCGCCACCGCCATGGCCGCGCCACAGGAAATCCCGCACAGGATGCCTTCCTCCTGCATCAACCGCAGGGCCATGGCCTTGGATTCATCGTCACTGACCAGCTCCACCCGGTCCACCATCGACAGATCAAGGTTCTTCGGCACAAAACCCGCGCCAATCCCCTGGATCTTGTGGGGGCTGGGCTTGATCTCTTCGCCAGCCAACGCCTGGGTAATCACCGGCGAGCTGATGGGCTCCACCGCCACCGAGAGGATCGGCTTGCCTGCAGTGTTCTTGATGTAGCGCGATACACCCGTGAGGGTCCCGCCCGTGCCAACGCCTGCCACCAGCACATCCACCGCGCCATCGGTGTCGTTCCAGATTTCCGGGCCGGTGGTTTTTTCGTGGATGGCCGGGTTGGCCGGGTTGTCGAACTGGGCCGGCATGAAATAGGTCGCCGGGTCGCTGGCAAGGATTTCACTGGCTTTCTCGATGGCGCCTTTCATGCCCTTGGCCGGCTCGGTCAGCACCAGTTCGGCCCCCAGGGCCTTGAGCACCTTGCGCCGTTCGATACTCATGGACGCGGGCATGGTCAGCAACAATTTGTAGCCACGGGCCGCGGCGACAAAGGCCAGGCCAATCCCGGTGTTGCCTGAGGTCGGCTCGACGATGGTCATGCCCGGCTTGAGTTTGCCGCTGCTTTCCGCGTCCCAGATCATGTTCGCGCCGATCCGGCACTTCACCGAATACCCAGGGTTACGCCCTTCGATCTTGGCCAGGATGGTCACGCCACGGGGCGCGATACGGTTGATCTGAACCAGGGGCGTGTTACCGATGGAGTGCGCGTTGTCTGCAAAAATGCGGCTCATGGCGGGGTCCTTTAGGCGGTTTTCAGGAAGGCAACAAGGGTATGCCTCGTACTCCAAGGCGTCCAGTCGAGGAACGTTGCCGCTGCCTGTGTAGTCAATCGCCTATACACAGGGAGGAATAACCTATGAAGCGTCGCTACAGTTGGCCGATATGGACGGTCGCCGGGCTGGTGGTCGTGCTGGTGGCACTGGATATCGCCCTGCCCTACCTGGTGCGCAACTACCTCAATGAAAAACTCGCCGACATGGGCGACTACCGTGGCCAGGTGACCGATGTCGACCTGGCCCTGTGGCGCGGCGCGTACCGGATCAATGGCCTGCAGATCGTCAAGGTCGATGGCAAGGTGCCCGTGCCGTTCGTCAAGGCGCCAGTGATCGACTTGTCGGTCAGTTGGCATTCCTTATGGTACGACCACGCGGTGGTGGCCGAAGTGCAATTCGTCAAGCCGGAACTCAACTTCGTCGACGGCGGCGCCAACAAACAGGCGTCCCAGACCGGTCGCGGCACCGATTGGCGCGCCCAACTGGGCAAGCTGCTGCCCATTACCCTCAACGAAGTGCGGATCGACGACGGCAAGATCGCCTTCCACAACTTCAGCTCCAAGCCGCCGGTCAATATGGGCGCCACCCAGGTCAATGCCAGCTTCTACAACCTGACCAACGTGGTGGACGTCGAAGGCAAGCGCGATGCGCGCTTTGACGGCAAGGCCCTGTTGCTGGGGCATGCGCCGCTGGAAGCCAGCGCGACCTTCGACCCGCTGAGCAATTTTGAAGACTTCGAGTTCCGCTTGCGCGCCCGTGATATCCAGCTCAAGCGCATGAACGACTTCGCCTCGGCCTACGGCAAGTTCGACTTCAATGCCGGCACCGGCGACGTGGTGATTGAAGCCCAGGCTGAAAAAGCCCAATTGACCGGCTATATCAAGCCGCTGCTGCGGGATGTGGAGGTGTTTGACTGGCAACAGGACGTGGAGAACCAGGACAAGGGGATTTTCCGCTCGATCTGGGAAGCCGTGGTCGGTGCCAGCGAAACCGTGCTGAAGAACCAGAGCAAAAACCAGTTCGCCACCCGGGTGGAACTCAGCGGCAGCGTTCACCAGCAAGATATCAGCGCGTTCCAGGCGTTTTTGCAGATTTTGCGCAATGGTTTCGTCCAGGCGTTCAACGCCCGCTACGAACAACCCAAACCCAGTGCGGAGTGACCCTGGCGTGACTGGTCATTCAGAGACTGAATAACCCGTCTGCGTTCACAGTCACCGGGGCTGCGCGCTATAGTCGCAGGCATGCTGACTACCGGCGTCATGTTCGAGGATTGAGAAATGAAGTTCGAAGGCACCCAGGCCTACGTTGCCACCGATGACCTGAAACTGGCTGTCAACGCTGCCATCACGCTGGAGCGTCCGCTGCTGGTCAAGGGCGAGCCGGGCACCGGCAAGACCATGCTTGCAGAACAACTGGCCGAATCGTTTGGCGCGCGGTTGATCACCTGGCACATCAAGTCCACCACCAAGGCGCACCAGGGCCTGTATGAATACGATGCGGTCAGCCGCCTGCGCGACTCGCAACTGGGCGTGGACAAGGTCCATGACGTACGCAACTACCTGAAGAAAGGCAAGCTGTGGGAGGCTTTCGAGTCCGAGGAGCGGGTGATCCTGCTGATCGACGAGATCGACAAGGCCGATATCGAGTTCCCCAACGACCTGCTGCAAGAACTCGACAAGATGGAGTTCTACGTCTACGAAATCGACGAGACCATCAAGGCCAAGAAGCGCCCGATCATCATCATTACCTCCAACAACGAGAAAGAGCTGCCGGACGCTTTCCTGCGTCGCTGCTTCTTCCATTACATCGCCTTCCCCGACCGCACCACCCTGCAGAAAATCGTCGACGTGCATTACCCCGACATCAAGAAAGACCTGGTCAGCGAAGCGCTGGACGTGTTCTTCGACGTGCGCAAGGTCCCCGGCCTGAAGAAAAAGCCCTCCACCTCCGAGCTGGTGGACTGGCTCAAGCTGCTGATGGCCGACAACATCGGCGAGGCGGTGCTGCGCGAGCGTGATCCAACCAAGGCCATCCCGCCCCTGGCCGGCGCCCTGGTGAAAAACGAGCAGGATGTGCAACTGCTTGAGCGCCTGGCGTTCATGAGCCGTCGCGGCACTCGATAAGGGCTTTTGCCATGCTGCTCAACCTGTTCAATGAAATGCGTGCAGCCAAGGTGCCGGTCTCGGTACGTGAGCTGCTGGACCTGATCAACGCCCTGAAACAACGGGTGACCTTCGCTGACATGGACGAGTTTTATTACTTGTCCCGGGCGATCCTGGTGAAGGACGAACGCCACTTCGACAAGTTCGACCGGGCTTTCGGCGCCTACTTCAATGGCCTGGAGAAACTCGACGACCACTTGCAGGCATTGATTCCCGAAGACTGGTTGCGCAAGGAGTTCGAGCGTTCGCTGAGCGATGAAGAGCGCGCGCAGATTCAATCCCTGGGCGGCCTGGACAAGCTGATCGAAGAGTTCAAGAAACGCCTGGAGGAACAGAAGGAGCGCCACGCCGGCGGCAACAAGTGGATCGGTACTGGCGGCACCAGCCCGTTCGGTTCCGGCGGTTTCAACCCCGAGGGCATTCGCGTGGGCGATGCCGGCAAGCGCCAGGGCAAGGCGGTCAAGGTCTGGGACCAGCGCGAGTACAAGAACCTCGATGACTCGGTGGAACTGGGCACGCGCAATATCAAGGTGGCCCTGCGCCGCCTGCGCAAGTTTGCGCGCCAGGGTGCAGCCGAAGAGCTGGATATCGACGGCACCATCGACCACACCGCCCGTGACGCCGGCCTGCTGAATATCCAGATGCGCCCGGAACGGCGCAACACGGTCAAGCTGCTGTTGCTGTTCGACATCGGCGGTTCGATGGATGCCCACGTCAAGACTTGCGAAGAGCTGTTCTCGGCCTGCAAGACCGAGTTCAAGCACCTGGAGTACTTCTACTTCCACAACTTCATTTATGAATCGGTGTGGAAGAACAACATGCGCCGCACTTCCGAGCGCACCTCGACCCAGGACCTGCTGCACAAGTACGGCGCCGACTATAAGGTGATCTTTATCGGCGACGCGGCCATGGCCCCCTACGAAATCACCCAGGCCGGTGGCAGCGTGGAGCACTGGAACGAAGAGCCGGGGTATGTGTGGATGCAGCGGTTCATGGAGAAGTACAAGAAGCTGATCTGGATTAATCCGTACCCGAAAGACACCTGGGGCTATACCTCGTCGACCAATATCGTGCGGGATTTGATTGAGGACCAGATGTATCCGTTGACCTTGCGCGGGCTTGAAGAGGGGATGCGGTTTCTCTCCAAGTAGGGGGTGGATTCACCGCCGCTATCGCAGGCAAGCCAGCTCCCACATTTGGACTGCATTCACAAAGCAAAATATGTGAATGCATTCTGAATGTGGGAGCTGGCTTGCCTGCGATGCCTTTAGCGATTCGTAAATCGCTGCAAATAGCTCAGATGCTCGCGATGCGCCGTCTCCTGCATCACCGGCGCCAGCCTCACCTTCTCCCCCGGCAGACACTGGGCCAGGCGCGCCAACGCCAATGGCGTCAAAGCCCCCAATCGCGGGTAGCCGCCAATGGTCTGGCGATCATTGAGCAATACAATCGGCTGCCCATCCGGCGGGACCTGGATCGCACCCAACGGGATGCCTTCGGAGATCAGCGACGGCCCCTGATACGCCAACGGCGTGCCCAGCAGGCGCATGCCCATGCGGTCGGCGCGGCTGTCCAGGGTCCATTCGGTATTGAAGGCATCGAACAGGCTCTGGCCACTGAACTGGCCGATCTGCGCGCCGAGGATCACGTCCAGGGGCGCGGTAGATTGCAACCGCTCAACCGGCAACTCACGCAACTCACTGCCGGTACCGGAATACACCAGGGACCCACCTTCAGCCAGGGCCCGGCCAAAACCGTCCAGCCCGCCCAGGGCTTCGCGCCCGACACTGGCACAACTGCCCAGCACCTTGGGCGCGTCAAACCCGCCTGGCGCCGCCAGGTAAGCCCGTGCACCGCGGTGGGGTTGGGTGAAGCGCAAGCGCTGGCCTTTTTGCAGAATGAAACTGCGGCCTGGGCTGATGGCGCGCTCGTCGATGTACGCGCCCAGGTCCGCGCCGGCCAGGGCCAGCACGCAAAGCTCCTCGGCCTGCACGGTAAAACCGCCCAGGGTGATTTCCACCACCGGCGCATCCAGCGAATTGCCCAGCAGCCAGTTGGCCCAGGACATCGACACCCAATCCAGCGCGCCGCCCTGGGTCACGCCCAGATGCCGCACACCAAAACGCCCGGCATCCTGCAACAAGCACAGCGCGGTGCTGGCCTCGATCAACAAGCGGCTCATACCTGGGCCTCCAAGGGCGTGTCATCGCCACCCAGGTTGATAAATTCAGCACGCCCGATGGCTTCGAAACGCACACTGTCGCCCGGCTGCATCAGGCTGTAGCCGTCGCGCTCGCGGTCGAACAATTTGGCCGGGGTGCGCCCGATCAGGTTCCAGCCACCCGGGGATTCCACCGGATAGGCTGCGGTCTGGCGCTCGGCGATGCCGACGCTGCCCGCCGCCACCCGTTTGCGCGGGGTGCCCAGACGCGGCGCCGCGAGTTGCTCTTCCACCAGCCCCATAAAGGCAAAACCGGGGGCAAAACCAAGGGCAAAGACCTGGTATTGATGCTGGCTGTGGCGGCGAATCACCTCGTTGACCGCAAGCCCGCTGCGCTGGGCGAGCAAGGTCAGCTCAGGGCCGACGCTGAGGTCGTACCACACCGGCAAGATATGACACTGCCCGCTGCCCTGGGCCTGGGGCTGCAAGCCCGTGAGGGCCTGATTGATCAGTTCCCGCGCCTGTGCCGGACTCAGCGCCAGCAGGTCGTAATGCACCATCAGGGTCGTGTAGGAAGGCACCAGGTCCACCAGCGCCGCGCCAAATCCCTCGCGCAGGCGGCGCGTGGCAGCGAGCATCCAGGGCATGTTGTCTTCGGCGATCACTTCAAACAGGCGCACCATCAGGCAGTCGATGGCTACCACTTCAATCCGTGGGTTCATGCTGGCGTCAACGCCTGGCGAATACGCTGCACCGCCGCCACCGAGCTGGCGTTATCGCCATGCACGCAGAGGGTGTTGGCCTGCAGCAGCAAGGGGCTGCCGTCGCTGGCAACCAGGGTATCGCCACGGGCAATGGTCAAGGCCTGCTCGAGAATGACCTGTGCATCGTGATGCACCGCGCCCGGCAACTGCCGCGAGACCAGATGCCCGGCGTTGTCATAGGCGCGGTCGGCGAAAGCTTCGAACCACAGGGTCACGCCGTACTCATCCCCCAAGGCCTGGGCGGCACTGTTGTCACGGGTGGCCATCAGCATCAAGGGCAGGCTGGCGTCATACGCCGCCACGGCCTGGATCACTGCACGCAGTTGCGCAGGCTTGGCCATCATGTCGTTGTACATCGCACCATGGGGTTTGACGTAGCTGACCCGGCCACCCTGGGCCCGGCAAATACCATCGAGGGCACCGATCTGGTAATGCAGCAGGTCCTGGATTTCCTGGGGTGCATAGGCCATGGAGCGCCGGCCAAAACCTGCCAGGTCCTGATACGCCGGGTGCGCACCGATCTGCACGCCATGCTGCAACGCCAGGGCGACGGTCTTGCGCATGATGCTCGGGTCGCCGGCGTGGAAGCCGCAGGCGATATTGGCGCAATCAATGAATGGCATGACCTCGGCATCCAGACCCATGGTCCAGGCACCAAAACTTTCGCCGATGTCGCAGTTCAATAGCAGGCGGCTCACGGTGAAGACTCCTGTAGGCTTTATTTTTTTGTAGTGTGGGATCTTTTACCAAGATCTCGCAACGATGTTGTCCTGAGCCCCGACGACGCTTATCGTGAGACAGCCCGATTTTTGGCGCGCAGCCCCTGTTGCGTCCAACTAATAAAAACCGATCCATGCATAAGAAAAAGTTGATCCCATGAATTTGAAGTTCCTCGAAACCTTCGTCTGGGTGGCCCGACTCAAGAGCTTCCGGCTCACGGCAGAGAAGCTGTTCACCACCCAGGCCTCGATCTCCAGCCGCATTGCGGTGTTGGAAGGCGAGTTGGGGGTGAAACTGTTCCTGCGTGACTCGCGTGGCGTGAGCCTGACCCCGGATGGGGTGAAGGTGCTCGAGTATGCCGAGCAGATGATGATCACCATGCAGGGGCTCAAGCAGTCGCTGGAAACCACCAGCAGCAAGGTCGGACGCATCCGTATCGGCGTGATGGACACGGTGATCCATACCTGGCTCAGCCCCTTGGTGACCGAGTTGATGAACCATTTCCCCCTGGTGGAAATCGAGCTGGTCGCCGATACCGCGCTGAACCTCTGCGATCAGCTGCAAAAAGGCTTTCTCGACCTGATCCTGCAAACCGACCTGCTGCGCCAGGAATCGGTGCGCAGCCTGGAGCTGGCCAGCCACCCCATGGGCTGGATCGTCGCCAGCCATTCTATCTACAACCGTGATTACACCTCCCTCGCCGAACTGGCCCAGGAACGGATCATCACCTACTCGAAAAACTCCCATCCGCACCAGGATGTACTGAGCCTGATGCAAGCCCATGGCGTCGCGGCGCCGCGCATGAACTGCGTGAACTCGGTGTCGGCCATCACCCGCTTGCTGCGCGACGGCTTCGGTATCGGCGCGATGCCGCCGGTGCTGGTCAGCGAAGAGTTGGCGCGGGGTGAGTTGATATTGCTGCCCATGGCGCAGCGCTTGCCGAACCTGCAGGTGGTGGTGTCGTGGCGGGTGGGGGTGGAGTTGGTGGAGGAAATCGTCGCGCTGTGCCAAAGCGTAGCGGCGCGGTATGCCGAGGAAGTGGGTGAAGAGCGCATGGTGCTCAACCAGAAGAAACCCGATTAAACCTAGCAGGCGCGGGCTTGTGTGAGAGCTGGTTTGTGTAGGAGCTGGCTTGTGTGGGAGCTGGCTTGCCTGCGATGCGAGCACCTCGGTACATCGGTTGCACCGCGGTGACGCTATCGCAGCATAGGAATCTACACAGCTATCCTCTGGGTATGTGTACATATCCATTGCTGCGGTAACGGCGGCTATTGGTTCCGCCCTTACGGCGGCTCACTTTGGAGAAGCGCCAAAGTAAGCAAAGCGCTCTTGCCCCACCACTCGGTGCCTCGCCTAGGCTCGGCATGCCCGCAGTCAGGCATTGCTCCGTGGGCCCGCCGCGATCGGCCATCCATGGCCGTGTCGCGGCTACCCCGGCATCCATGCCGGGGGTGCCCACTGCGCAATACCTGCCTGCGGCCATCGTGGTTTAACGGGGCGCCTAAGATCAAGATCAAAAGCCAGATCAAAAGCCGGATCAAAAGCAGAGCCAGAGCGTGAAGCTGCATTCCTCCCGGTGGGAGCTGGCTCCAACCGGGAGATCTGTGGCGTATTCAGAGGCCTTTGAGGTCCCGCTCTTCAATCGGCCGGCTCTGGCGCAGACGCTTGCCGCCCAGCACCACCCAGTCAATCAAACGGAACAGGCACTCCAGGCCGAACGACAGCAGCATCGCCCCGCCCAAACCCCAGCCCATGGCCTCGGGGGTCAGGAGGATCTGGTAGCTGTAGCCATTCCAGGTTTCCCGGCGGATATCCGGGTCGGCGGCCACCGCCACCTGCAAGGCGCGGATGTACCACGGCCCCTGCATGGCCTGGAACTGCTTGTCCAACGCTACCTGGCGATCGAGCAAACTGCCGAGGCTGTTGGCATCGCTGCGGAATACCGGGTCATCGCTGGCGCGGTAATGGGCGACCAGGGCCTGTAAATCGCCTTTGAAGAACTGCTGCGCAGTGCTTTCAAAACCGCGCAGGCCGGTCTGGGCCTCGATCAAATGGGCCTCGACCCGCTTGGCGTAGTCGTTGATAAACCCCGGGACTTGCACCCCGACCAACAAGCCAATGGCAAACAACACCAGGCGCAGATAGCTGAGCAACATAATCAACGTCCTTATGCAGTTGTGCCCTGGCTGACGCATTCGCCGCGCCGCCACAGGCTCCACTGGCCCGGTTCGTAACGGGTCCAGGTCTCGTTTTCGGTCAAGGGTTCGGTGGCAATCACCGTCACCACATCGTTTGGCGTGGTTTCGGCCTGAAAATCGACGATCACGTCGACATCTTTGAGGCGCGCCGGGCCAAAGGGTGCGCGCCGGGTGATCTGCGCCAGTTTGGTCGAGCAGTAGCAAAACAGCCAATCACCATCACTGAGCAGGCAGTTGAACACGCCCTTGCTGCGGTATTCGGCGCAGGCGGCGATCAGGTCCGGCAGCACCTGCTCGATATCCACGGGCTCGGGAAACGCCTCACGGATGCGGTTGAGCAGGTCGCAGAAGGCGGCTTCGCTGTCGGTATCGCCCACCGGGCGGTAGAACGTGGCCCGGGGCGTGAAGTCGGCGAGTTGACCGTTATGGGCGAAACACCAATTGCGCCCCCACAACTCGCGGACGAACGGATGGGTATTGGACAGGCTCACCTTGCCGACGTTGGCCTGGCGGATATGGCCAATCACCACTTCACTCTTGATCGGATAACGCTGCACCAGCAGCGCCACTTCCGACTCGCTGCTGGCCGCCGGGTCCTGGAACAGCCGCAAGCCACGGCCCTCATAGAAGGCAATGCCCCAGCCATCGCGGTGCGGCCCGGTGCGCCCACCGCGCTGCATCAGCCCGGTGAAGCTGAACACGATGTCGGTCGGTACGTTGGCACTCATGCCCAATAATTCACACATGCCAGGACTCTCGATGCTGGGCAAACAACGTTAAAGACGCGGTTCGACCCGCATACCACTGACGGGGGCCGGCGCACGGCCATAGGGTTCGTCGTCCTCAGGCTCGGCCGCAACCGCTGCCGCAGCGGCGGCTTTCTGCTCACGCCGGGCCTTGGCGGCACGTTCGATGGGCCAGCGGATCAGCACAAAGACCAGGTACAGGCCAAAGGCGATCATGGCGTACATCAGCAAGTCGGACACCGCCCGCCAGGCGTTATTGCCCACTTTGAGCAACAGATCCAGGGCGGTGATGGCCACGGCCGGGGCGAATTGCTCCTTGACCGGGTCGACAATGGTCGGGCTCAACAGCAGCACCGCCATCAGCAACCGCAGCGGTTCGCGCAGCCAGCGCCAGATCCAGCGGGTCAGGCGAAACCACACCAGCAGGCAGCCCAAAGCGGCGAAGGCGTAGAGGCCCCAAGCGGTCAGATAGTCGTTCTCGGTCATGGTGTCCATGGCAAGGTAGGCAAACAGGCCCGTATGATAACGGCTTTTGAGTGCCACGGCTGCAACGCCGTCGGCCCACCCCCAGACAGAGAGTGATCCATGCCTTCATCGACCCACGCCGCTGCCGCCCCAATTGCCCGCCAGGATTCAGGCCAGGACCCGTACGCCTGGTTGCAGGAGCGCGACAACAGCGAGGTGCTCGACTACCTCAAGGCCGAAAATGCCTGGCAAGAGGCGCAACTTGAGGAGCAGAGCGCGTTGCGCGAAAGCCTGTTCCAGGAGATCAAGGGCCGTATCCTCGAGACCGACCTGTCACTGCCCTCGCCCTGGGGCCCGTACCTGTATTACACACGCACCACTGCCGGTGACGAATACGCGCGGCATTACCGCTGCCCACGCCCGGCCGACGACAGCCAGCAGATCGACGAAAGCGCCGAAGAATTGCTGCTGGACCCGAATGTGCTGGCCAATGGTGGTTTTTTCTCCCTCGGTGCCTTCAGCATCAGCCCGGACCACAAGCGCCTGGCCTACAGCCTGGATACCAACGGCGAAGAGATCTACACCCTGTACGTGAAGGAATTGTCTTCAGGCAAGGTCAGTGAACTGGCCTTCGAAGACTGCGACGGCAGCATGACCTGGGCCAACGACAGCCTGACGCTGTTCTTCGGTGAACTGGACGACACCCATCGCCCGCACAAGCTGTATCGCTATCGGCTGGACGGCACCGCCGCCGAAGAAGTGTTTCACGAGCCCGACGGGCGCTTTTTCCTGCATTGCTACCGCTCCAGTTCCGAGCGCCAATTGCTGCTGTCGCTGGGCAGCAAGACCACCAGCGAAGTCTGGGCCCTGGACGCCGAGCAGCCGCAACAGGCATTTGCCTGCCTGGCGCCACGGGTTGAAGGCCATGAATACGATGTCGACCACGGCAAGCTGGACGACCAATGGACCTGGTTTATCCGCAGTAACCGCGATGGCATCAACTTTGCGCTGTTCCAGGCGGCTGACAACGGCAGCGTGCCCACTGAAGACCAGTGGCACAACCTGATTGCCCACGATGACGCAGTGATGCTCGATGGCGTGACCCTCAACGCCCGGGCCATGACCCTGAGCCTGCGCATTGGCGGCTTGCCGGTAATCGACGTGCACCCACAAGGCCTGCCGACTTACCGCGTGGAATTACCAGACGCGGCCTACAGCCTGTACGTGCAAAACAGCCTGGAATTCGACAGCGACAAGATCCGCCTGCGCTATGAAGCACTCAATCGTCCGGCCCAGGTCCGCCAGTTGGAACTGGCCAGCGGCGCGCAGCAAGTGCTCAAGGAAACCCCGGTATTGGGCGTGTTCAATGCCGACGATTATGTCAGCCAGCGGCTATGGGCCACTTCTGCCGATGGTACCCAGGTGCCGATCAGCCTGGTGGTCAAGCGCGACCAGGTGGGCCAGCCAACGCCGCTGTACCTGTACGGCTACGGCGCCTACGGTTCGAGCCTCGACCCGTGGTTTTCCCATGCGCGCCTGAGCCTGCTGGACCGTGGCGTGGCGTTTGCCATTGCCCATGTGCGCGGTGGCGGCGAATTGGGCGAAGCCTGGTACCGCGCCGGCAAGCAGGAGCACAAGCAAAACACGTTCAGCGATTTTATCGCCTGCGCCGAACACCTGATCGCCGAGGGCCTGACCACCTCCAAACAACTGGCTATCAGCGGCGGCAGCGCCGGCGGGCTGTTGATCGGTGCCGTGCTCAACCAACGCCCGGAGTTGTTCCAGGCGGCGATTGCCGAAGTGCCTTTTGTCGATGTACTCAACACCATGCTCGACCCGGACCTGCCACTGACCGTCACCGAATATGACGAATGGGGCAACCCACAGGAGCCCGAGGTGTATGAGCGGATCAAGGCCTATGCGCCCTACGAAAACGTCAGCGCCCAGGCCTACCCGGCGATGCTGGTGATCGCCGGCTATAACGACAGCCGCGTGCAGTACTGGGAAGCCGCCAAATGGGTGGCCAAGCTGCGGGCCACCAAGACCGACGACAACCTGCTGCTGCTCAAGACCGAACTGGGCGCAGGCCATGGCGGCATGAGCGGCCGTTACCAGGGTTTGCGTGATGTGGCCCTGGAATACGCCTTTGTGTTCAAGGCCCTGGGGCTGGTTTAAGAACCCGCCGCCTTCGGCTTGCTGTCGTTTTGCTGCAGGCCGGGCAAGGTCTGGTCCTTGGGCGGCTTGGGCATTTCAATCGGTGGCAACGGCACCCCGGCCCCTTGTGGCTTGGGTGCGGTTGGCGGGGTGATTTGCGGATACGGGGTCGGCGTTGCAGTGCCCGGCGCGCCGGTGGTGGTCGCCGGCGTGTTCGGCACCGGTTGCAACTGCTGGGCATGTGCGGCACCCAATGTGAGCACACTTCCTACAATGACCGCTAGAATGCTGCACTTCATCGATGGCTCCATGGCCTGACTGTTAACCAGTCCCAAGGCTACTCCCAACCGCGCAAGAATGCCCTTCCCAATGAGATTTCCATGAAACGTTTCGTGCTGCTCGACACCACCCCGATCCCCGATAACGGCGGCGCCCTGTGCCTGTTCGAATACGGCGAGGATTTTGTGATCAAGATCCAGGGCGGTGACGGCGGGCAATTGATGAACACGCGCATGCACGGTTCCGAAGATGCCCTGGCAGAGATTCCCTGCCGCAAGGTCGCCGGACGCCCCGGTTCACGGGTATTGATTGGCGGCCTGGGCATGGGCTTCACCCTGGCCTCGGCCCTCAAGCACCTGGGCAAGACGGCCGAAGTGGTGGTGGCTGAATTGGTGCCGGGCGTGGTGGAGTGGAATCGCGGCCCGCTCGGGGAAAAATCCGGCAACCCGCTGCAGGACCCGCGCACCGTGATCCGCCTGGAAGACGTGGCCAAGGTGCTGCAAGCCGAGCCCCAGGGCTTTGATGCAATCATGCTCGACGTCGACAACGGCCCCGAAGGCCTGACGCAGAAAGCCAACAGCTGGCTGTACTCCGCCGGCGGCCTCAGCGCCTGCGCCAAGGCCCTGCGCCCCAAGGGCGTGCTGGCAGTGTGGTCGGCCAGCGCCGACAAGCAGTTCAGCGACAAATTGCGCAAGGCCGGCTTCAAGGCCGAGGAAGTGCAAGTCTTTGCCCATGGCAACAAGGGCACCCGGCATACCATCTGGATTGCCGAGAAACTCAAGGGCTGAAGGGCGCGCCGGTCAGATCGAGCGGCGCAGGCGATTCAGATGCCGCAAACCTTCCAGCACCAGCACCACCACCGCCAGCCAGATGGGCAGGTAGGTCATCCACTGGCCCGGCTTGAGGCTGTCGCCCAGCATCAGCGACACCGCCACCAGCAGCACCGGCTCAGCGTAACTGAGCAGACCGAACAGGCTAAAGGGCAACAGGCGGCTGGCGAGGATGTAGCAGTAACCTGCCGCCGCACTGACCAGGCCCATCACTGGCACCAGCCAATACAACGCCGGGCGCTGCGCCAGCGTCTCGCCGATGGGGTGGCCGCCGAGGATGAACCACAGCGCCACCGGGATCATCAGCATCATGTCCAGCCATAAACCGCCCAGGTTGTCGGTGCCACAGCGCCGGCGCAGGACGAAATACAGCGGGTAACCGACGCAGACCACCAAGGTGGTCCAGGAAAACCCACCCGTGCGGTACAACTCATTGCCCACCCCCACCGCAGCCAACACGGCGGCAATCTTTTGCAGATGGGAAAGGCGTTCGCCATAAACGATACGCCCGGTAATGACCATGGTCAGCGGCAACAGGAAGTAACCCAGGGAAACGTCCAGGCCGTGGCCATTGAGCGGCGCCCACATAAAGATCCATAACTGCACCCCCACCAGCGCGCTGGTCAGCACCACGCAGGGCAGCAAGGCCGGTTTCTCGCGCAAGCGCTTGTAGATCAGCGGCACCCATTGCCAATCCCCGGACAGGGCGAGCAGCAGCGTCATGAAGGGCAACGAAATAAGGATTCGCCAGGCAAATATCTGCTGGCCATCCAAGGGCTCAAGAAGAGAGGTAAAGAAATACAGCACGCCAAACAGGAAGGAAGCGGAAACCGCCAGAACAACACCTTTAGACACAACAGCCTCTACAACAAATTGCATGTATTGAATTGAAGACCGAGCCGTTGAATATAAGCAAAATGAGCATCAAAACTTATTAACACGCACCACAAACTTACAACTCACATAGAATATAATTCCAGAGTCATGAATTTATAAGCACAGGGTAATTCGTCGTTTTTATTATTGGAAAGACGATCATCAGACTCTTCAACCTACCCGACTTCGGTGATAGGCAGCAGCACGCTCTGGACGAGCGCCTCTGATTTGAAACGCCACAACGCCAGCCGCGGAGGCTGATATCGTGATGGGAAAACCCGATTGCACGGGAAACTAACGGTCGCCCGGAAAGACCAGGCTTATTGAATACTCGACACCACAGCGGCGGTGGGCCAAGAGGCGCCACATTAAAGAACTTGGCAAAGTTAGTCCAACACTTTCTCGCCCCAGACTAACTTTTGCGCTCTTTAACTTCCCAACGGTTTTTAAATAGATAGGCGGGCATTATTACCCCGTTCCACAGCACCCCGTCGCCGGCCGGCACCCGGGCTGAAAAAGCCAAGGGCTTATTGCCCCGCGAGCAGCTAGAATCAACGCCATCCGTGATCCACTAGAAAACAGGAGCCATGATGAGCTCAAGCAACCCGCCCTCCCACACCGCCAAGCTGGACCGCATCCTTGCCGATGCCCAGCGCGACCGGGAAATGGGCTACCGCGACAAAGCCCTGAAAATGTACCCCCATGTGTGTGGCCGCTGTGCCCGTGAATTCGCCGGCAAGCGCCTCAGCGAACTGACTGTGCACCACCGTAACCACAACCATGACGACAACCCCCAGGACGGTTCCAACTGGGAATTGCTCTGCTTGTACTGCCATGACAACGAGCACTCGCGCTATACCGACCAACAGTATTTCGGCGAAGGCTCCACCAGCAGCCCGACCATCGCCAAGGCCACGCACAACCCGTTTGCGGCGTTGGCGGGGTTGATGAAGAAGGACGACTGACGGTCGTCGCTGAACGTTACGACGTCATCGCGGGCAAGCCCGGCTCCCACATTTGAAATGTGTTCACCTGTGGGAGCCGAGCTTGCCCGCGATGACAATCGCCCAAACACACCATTTCTATAGCGACCGCTGCTCGAGCAATCCCCGTATAATTGCGGTTTTTCTCGAAGGCACCCTCTCCCGTGGGCAATAAACGCTACAGCTGCATCGGTCTGTATAACCCCAAATCCCCCGAAAACGTCGGTTCGGTCATGCGCGCTGCTGGCTGCTATGGGGTGGCTTCGGTGTTCTACACCGGTAAACGCTATGAGCGGGCCCGGGACTTTATTACCGACACCAAGAAAGTCCACCACGACATCCCGCTGATCGGCATCGACGACCTGAAAAAGATCCTGCCTCTGGGCTGCATTCCGGTTGCCGTGGAGTTGGTGGACGGTGCCCGGCCGCTGCCGGAATACACCCATCCTGATCGCGCGCTGTATATCTTCGGCCCCGAAGATGGCTCCCTCGATAAAGAGATCCGCGAGTGGTGCGAAGATGTGGTCTACATCCCGACCACCGGCTGCATGAACCTCGCAGCCACCGTCAACGTGGTGCTCTACGATCGCCTGGCCAAGGGCAATAACACCCGTTCGGGGCCCAAGTACTGATTTGGCGGGAACATCCACCTCTGGCCCGCAGTCAGTTGCATATCTATGGCCCTTTGTTGGAGACAGAACATGAGCGACAGCAAAACCCTCAAACCCATGATTGAATCGACACCGTTCCAGACCCAGCCGACCCAGAACGTCCAGGGCTGGGAGCGCATTGGCTCACTGGCCGGTGGCGTAGTGATGATGGGCAAGGGCATTCGCCGCGGTGGCTTTTTCGGCCTGATCCAGGTGGCGATTGGTGGTGTGGCCTTGGCGCGCGGGATCAGCGGCCATAGTTCGGCCAAGTCGCTGCTGGAAAAAAGCCGCCAGGATATGAATAGCGTGCGCACCCGCATCGAGCGCGCGGGTGAGGAACTGAAGAACCTCAAGACTCGGGCTGAAGTGGCTGCCGAAAAAACCGCGCCCTGAGGCACAAGCCAAAGGTGGGGGCTGGTTTAGTCGGGACGCCGCATAGGTATCTACGCAACTCTTTCGTGGTTCTTGGGGTTGTGTGCATATCCGTTGCTGGGGTCACGGCGGCTATTGGTTCCGCTCTTACAGCGGGTCACTTTTGGAAAAGAGCCCCAAAAGTAACCAAAAGGGCTCTTGCCCCACCACTCGGCACCTCGCCTAGGCTCGGTGTGCCCGTCATCCGACATTGATTTGGGGGGCCGCCGCGATGGGCCATCCATGGCCCAGCGCGGCTAACCCGGCGTCCTGCCGGGTTACCCCCCAAATCAAAATCGGATGACGGCCAGCGTGGTTTAACGGGGCGCCTAAGATCAAGATCACAAGCAAAGCGAGGCGGCCTGACAGCCGACCTGATCGTCGAGGCGTGCGCGGACTCCTGTGGGAGCTGGCTTGCCTGCGATGCGGCGACCCGACAAGCCAGCTCCTACACAAGCCTGTTTCCACTTGAGGTCAGCGCAGCAATTTGCTGTCGAGCACCACCGAGGATTGGCCGATCACGCTTTCGGCCAACTGCACAAACTCCTTGGTGCTGAAGCTGTCCAGGCGCATCAGTGCCTGGGTCAGGTCGTCCAGGGAGCGTTTGTTGTGGGTTTTCAGGCGGATTTCACGATCCAGCTCCTGCAACACCACCACTGCCCGCGCCACTGTGGCGCCGTTGACGTGCTCACCGCGTAACGTCGTTACGCCCTTGCCGTCCTTGCTCAAGCGCGCCTGTATCGCCCCATAACGCTCATCGCTGATACCGCCTGCGCGACGCAGCAGTTCGATGGCGTAATACTCCGCAAGGCCCTCACTGATCCAGTCACTGCCCTGATGGTCATTGAACCGGCCAATGGCCTGCACCACTTCGCGGATCAGCGGGCTACTACCGTTTTCACTGACCAGCGGCGTACGGCTATTGAGGTACACCGAATCGCGCCCGGCGAACGCGCCGCGGCGCATCGGGTCACTGGCGCCCACCAGCAGCAGCTTGGCCGGATGCCGGGGAAACGCCGCTTGTACCTGGGGCCAGACAAATGTCAGCAAGGTCAGCACGTCCATGCGGCGCATGGCCTGGCCCTTGGGCGAGGACACGGTGATTTCGGTTTCGCCCAGGCGCACCCGGCGGCTGCCCAGGCTGCCGGCGACCATCCAGCCGGTGGGCCGGTCGAACAGCCGGGAGACATTGTCGATACGGAACTTATGCTTGCCGATCCGTGGCCAGGCGGTCTCGACGCTTTTCCAGCCCGGCGGCAGCTCGAAGGTCAGCCGGGACACCAACTCCACGCCGTCCTGCTGGTCCAGGCGAGCCGCCGGCACCAGATCCTCGCCGCGAAACAGCGCCCAACTGGGGGTCATGCGCGACTCGTAGATGCCGGCCTTGCGCGCATGGCTCAGGCGCACGCGGTAGGTCAGGCTGGCCTTGTCGGCACCCGGCTGCCACAGGCCGCGACTGGCCCCCGCGTCAGGCGTGACCTGCCACTGGCCATCAGCCTTGAAGTCGCTGTAGTCACCGTCGCGACCCAGGTCGAAGTTCAGGCTGCGCACAGCCGACCCCTGGGACAGGCTCAGGCGCACCTCGGCCTGATCGCTCTGGGGCAACAGTTTGACGTGATAATCGAGGTCGACCTTTTTCGCCGACCACGCCGACGCGCTCAACCCCAGCAACAGCAGGCTCGCCGCCAGCTTGGCTTGGACCGTCATACGCTCTCCTCAGCCTGCGCGGAAAATCAGGTAATCCTCCCAATCGTCCTCGGGCACGCTGCCTTCGCTGAGCATGCGGCCGGACTGGGAAATGCGTTCGTGGTGCACCGCATCGCGGTCACCGCAGACCAGGTGGTGCCAGAGCGGCAAATCCTTGCGCTCACTGACCAGGCGATAACCACAGGTCGGCGGCAGCCACTTGAACTGGTCGGCCTGGCCCGGGGTGAGCTGGATGCAATCGGGCACCGAGTCCCTACGGTTGGGGTAGTCGGTGCACTGGCAGGTTTTCAGGTCCAGCAGTTTGCAGGCGATACGCGTGTAATAGACGCTGTTGTCGTCTTCGTCTTCAAGCTTTTGCAGGCAGCACAGGCCACAGCCGTCGCACAGCGACTCCCACTCCTCCTGGTCGAGGTGCTCAAGGGTTTTGCGTATCCAGAAAGGTTCGACTTTAGCGGCCATGGCTCTACATCAGTATCGGTAGGTGAAAAGGTCGCCAGTCTAGTGCCCAAGCCCCCTGGGGCCAAGCGCTTACGACTGCCGGTAAGGCGAGACTTGTCAGACGTGCAGCGGCGACGTAGTTTTGAAGGCCGTTTTTTTCATCAGGATGCGCTTATGAGCTCTGAGCCACGCGTTGCCGATTATCCGATTCATCCGCAGTTCACCGACCGTTGGTCGCCGCGTGCGTTTACCGGCGAGAGCATTGCGGTGGAAACCCTGCTGAGCTTCTTCGAAGCCGCACGCTGGGCACCTTCGGCTTATAACTCGCAGCCCTGGCGCTTTTTGTACGCGCGGCGCGATACGCCGGATTGGCAACGGTATCTGGGCCTGCTGAACGAGTTCAACCGTGGCTGGGCACAACATGCGTCGGCATTGGTGATCGTGATCTCGAAAACCGACTTTGCGGTACCCGGCGCCAGTGAAGAAACCCCGGCACTGTGGCACACCTTTGACACCGGCTCGGCCTGGGGCCACCTGGCGCTGCAGGCCAGCCTCAGCGGCTGGCACACCCACGGCATGGCCGGTTTCGATCAGGAGCTGACCCGCAAGGAACTGAAAATCCCCGAGGGCTATGCGCTGCACGCGGCCGTCGCCGTGGGCAAGCTCGGTGACAAATCGACTCTGGCGGACTACCTGCAGGCCCGGGAGGCTCCCAGCCCGCGCCGGCCTTTGACCGAGTTGGTGGCTGAAGGGGATTTCAACCTTTAAGCACGGGATCCGCCTGTGGCCAGGGCAGTCGCCGCCCCCCCTGCCGTTAAACACCGGCAGGGGGCATCGCAAGTTGCTCAAGGGGCTTTAGCGACAAGGCTGGCAAACGCCCTGCGCAGTTCCTCCTTCTGTCGCTTATAAGCCGCCATCACCACCGGCACCATAAACTCCGCGCCCTGCGAATCCATATCCACCGGATAAATCTTCTGGTCTTTGGCCGAATACATAAAGTTCTTTAATTGCAGATCATTGTGATAGATATCCTTGGCTTCCATCTGCGCCAATACATCATCCATTAATGATCGCGCTTCTGGCGGCAAACTGTTTCTTTCAAACTTACTGAGATCCACGCCATCGACTTTGCCCATCTTTATATATTTACGACCGTCCTCGATGATCACACTTGCAAACCCCTCACCATAATATTTATTCAGCGATATCGCCTCCATGCTGACGTATTCAGCGGGAGGTTTGATTGAGGTAGGGCCAAGATCCTTGTAGACACTTTTCCCGTCGCGACTTGCGTAGATGACCCCCTCGCCGCCAAGTCCAATCACCTCCCCCAGATCGTCTGCCACCGATTGCGGAGCGGCGCCGGGCAAACGCAGGCGCTGCCACTGATCGCCCTGTACATGCTGGACCAGCAGCGGTGTCTGCCGACCTTTGTGATAGATCCGAGCCTGCACCACCCCATCCTCGGTACGGGTGACTTGGCGGACTTCATAGACCGCAGTCTTACCAGCGCTGTCGGTGTGGCGGATATGGGACAGGTGGCCATCAGCCGCGACGTAGACCCCCTGACTATTGCGCGAAAGCCCGGCAATGCTTGCGGGTGCAACGCTGTACTCGAGCAGCATCCGATTGCTCAGCTCACTGCCCGGCGCAATACGCGCCACGGCAAGCGTGCCGCCCATCGCCTTGGTTTCTGCGGTGAACCCTTCAAGGGGCCCGCCATAAGGCCGCATCTTGTCGGCGTCGAAGGCATACCATTTGCCGCCCTGGAGCACCGTACCGCCCTCGACACGCTGCCCTGCGACCCTGAACGTGCCCGTGGCCGCGGTGCCATAGTCCGTACTGACCGCTTTCAACAGGTCATAGCTGCCGGAAGCCCCCCTGAGCCGGTTAACCGCCTCAATCCCTTTGGAAACGCCTTTCCCGGCTAACCTGGCACCGCCGACCGCCAACTCGCCCCACCCGCCAAGGGGGTTCAATGCACTGATCGTGGCAGCCCCAATGATCTTTGCGCCCTGTAAAACCTTCGCCGCTGCGGATAACGCAGTCCCACCCAATCGGCCCAATTTCCCTGCGCTTGCAGCGCCGGCGCTGAGCAAGCCAAAGATATCCAGCGCAAGGTCAGTAGCCCCTTCGCCATAATTACCCTGCTGGAAATTGCCAATCGCCGAATAAAACGGAACAAGGCTCAACAGATACGCTTCAGCCACTGCTGCCCTGCCCCGCTGTTTGTCCAACGTGGTCTGCCCCCGTGCGTGTTCCTTTATGTCGGGATCATCGAGATCAAGGTGTTCAACAAATGCATCGGCGATGTACCGAGTGCGATCCGAAGCAAAGCTATCCAGTAACGCGTTGCTTACCGGAACGCTTTGTTTTTTCTGCTGCACTGCGTCATTGCGCGGTATGAACTCTCGGGTCTCGCGGACAAGATTGGCCTTTCTTGAAGTGCGCACATCCGCTCGCCAGAGGTCAGTCGATCGAATAACACCTTGGGCAAAGTTGATTTCGTATGCTGCAGGCTCACCCTCCCCTTCAATTTTCAACAGCAGTTCCTGCCCCTTGGGATGATCGGTTTTATCCGTAAATCCAAGGCCTAGCGTGTGGGACAGGTTTTGATAGAAGGTGATTTTTCCATATTCGAATTTCTTCCGATCCGCCAATGGAAGCTGTGCGATCAGGTGTTTGATGGCGACAGCGATCGCAGCCTTTTTACTCCGGATCGTGTCATTGAACTGCTGGTTGAATGCCTCGGTTATGCCAAATCGGTGATTGGCATTCAACTCGGCCAGGGGGATGCGGCTGTCCGCCGAATAGAACACCGCCGGCGACGGCAGGTCCATCATGGCGATATCCAACAGCGAATGATGGCCGACCAGTGTGGTTGCCGGTGTTCCGGGACCGCCACGGGGATGATGGGTGGTGTTGATCAACGGCTCTTCAACAAGCCCGCCCAGCTCGCCAAACCGTTGCTTGAGTACCTCCAGGGCCATCGCTTTGCGACTGGGAATGTCCTTATCCAAGGACTGGCTGGCAGTGATCATTTGCCGCTGGCGGGTGTTGAAGGTGGTTTGCAGCAGGTTCAGCTCTGCGTCGCTGTAGCGCTCATCCTCCTTGCGTTCGAGCAGGCCATTGACCACGCCCCAGTCCACCAGGGCCGCCCGCTGCGGGTCGCGGGTGAGGCCAGGATCAGCCGTGCCCGCACTTTCTGCCTGCTGCATGACCTGGGCGAAGGTCATGTTCGGCACTTTCCCCGGCGACTGGGCCTCGATGGTCGCCGCAGCAATTGCCAGGCAGACCCAGGCCGGGCTGCCATAGGTCACCCGGTCCGGGATGTCCTTGACCAGAAATTCAGGCGCCTTGCGGGCCAGCAACCCATAGGCGCCTACCCCGGCCATCTGCGGGCTGGTCTTGCCACTGCTGCTCAGGTGCCTGCTCAACCTGTCCACCACGAAGGAGGCAGGTTTACCCCAGTGCGCATCGCTGGCCAGGTCGAAACCCGCCACCTTGTTGCGATGAGGCGCGGCGATGGACTGCGGATCCAACTGCACCGCGATGGCGGCCAGCAGATAGTCGTTGACGCTGCGGTCGGTGGCTATCCCGCCCATTTGCTCTTGCAGATGCTTTCCCAGCCGCTGCCCTTCAGCGGAGCTCACCAGGGATTCCAGGGCGTTGACGGGGTTGCTCGGTACCGGTGTGGCAACGGGCTGGCGCTGGTTCAGAAAATCCAGCAGCCCCTGGCCTTGTGTGCCCTGCGGCTGCTCTGCGAGGTGGCTCTGGGCGAGCGCACCCAGCCTGCGTTGCTCATCCGGGCTCATGGGCACCGGCCACGACAACCCTCCGCCAAAATCCCCAAGCGGATGCTCCAGGGCTCTTGCAGTGACTGCATCGGCGAGGCTGGTGAGATGAAAGTGGCTGAGGGGCAGGAACAGGCCCAGGTGCCTGATGACGCTCGCCAAAGTGGCGCTCTTGCCGTCTGCCAGGGGATAGGAGGAGCCGGCGTCTATGTCCAGGGGGGTATGCGCCAACGCGGCCTGCACTGCCTGGGGGGTGGCGTTTACCCCCAGCCGGGTGGCGACTTCGTAGAGCTTTTGCCCCAGTACCTTGAGGTTCTGCCTGTCGCCCAGTGCAGCCTCAAGGCCTGGCTTCTCCTCGACCAGGCTGATCCGGACCTCTTCGCCGCCAGCTGCCAGGTTGGATTCCGCCGGTGGGGGGCTGACGGGATCAGCCAACGATACGGGCAGCATGGCCCCCTGAGACGGTTGCGAAGCAACAGCGCGCGATTCAAGCATGGAGAGGCCTCCCTTCTTAAGGTCAGTGAGCCTCCCACGTTGCCGCCAGCGATAAAATCAGATGCGCGCTACTCGCGATGTGGGGTGTTTCAGTATCCCCGCTCGAAACTCACCTCGCCACGCAGCGAATCCTTGGCCTGGTACGCCCGCAGATTTTCGATAAACAGTGCCACCATGCGCCGCGGGCAGGTCGGCGCCGAGCTGTGGCCGGTCAGCAACAAGCCCCAGGCGGTCCAGAACGGATGGCGCTGTGGCAGTGGTTCCTGGCGACAAACGTCGATGACCGCGCCGGCCAGGTGCCCTTCTTTCAGAGCCTCGACCAGATCGGCATCCACCACCGCCACACCCCGGCCGACGTTGATAAACAGGCCGGTGGGTTTGAACTGCTTAAACAGCGCCGCATCGTACAGATCGTGGGTATTGGGGGTGTTGGGCAGCAGGTTGACCACATAGTCCACCTCGCCCACCAGACGGCCCAGTTGATCCGGCCCGGCTACCTCGATAAACGGGGCCTGCTCCCGGGCTTGGCTGGCAATGCCGTACAACTCCACACCAAAGGGCAGCAGGAATTGCGCCACGCTCTGGCCGATATCACCGGTGCCGACAATCAGCACCTTGCGCCCCGCCAGGCTCTGGCCCATGCGGTTGTCCCACTTGCGCTCGACCTGGCTGACCAGGCGCGCCAGCACCTCACGCTCGTGACCGAGCATGTAGGTGAGCACGTACTCGGCCATCACCTGGCCAAAAATGCCGACCGCGCGGGTCAGGCGATAATCCCGAGGCAAGCCATCGGCCAGCAGCGGCGTGATGCCAGCCCAGGTCGATTGCAGCCATTGCGGGTGATGGCCCTGGCGCAGCAGGGTTGCCAGCAGGTCCGGCTGGCCCAGCCATACCGGGCAATCGGCGGCATGGCGCGACAATTGGGCCGAGTCGCCACTGGTCAGGACTTCAAGATCCGGCGCCGCTTCGCGCAGCAGTCGGGCGTACAGCGGGTGGTCCTGTTCTGCTATCAGAACGCGCATGGTTCAAACCTTTCAAAAACAGTGCAGGCGGCCACCGACAGCAAACTGACTGCAGGGCTCGGGGCTCGCCAGGTCATTCGATTCAAACGTGTCCCGAGCGGGACACGGGTCGATCACATCGGGTCGTTACGGCGCAGCAGTTCTTCGGGCAGATGCTCGATGTACTCGTCATCCGGCGGTGGCATTTGCAGGTGGTAGCCCTGCTTTTGCAGGTTGTCCAGGACCGCGACGATATCTTCCTGCTGCAGTTTGCGTTCCGGCGTCAGCACCAGGTTGAACGCGTGTACCGGCTTGCCGAACACGGTCAGCAGGCCCTCGGGCACGCGTTCCAGGGCATCGCTTTTGAGCACATAGAGGTACATGCCTGCGCGTTTCGGGCTGCGGTAGATGGAACAAATATGTTTCAAGGCTGTTCTCCGGCAGTGGCCAGGCTGTCGAGCAGCGCCTGGCCCATCAACTCGCGGCGCCAGCCACGCAGCGAGTCAGGCAATTGGTAAGGCCCATCGGGGTAGCCACTCTTGACCAGTGCCTCGAGGGTTTTCTTGCGCAGCATCAGCTCCGGGGCCATGTCCAGGCGTTCGGCGAAGGTCTGGCCAAGCGCGCGCAGTTGCTTGATCAGCACAGCGGCATCCACCGGCAACGGCTCAGGCACGGCCGGCGGCCATTGGTCCATCGGCACACTGGCGGCACGCTTGATCAGGCCCAGCAGGAATTCGCCGTCCTGGCGCACGGTACGCGGGTGCATGTCTTCGATTTTGCCCAAGGCCGCGAGGTTATCCGGCTGGGACTTGGCCAGGGGCCATAGCGAGTGTTCGCGGACGATGCGGTTGCGTGGCAGGTCGCGGGCACGGGCTTGCTGCTCGCGCCAGGCGCACAGTTCGCGCAGGACGGCGAGCTGGGCACGGGACAGTTTCCAGGCCAGCTTGGCGTCGCGGTACACCTCGTAAGGGTCGATTTCCCGGCGCAGGTTGGCCACCAGCTCGGCGCCGTCTTCCAGAACCCAGGCGTATTTTTCGTCCGACAGTCGCGGACGCAGCCGTGTATAGACTTCCGCCAGGTGCACCGCGTCTTCAGCGGCGTAACTGACCTGGGTCTCGGACAATGGCCGCTGCAGCCAGTCCGAACGGGTCTCGCCCTTGGGCAACTCGATGTCCAGCACCGCTTGCACCAGGCGCGAGTAGCCCATGGAGAAACCGAGGTTCAAGTAGGCGGCTGCCAGTTGGGTGTCGAACAATGGCACCGGCAGGCTGCCGGTCAGGCGCAGCAGCACTTCCAGGTCTTCACTGCAGGCATGCACCACCTTGATCACCGCCGGGTTTTCCAGCAAGGCGGCCAGGGGTTGCCAGTTATCAATGGTCAGGGGATCGATCAGATAAGCGCGTACACCATCCCCGATCTGGATCAACCCGGCGATGGGATAGAAGGTGTCGACCCGCATGAATTCGGTGTCGAGGGCGACGAATGGCAACTGCTGCCATTCGGCGCAATGCTGGCCGAGGCTATCGTTGTCGCAGATCCAGTGAATATCGATGGCCACACGGCTCTCCCTTGAAGAATGGCGCGCAGTATATATCGCCAGCGGGACTTTCGAGCACCCGCAGTGTGCCAGCCATCATGAAAACTCTGACAGGAGACGAAGAATAGCCCGACAGTTGAGGGTTATCCTCTTTTGCGCAGCACATAAACCCGCCACAGGGCCGAGCCGGGCATGAACTCTTGCTGGTTCAGCACCGTAAAGCCCGCCTGGCGAAACTCCGCTTCCACCTCCACACGATGGGACAACAAGGGTTGCCCTGTGCCCGGCGGGTGGAGCTGACGATGGCGGCTGTCGCTGTCCACCGCGACAATCACCGTGTCGCGGCTGACCCGGTGAAACTCGCGCAACAGCGTCAGTCGCGCCTCGACACTGGAGACGTGGCGAAACAGTTCCAGGCAAAAAATACAGTCCACCGCGTTGGCCGACAGGCCGATGGAAAATGCCGAACCCTGGAACGTCTTGATCCGCCGCAGAAAGGCCGCGCCATAGTGGCTCTGGGCATGATCAAGCATGGTCTGGGAAAAGTCCGAGGCCAGGATCACGCGATTGCTGTGCTCGGCCAGCACCGGCCAGAAGCGTCCCGCCCCACAGGCCAGGTCCAGCAACAGGCCGGGCTCCCCCGCGACTTTCAGAGCCTGGCGCACCAGGCGCTCGTCGCGCCATAACCACAGGCGCCGCAACAAGCCTGGCGGCCGTGGGTCAGCACAGACGCGAGCGTGGTCACGGTCACAGCGCGCGGCGAATTCAGCCTCGATGGACGATGGGGGTTGCGACGACATCACGGTACTCATGTAGATGAACCGGTCTCTACGGACACTGGACTTTCAGCTTAATCACCCCCGCGTGAAAAAAAGGTCGAAAGACTCAGGGTTCATCATCACGCCTGGTGCAGGTACCAGCGCCAGTCCTGCTCGCCCACCTCGCCCATGAACTGCCGGTACTCGGCCCGCTTGACCGCCAGGTACACGCCGAGAAATTCCTGGCCGAACGCTTCACGCGCCCAGGCCGAACCTTCCAAGGCACGCAAAGTGGTGAGCCAGTCGGTGGGCAGCAGCTCCTTGGCCTGGGCATAACCGTTGCCCGTCACCGGCGCGCCGGGATCGCGCTGCTCGCGAATGCCACGGTGGATCCCCGCAAGGATGGCCGCCGCCGCCAGGTACGGGTTGGCATCGGCGCCACAGATGCGGTGTTCGATATGCCGCGAAAACGCCGGCCCACCCGGCACCCGCAGGCTGACGGTGCGGTTGTCGACACCCCAGGTGGCCGCCAGCGGCGCATAACTGTTGCTCTGGAAACGCCGGTAAGAGTTGGCGTTGGGACAGAACAGCAGCAAGGAATCGAGCAAGGTGCTGAGCATCCCGCCGACCGCCTGGCGCAGCAGCGGCGTACCGTCGGCTGCCTCGCTGGCAAACAGATTGTTGCCATCGGCGTCCGCCAGGCTGACGTGCATGTGCATGCCGGTGCCGGCCAGGTCGTCGAACGGCTTGGCCATGAAACAGGCGGTCATCCCGTGTTTGTGGGCCACGCCCTTGACCAGGCGCTTGTAACGCACCGCCTCGTCCATCGCCTGCAACGCATCGCTGCGATGCTCGAGGGTGATCTCCACCTGGCCGGGGGCGTATTCGGAAATCGCCGTGCGCGCGGGAATGCCTTGCAGCTTGCAGGCGCTGTACAGGTCGGCCAGAAACGGCTCGATCTGCTCCAGCTCGCGCAGGCCGTAGACCTGGGTCGAGCGCGGGCGACCGCCGTCCATATCCCGCGCCGGTTGTGGGCGGCCGTTACTGTCGGGCTTCTGGTCCAGCAGGTAGAACTCCAGTTCCGCCGCCATCACCGGGTAATAACCATCGGCCTTGAGCCCGTCGATGACCTTGGCCAGCAGGTGCCGGGGGTCGGCCACGGTCGCCGGCAAGCCTTCCTCCGGGTGCATGCTGACCTGCACCGCCGCCGTGGGAATCAACCGCCACGGCATGCGCTGCAAACTACCGCTGATCGGGTAGGCGCGGCAGTCGATATCCCCCACCTCCCACACCAGGCCGGAGTTTTCCACGTCATCGCCATTGAGCGTCAGGCCCAGGATGGTACTGGGCAGCGGCCGGCCGGTGGCGTAGACCGCCAGCAGTTCATCACGGTGCAGCAGCTTGCCGCGGGGCACGCCGTTGCTGTCGAGGATGAACAGCTCGAACATCTCGATATCGGGGTTTTGGTCAAGAAAGGATTGGGCTTCGTGCAGGCTGGCAAAGACGGTACTCATGGCAACTCTCTTACGTTTGCGTCAGGCAGGCGCGCGCGACGGCGCACCCGTGATGGGGGCAATCAGCGTAAGGGAGCGGTATCCGGCGGGCGGGCATGGCGGCAGTGCCACAGTGCCCAAAAGGCCAGTTCAGAAGGCAGTGCATCAACGCCCAGCCGACACACCGGGCGGCTGGGCGCGGTGGCGCCAGGCGAGGCCTCGGGGTGAGTGTCGGGGGAACCGTCCATGCAGGGATCACAGTGAAGAGATGAGCGCCAGCCTCACACGCTGGGTTACGCCCTTAAATTCAGTCTTGGTGGAGTTCACTTTCAGGATGACTAAACATTCGCCACCCACTCACCACGTCGACAAACGCCCGGCATGCCGCGCTGCGATAAGCGCCCTTGCGACTGAGCAGGGCCACCGTGCGCTGCGGCAACGGCGGGCGCAGTTGCACCGCGTGCAAGCCCTGCTGGGCCATGGCCACCTCGCGGGGCAGGATCGTCGCCAGTTGGGTATGGCGAATAATTTCAATCACCGCACTGATCGAATTGGCCTGCATGGCAATCTGCGGCGTTATCTCCAGCGTCCGGCAATAGTCATCAATGTAACGTCGCGTCGCAAATCCGCTGTTCAACAGCACCAGGGGTTGCTGCTTGAAGTCAGCCAGCTTGAGCCACTGTTTGCGCTTCAAGGTTGGATGACTGGCGCTGGCCACTACGCTCAACTCCTCGACAAACACGCCTTGGCATTCGATGTCTGGCATGTGCTCGCCGCTGAAGCCAATGCCGATATCCAGCAGATCCTCGGTCAGCGCGCGCTCAAGACGGTCCTGGGGCATTTCCTCGACGCTGACGGTGATCCCCGGATACTGCCGATAAAACCGGGCCAGCAGCGGCCCGATCAGGTACGCGGTGAACGTCGGGGTCATGGCCAGGCGTAAATTGCCGCGGCTCAGGTCCTGCACGTCATGCATGGCCCGGGTGCCCGCCTGCAGATCCTGCAGCGCCAGGCGGGCAAACCGCACATAGGCCTGGCCCGCGTCGGTCAGGTTGACACTGCGCCCGGAACGATCCAGCAGCGGTGCCCCCAGGCTCTCTTCAAGTTGCTTGATCTGTTGCGACAATGTCGGCTGCGACACATGCAACGCTTCGGCAGCCCGCGTGAAGTTACGGTGTTCGGCGACGGCCAGCAGGTAGCGGATATGACGTAGCAGCATGCAAAACACTCCAGCTATAGGCATGACTTATAGAAACCATAATAAGCCGGTCTTGGACCCTATAACCAAAAACTTCCATCCTTGCCCCATCAGCGACGCAAGGAGAAACACCATGCAGCATCTCATCGACGGCTTGCGCAAGTTCCAGAGCGAAGCCTTCAGCCAGCGCAGTGACCTGTTCAAGCAACTGGCAACCACGCAACACCCCAGCACGCTGTTTATTTCCTGCTCCGACAGCCGTGTAGTCCCGGAGTTGTTGACCCAGCAGGAACCAGGCGATCTGTTTGTGATCCGCAATGCCGGCAATATCGTGCCGTCCTACGGCCCGGAGCCGGGCGGGGTCTCGGCCACGGTCGAATATGCGGTGGCCGTGCTGGGGGTCAGCGATATCGTGATTTGCGGCCATTCCGACTGCGGCGCCATGACGGCCATTTCCACCTGCAAATGCCTGGATCACTTGCCCGCCGTGGCCAACTGGCTACGCCATGCCGAGTCGGCCAAGGTGATCAACGCCGCACGTACCCATGCCTCGGATGCAGAGCGACTGAGCGCTCTGGTACGGGAAAACGTGGTCGCACAATTGGCCAACCTCAAGACTCATCCCAGCGTCGCCCTGGCGCTGGAACAGGGCCGGCTGAGCCTGCATGGCTGGGTCTACGATATCGAAAGCGGCTGCATCAACGCCCTGGATGGCCGCACCGCTCGCTTTGTATCCCTGCTGGACAATCCACAGACCCGCGCACACGCCGCCTGAACCTTATTTAACCGAAGAGGACGTCATCATGCTGCAATCCCAATTGTCCCAAACCCCACGCCTGGCCCTGGCCGACACCGTGATTGATATCAAGGCCCGCAAAAACCTGTCCTGGCAGGACCTCAGCGACGGCACCGGCCTGAGCCTGGCGTTCGTCACCGCGGCCCTGCTCGGGCAACACCCGCTGCCCAAGGACGCAGCCGATGTGGTGTGCGCCAAACTGGGCCTGGACGCGGACGCCAGCCGTCTGCTGCAAAGCGTGCCTCTGCGCGGCAGCATCCCCGGTGGCATTCCGACGGACCCGACCGTGTACCGTTTCTATGAAATGCTGCAGGTCTATGGTTCAACCCTCAAAGCCCTGGTCCACGAGCAGTTTGGCGATGGCATCATCAGCGCCATCAACTTCAAGCTGGACATCAAAAAGGTCGAAGACCCGGACGGCGGCTCCCGCGCGGTCATTACCCTGGACGGAAAATACCTGCCGACCCAGCCGTTCTAATCCCCGGGCAACCGTCTACGCTCTTGGGACATTCACAAGAACGAGGGACGGGTAATGAAGGGAATGCTCCACGCCACCTGGCTGCTACTGTTGCTGTGTTTCAGCCAGGCCCAGGCCGCAACCCCCAATGAACAGGACGCCCAGGCCGCCAAGGCGCTGCTGGAGAAGGCCCTGGCTTATTACCACGACAACGGTGACAAGGCCTTCGCCGCCTTCAGCCGCCAGGGCGAGTTTGTCGACAAGGACCGCTATGTGTTCGTGGTCGATACCAAGGGCGTGCTGCTGGCCAGTGGCGGTCCGTCATCGGCGCTGATCGGGCGCGACGTGTCCGAAGTGCTCGGGCCGGACCTGCGCCAGTCGTTCAAGGCGGCGCTGAAGATCCCGGAAGGCAATGGCATCCAGCAGGCCGAGTACCGCTGGCAGAACTGGAACGACGGCAAGGTGGAGCGCAAACATGTGTTCTACCAGCGCATCGGCCAGCGCATCCTGGCCGTCGGCTATTACCTGCCCCGGGCCACACCCGAACAGGCCAAGGCCCTGCGGGACAAGGCGGTCAGGGAACTGGAGAAAAACGAAGCCGGCGCGTTGAAAGCCATCAATGCGCTGCAAGGCGGCTTTTTGCAGGACGACCTGTATGTGTTTGTGGTCGACCTGGATACCGGGCGCTATGTGGCCCACGGCACAAACCTGCGCCTGATCAACACCGACTTCGCCAAGGTCAAGGACCCGGACGGCAAGCCCGTGGGCGAGCCGATCCTGCAACTGATGAAGGAGCAGGATCAGGGGGAATATGAATACCGCTGGAAAAACCCGGTGACCGGCAAGGTGGAAAACAAGCATGCCTATCTGCGTAAGAGCGGGCATTTTCTGGTGGCGGTGGGTTACTACAGCCCGTAAGCGGGCAACGCGCACAGCTGCATTGCATGTAGGAGCCGGCTTGCCGGCGCCTACGCTATCGCGCCTTGTCTTCGCGCCCCCGCAACAGGTGGTTTGGCATCGCAATCGCCGCCGCCAACCCCAGCAACGACACCGCCGCACTGACCATCAGTAAATGCCGGAAGGTGCTCAGCAACTCTCCACGCAACGCATCCTGCGCCGGGTCAGGCGCCGCGTTGAGGCCATCGAGCAGCACATTGCCGGAGCTGCCTTCGGCCATCATCGAACCACTGGCCAGATGGGCAAAACTCGAATCCTGCAACAACGCCAACAGCAAGGCCGACATGCACGCCACCCCAACCGCGCCACCCAGTGAGCGGAACAGGTTGGTGGTGCTGGTGGCGACGCCAATGTCGTGTTGCGCCACCGAGTTTTGCGTGCCCACCAGGGAAGTCGGGAACTGCATGCCCGAGGCAATGCCGCTGAGCACCATGAACAGGCTGCTGAGCATCAGCGACTGGGGTGCGCTGAAGGCCATGCCGAGGATCGCAATCGGCGTGAGCAGCGCCCCGCCAAGGATCATCGGTTTATAGCGACCGGTCACCGAGGTCATGCGCCCGGCAAAGAACGCGCCCATCGGCAAGCCTATGGCCAGCGGCAGCAGATGCAAGGCGGCGCTGTCGGCACCGGCACCGGTGACGCTCTGGTAACGCAGGGGCATCAGCACGATCAGCGAGATGGCCTGGAAGCTGGTGAAGAAAATCGTGCACCAGCACAACACCGCGCTGCGGTTGGCGAACAGGTGCATGGGCAACAGGGGCTCCCGCGCCCGGCGCTCATGCCAGACAAATACGCTCAGCGCCACCAAGGCACACGCCAGCAGGCCCAGCACCTGATCATCACGCCAATGATGGCCCTGGCCGATTTCGGTGATGCCCAGCAACAACGCCGTCAAGCCAATGATCATCAGCAGCGTGCCGAGGTAATCAATGACCGGCTTGCGCTGCGGCACCGGCAGCCCTACCAGGGTGCGATGGGCCACCCACCAGGCGCCCGCGCCCAATGGCAGGTTGATCAAAAACACCCAGCGCCACGACAGGTACTCGGTCATATAGCCGCCCAACACCGGCCCGGCCACGCTGGCGACCGCGTACATGCTGCTGAAGTAACCCTGGTAACGCCCACGCTCACGGGGCGGGATAATGTCGCCGATGATCGCCTGGCTCACGGAAATCATCCCGCCTGCGCCAATGCCCTGGAGGATGCGCGCCAGCACCAGCTGTTCCATGCTTTGCGCCATGCCACAAAACAGCGAGGCGACGGTAAACAGGCCCATGCCGATCAGCATCATCGGCCGCCGCCCATACAGGTCGCCGAGCTTGCCGTAGATCGGCACGGCCACAGTCATCGCCACCATATAGCCGGAGATGACCCAGGCCAGCAGGTTGACGTCGTTGAACTGCGCAGAAATGGCCGGCATCGACACGGCGACGATGGTCTGGTCCAGCGCGCCGAGGAAAATCGCCAGCATCAGGGCGGCGAGGATACTGCGTACAGAAGGAGTGGGCGGGGTCACGACAGAACCTGTAGGCAAGGCCCACGGGAAAAGAGCCCCGTGGCAATGCCCGATAGCTTACTCGATAGCCGGCTACTCGATAGCCTCGTAAGGAAGTCCGACGTAATTTTCTGCAATGGTTTTGCGCCCCGCCTGCGACTCGACAAAGTACTCCAGCTCGCTCTGGGCAATACGTTGGCTGAAGCCATCCGCCTCGGGAAACTGGTGCAGCATCGAGGTCATCCACCAGGAAAACCGTTCAGCCTTCCAGATGCGCCGCAGGCAGATCTGTGAATATTTCTCCAGCAACTCCACGCGCCCTTCCCGGTACACCTTGCGCAAGATGCTGAACAAGGTGCTGACATCGCTGGCCGCCAGGTTCAGGCCCTTGGCGCCGGTGGGTGGCACGATATGGGCGGCGTCCCCCAGCAGGAACAGGCGCCCGTACTGCATCGGCTCCACCACGAAACTGCGCAGCGGGGCGATGCTCTTTTCGATCGACGGCCCGGTCACCAATTGCGCGGCCAACTCATCGGGCAGGCGCGCCTTGAGTTCATCCCAGAAGCGCTGGTCGGACCATGCCTCAAGCGACTCCTCGGCCGGCACCTGCAGGTAATAACGGCTGCGGCTGGGCGAACGCATGCTGCACAGGGCAAAGCCGCGTGGGTGCTTGGCGTAGACCAGTTCGGCGTGGACCGGCGGGGTGTCGGCAAGGATACCCAGCCAGCCGAACGGGTAGACCCGCTCGAAGGTCTGGAGCACATCGGCGGGGATCGACTGGCGTGCCACGCCGTGGAAGCCATCGCAGCCAGCGATGTAGTCGCAGTCCAGGCGCACGTGTTGGCCCTGGTGCTCGAAGGTCAGCCAGGGCCGTTCGCCCTTGAGGTCGTGGGGCTGAACATTGCGCGCTTCATACAGGGTGATCGCACCGGCTTGCTCGCGGGCCGCCATCAGGTCGCGGGTGACTTCGGTCTGGCCGTAGATCATCACGGTCTTGCCGCCGGTCAGGGATTTCAGGTCGATATGTTGCAAGCGCCCGTTCAGCGCCAGCTCGAAGCCTGCATGTACCAGGCCCTCGGCGTCCATTCGCTGGCTGACCCCGGCCTGGAGCAACAGGTCGACCATGCCCTGCTCCAGCACACCGGCGCGAATACGTCCGAGGACATAGTCGGGGGCCTGGCGCTCAAGAATCAGGGTTTCAATCCCCGCATTGTGCAGCAACTGGCCGAGCAGCAGCCCCGAAGGGCCGGCGCCGATAATGGCGACTTGGGTTTTCAGGGTTTTCATTATTTTTATGGCCCGCCTGCTTCCCCCGAACGTATTCAGTGAAAGCGTTGTCATTGGTTTTGGTGCTGGCATTTTTCCCTTGAGTGAGCCCCATAAGAAGGTGAAAACTGAGCCAAAGCCTGCGCTTTTCGCCAATTGGGGCGATTACCGAACCACTGTCCTGAGTATCGGATTGAAACCATGACCAAAAATGCCAGTCCCGCCGTTCCAGTGTTCAAACTCTATGGGGAAAGCCAACAGTGGCCGACCCCGGATTTGTTGCACTGTGAAACCATCTCCCGGCGCAGCCGTGAGTACCAGTGGGAGATCCAGCCCCACCGACATGCGGACCTGTGCCAGTTGCTCTACGTGTACAAAGGCCAGGCGCAGTTGGAGATCGAGGGCCAGCGCACGACGCTGACGGAATCGACCCTGCAAGTGCTGCCGCCGTTATGCGTGCATGGGTTTCGGTTTGCCGAGGATGTGCAAGGGTTTGTGGTGACGCTGGCTGCGCCGCTGGTGGCGCATCTGCAAGGCCAACTGGGCTCGACGTTAGATGGCTTGAGCGCCCTGGGCAGTTATCCGGCGGGCCAGGACAGTGACTACCTCAATAGCCTGTTTGCCCGGTTGCAGGATGAATACAACGACAACTTCCCGGCCCGGGACATGATGATGCACGCCCTGGTCAGCGTGCTGTTGGTGTGGATCAGCCGCCAGGCCATCCAGCGCTGCCATACCCGGGTGCCACGCAGCCTTGAGTATTTTCGGCGCTTCACCCAGTTGGTGGAGCAGCACTACCGCGAACACCCGAAGATCGAAGACCTGGCGCACAAGCTGGGGATCTCGGTGTCGCACCTCAACGGCACCTGCCGCGAACTGGGCGGGCAGCCGGCCTTGCAGATCATGCACGACCGCCAATTGCTGGAGGCCAAGCGCCTGCTGACCTACACCAGCATGACCATCAATGAAATGTCCGACGTACTGGGGTTCTCTGATCCGACGAACTTTTCTCGACTGTTTCGCCGGCGCGTCGGGTTTTCACCCAAGGTGTTTCGCGAACAGTTGAATGCAGAGTGATCGTCCGCCCACATTCTGTAGGCCGATTTACTGTGGTGAGAAGGTTTATTGTGCTGAGGGGGCTTGTTGTGGCGAGGGGGCTTGCCCCCGTTGGGGCGCGAAGCGGCCCTGAAATGGGACTGCTGCGCAGTCCAACGGGAGCAAGCTCCCTCGCCACAAGAGCCATAGAAGCCCCTGGAGCTCCATTGCCTCCACAGCCCTCCGGCTTAGCGCAACGCGCTCAGGGTCGCCGAGTAGGTGCATTGTCCGTGGTTGCAGGTTGCGGCCATGCCGGGTTGCATGCGGGCCTGTTCGGCGCGGTAGACGGCGGTGCCATAGAGGGCCGTGGCCAGGGTGCAGAGGGTAAAAATCATCAGGTACTTTCTGGTTTTGATCGTCATGGCGGTGACCTCCGGACAGATCAAGAAGGTGCTGTGGTAAGCATAGGTCAGCCAGGGCGAGTTGCCAGTATTGAGGGGTATTCAGGCGCCTTATCGCACGTCCAGCCCTGCATCCCATTGCGGCTGCGGCGGGAACCTCAACACCAGGAAATCCAGAAGGCTGCGCAACGCCTGGGGCATGTGCTTGCGCGAGGCATACACCGCGTACATGTTCATCTGCCGTGGCTCGGCATGGGGCAGCAGGCGGATCAACTGGCCGCTGCGGATGTAGTCGCCGGCCTGGTAGGTCGGCAGCATCGCCACCCCCGCCCCGGCCAGGGTCACGCGTAGCAAGGTGCTGGCTTCATTGGCGCTGATGTTGCCGTGCACCGGCACCGACACCGGCTCGCCATCTTCCTCGAAATGCCACAGGCTTTTGCCGAAGTAGGTATGGGTCAGGCAATTGTGCCCCGCCAGCTCTTCTACCCGCTGCGGTTGCGGATGTTCCAGCAGATAGGCCGGCGACGCGCAGATCACCGAGCGGCATACCGTCAGGTGCCGCGCAATCAGGTTGGGGTCCAGGTCGTTGCTGGTGCGAATCGCCAGGTCGATGCGCTCATCCACCAGGTTCACCGTGCGGTCGAGCATTTGCAGATCAATAGTCACCTGCGGGTAGCGCTTGACGTACTCGGCCATCGCCTCCGCCAGTTGCGCCTGGCCAAACGAGGTGCTGACACTCAGGCGCACCAGGCCACGAGGGGTGTCGTCCG
Source organism: Pseudomonas shahriarae (assembly GCF_014268455.2). Classification (NCBI taxonomy): domain Bacteria; kingdom Pseudomonadati; phylum Pseudomonadota; class Gammaproteobacteria; order Pseudomonadales; family Pseudomonadaceae; genus Pseudomonas; species Pseudomonas shahriarae. The sequence continues at coordinate 1,703,817 of NZ_CP077085.1, read as the reverse complement.
GTTCGCTGACGGCGGCCTGCATGTCGCAGGACAATTCCAGCATCTGCCGGCAACGCGGCAGGGTTTCGCTGCCGGCGGCGGTCAGGCTGAGCTTGCGCGTGGTGCGGTGCATCAGGCGCGCGCCCACCCAGTCCTCCAGCTCTGCCAGGTAGCGCGACACGACTGGGCGCGACAGGTCCAGATGATCGGCGGCCGCAGACTGGCTGCCCAGGTCGACCACCGTGACAAACACGCGCATTGCTTGAAGACGATCCATGATTTGCCCGGTTTTAGAAACAAACTATGTTCCAGCATCGCATTTTTTGCTGCGTTAAGTGCAACTAAGCTCTGTCCATCGCCTGCCAAGGCACCTCTGACCTGGACCTGAACATGCTCACCACCCTCAAGCGCTTTGTATTGGCCACCACCGTACTCGGCTTTGCCGCTCACGCAGCTGCCGCCGACCTTACTCTCGACGTGTACAACCCCGGTGAATCGGCGATCTTCCCCGTCAGCTCGGTGCTGGTCAGCGGCGAGAAAGACGCGATCCTGGTAGACGCGCAGTTCGGCAAGGGCCAGGCCGAGCAACTGGTGCAGAAGATCCGCGCCAGTGGCAAACAGCTGACCACCATCTACATCAGCCATGGCGACCCGGATTACTACTTCGGCCTCGACACCCTGGCCAGCGCTTTCCCACAGGCCAAGATCCTTGCACCGCAGCCGGTGGTCGACCATATCAAGGCCACCGTTGCCGGAAAAGTCGCCTACTGGGGCCCGAAAATGGGTGCCGACAAACCCGCCAAGACCATCATTCCTCAGGTCCTCGAAGGCCATAGCCTGACGCTCGAAGGGCAACCGCTGGAAGTCATCGGCCTGGACGGCCCGCAGCCGGATCGCAGTTTCGTCTGGATCCCATCAATCAAGGCCGTGATCGGCGGCGTGGTGGTCTCGGACAATATCCACTTGTGGATGGCCGACACCCAGGGTGCGCAATCCCATGCCGATTGGCTGGGCACCCTGCAACGTATCGAAAAACTCAAGCCGGTCACCGTGGTGCCGGGCCACTACCTGGGCACGCCTTCGGTCAAATCCGTCGCCTTCACGGCCGACTACATCAAGGCTTTCGATGTAGAAACCGCCAAGGCCAAGGATTCCGCCGCCCTGATCGCAGCCATGAAAAAACGCTACCCGAAGCTGGCCGATGAAAGCTCCCTGGAGCTGAGTGCCAAAGTCGCCAAGGGCGAAATGCAGTGGTGAATTGACCCAACCCTTACCGCACTGGAGAACGTCATGAGCAAGATCGCAATCATTGGTGCCACCGGCCGTGCCGGTAGCCAACTGCTGGAAGAAGCCCTGCGTCGCGGCCATACGGTCACGGCCATCGCACGCAACACTGGAGCTATCGCTGCGCGCCCGGGCTTGACCGTCAAACAGGCCGACGCCCTGGACGCTGCAGCCCTGCAACAGGCCATCAGCGGCAGCGACGTGGTGATCAGCGCTGCGCACTTCGCCACCCTGCCGGCGCCTGCGGTGATCGGGCCGGTAAAACAGGCGGGCGTGAAGCGTCTGCTGGTGGTGGGTGGCGCGGGCTCGCTGCTGTTGCCGGACGGCGGGCGGGTCATCGACAGCCAAGGTTTCCCTGCCGAATACAAGGCCGAGGCCAGTGCTGGCGTGGCATTCCTCGACACCTTGCGTCAGGAAAAGGGCCTGGACTGGACCTTCCTTTCGCCCTCGGCAGAGTTTGTCGAGACCGAGCGCACCGGCACCTTCCGCCTGGGCCAGGACGACCTGTTGGTGAGCAGCGCAGGCCGTAGTTGGATCAGCTTTGCCGACTTCGCCATTGCCCTGATTGACGAAGTGGAAACACCGAAGCATTCGCGCCAACGCTTTACCGTGGGTTACTGACACACCCTGCCGACGAAATCGCCCTGGCTTGTGTGGGAACTGTCTTACCCGGTTCCCACACAAGCCGGTGCCGGTTTTTTCAATAGTCCCTGCGACTTTCTGATTTGCCCACTGCCCTGCGCAGCCGCCTAATAGCAGCCTTGTCCATTCAAGGCCCGCCCATGGAAAACGTCCACGCCAAACCCACCACCGCCCTCTGGCTGATGATCAGTGTTGTACTGGTGGCCCTCAACCTGCGCCCGTCCATGGCAGCAGTCGGTCCTTTGTTATCGTCGATCCGTGGTGATATGCCGCTGAGTTTCAGCACCGCGTCGTTGTTGACCATGCTGCCGGTGATGGCGATGGGCTTGGCAATGTTCTTCGGCATGGGCCTGGGCAAACGCTTTGGCGAACATCGCAGCATCGTGCTGTCGCTGGTAGTGATTGGCCTCGCCACGCTGTCACGGCTATTTCTCGACTCCGCCGCCGAATTGATCCTCAGCGCCATCGCCGCCGGCGTGGGCATTGCGCTGATCCAGGCGTTGATGCCGGCGCTGATCAAGTCGCGCTTTCGTGACAATGTTTCACTGTTCATGGGCCTATACGTCACCGCGATCATGGGCGGCGCGGCATTGGCGGCGTCATTCTCGCCGTTTATCCAGGTGCAGACCGGCAGTTGGCGGATCGGCCTGGCCATCTGGGCGGTGCTCGCCGTGCTGGCGCTGCTGTTCTGGTATGCCCAGCGCGCGGCATTGCCTCCCCTGCCCCACGCCGCTACCGGTGCGCAGGCGTCGTTTTTCGGTAATCGCCGCGCATGGTTGCTGGCGATATTTTTCGGCCTCGGGACCGCTTCCTACACCTGCGTGCTGGCATGGCTGGCGCCGTACTACGTCGAGCAGGGCTGGAGCGAACAGAGTGCCGGTTTGCTACTGGGTTTCCTGACCGCCATGGAGGTGGTCTCCGGGCTGATCACCCCGGCCATCGCCAACCGGCGCCAGGACAAGCGCGCGGTGGTGGCCGTGTTGCTGGTGCTGATCATCGCCGGCTTCTGTGGCCTGATCCTCTCCCCACAGCACCTCACCCTCCTGTGGCCATGCCTGCTGGGCCTGGGCATTGGCGGGTTGTTCCCAATGAGCCTGATCCTGTCCCTGGACCACCTGGACAACCCGCGCCGCGCGGGTGGCCTGACGGCCTTCGTGCAGGGTATCGGCTACCTGATTGCTGGCGTGTCGCCACTGATCGCTGGGGTGATTCGCGACCAACTGGGCAGTTTCGAATGGGCCTGGTGGTCGCTCACGGCGGTGGTGGGGGTGATGCTGCTGATGGTCCTGCGCTTCGACCCGCGCCACTACGCACGGCATATTCGCTAGGGCGTCGTGTTCCAAACAGTATCTGTCCCACAACAGACATAGAAAGGTCCGACAGACCTTTCTATTGGCACGAGCGTTCCGTTAACATTTTGCCTTGTTTGCGCTGCGGTCGCGCAACAGGCTCACGGACGGAACGAATGCTAAACAGCAACTTGCTTAGAAAGCTCGATATGCAGGACCTGATGGTGTTTGTCGCTGTGTATGAGCAAAGCAGCGTCACCGATGTGTCCGAAACCCTGTTTGTCAGCCAGTCTACGGTCAGTTACAGCCTGAAGAAACTGCGCACCAGCTTCGAAGACGATCTGTTTATCAACACCCGTGCGGGCATGCGCCCGACCTACAAAGCCAGCAGCATGTACGGGCATGTGCAGAAAATCCTCGAAAGCATCAACCTCTGCCACGCGGGCGCCCAGACGTTCGACCCCACGCAAAAAGCTGTCACCTTCAACCTTTGCGCGCCCGAATACTTCGAGCAACTGATCCTGCCCAGGTTGCTGAAACACTTCGATCACGCCGACCTGCCAGTGATCGTCAATGTGCAGAAGCTGGAAACCGAGATTCCCGTAGAGGCCCTGCGCGACGGGCGCCTGGACCTGGTGATTTGCTTCGGCCCGCACTTTCACCGTGAGCACAAGGATCTCAGGACGCAGATGCTGCTGGAGGACGACCTGGTCTGCGTCTTCGATAAACGCGCCGCCCCGCGCGAGCCGGCGTTCAGCCTGCAGTCGTTTGTGGCCCGGCGCCATGTATTCCCGACACCCTGGACCTCGGACACCAACATGATCGACGGCTGGCTCGCCCGCCAGGCCCACAAGCGCCAGGTTATCGCCCGGGCCAACAGCTACAGCGCGGCGCTGAAGATGATTGCCGGCACCGACTTTATCGTCACCCTGCCCCGGCGTGTGCAACAGCTGCTGGCCCTGGAGCCGCAGTTCGGCCACTGCGAAGCCCCCAACGGCCTGCCGGGGTTCACCCTGGATATGCAGTGGAACGACGTCAGCGAGCAGGAAACTGCCAACGCGTGGTTTCGCGAGCAGGTGGTCAAGGCAGTGGCAAGCGTCAAGCAGGATGCGGCAAAAGAAGCGCAGATATGACGTGCCGCTTAGTGCTCTCAGCCCCCCATAAATGCTTCCAGCCGCGAGCGCATCCAGCGTTCGGCGGGGTCACTGTCAACGTGGCTGAGCCAGACCATGGACAAGTCCAGGGTCGGCGTATCGAACGGGAACGGCTCACAAAACAGATTGCCCGCTGCGGCCATGGCCTGGGCCGTGTAATCCGGAAGGCTGGCGATCATATCGGTGCCGGCCAGCAGTGCCGGCAAGGAACTGTATTGCGGCACAGATAACACCACATGCCGCTTGCGACCGATCTCCGCCAGCCACTCATCGGCAAACCCTGCGACGTTGGCGGTGTGGGACACCAGCACATGGGGTCGTGAGCAATATTCATCGAGGGTCAACGGCTGATCCGAGGCATCTGCGCGTAGCACGCTGGGGCGGATATGGCGCAACAACTTGCGCTTGGCATTGGCCGGCAGGCCACGGGTCTGGGTGATGCCGACGGTGATATCGCCAGAGGCCAGCAAGTCCGGGATCCGCCAGTAATCGACATGCTGCACCACAAACACCACCTGCGGCGCTTCGGTGCGCAGGGCCCGCAACAGCGGCGGCAACAGGCCGAACTCGACGTCATCGGACAGGCCGATGCGAAAGGTCATGGTACTGACAGACGGATCGAAATCATGGGTAAGGCTCAACGCCGCCGACAGCGAGTCCAGGGCCGGCGACAGATGCAAGATAAGCTCCTCGGCCCGCGCCGTGGGCTCCATACGATGGCCGACACGGATAAACAGCGGGTCGTTGAACAACGTGCGCAAGCGGTTGAGGGCCGAACTGACCGTGGGTTGGCCGAGAAACAGCTTCTCTGCCACACGCGTTACGTTGCGCTCGAGCATCAGCGTTTCAAAGACCACCATCAGGTTGATGTCGGCCTTGCGTAATTCATTGCGATTCATGGCAAACGCCCTACAGCCCAAGACTGCCGGCAGTTTAGGAACACTGCAGGGCCTGCGTCTATGCGTCGACTATCCAACCCACGTGTTTGAGACTATAAATCAGCTTCCATGACAACCGAGAACATCCCCGTGCTGGTCATTCTTGCCCTGGCCATCCTGATGGCCGGGCTGTGTATCTGGAGTATCAGACTCATCGCCCACCCAACCGCCAGGACGCTGCTGCGGGTGTTTGTCGGGCTGTGCCTGGCCGCCATCGTTGCGTATCTGGTCCTGGCGTCGGGGTTTCCCACGGCGCTGCTGGTATAGGCAGATTGACGAGCCCGCCGCCTCGCCCTCTAATTAGCCACTTTCTTCAAGCAAGGAGCGCTTAGCCATGAAATTCGCCTACACCATCGTCTACGTCCCGGACGTGGCCGCGTCACTGCAGTTTTTCGAAAAGGCCTTTGGCTTCAGCCGACGCTTCCTGCATGAATCAGGGACCTATGGCGAGTTGGAAACCGGGGGCACTACGTTGTCCTTCGCCGCCCATGAGCTGGGGGAGATGAACTTCAAGGGTGGGCACGTCGCCGCCCATACCTCGAAGCAACCGCTGGGCATGGAGCTGGGGTTTGTAACCGAAGACGTACCGGCGGCCCACGCCAAAGCGCTGGCCGCAGGTGCCAGCGAACTCTCGGCACCGAGCAGCAAGCCCTGGGGCCAGGTAGTGTCTTACGTGCGCTGCCCGGATGGCACGCTGGTAGAGCTGTGTACGCCGATAGCCGGATGAAAGCGCTGGGGGCGCTCTCATCGTCGGACGTCAGGGCTTAAGCGGGCGCTCCTGGTCGCGCTCGGACAATTCCGTCCCATCATCCGGGTGCTTCCAGGTCTGCGGTTTCTCTTCTTCGTGAAGCCGCCGAGCCCGCTCCTGCGCCGAGTCGTCGCGTGGCTTGGGTTCGTTATTCATACCCATCTCCCATCCATAAGAATTGGTCTTATGACCCAGCATAGAACTGGAGATAGCCATGGGCAGCTTTTCTGATGGATGGTGGCAAGCCAAGCCTTTTTGTGAGAAATGGACAGCCTCAGGTAAGGCAGCCCATTCCCCAATAACCTATGGAAACAACCACCGGCCTTATTCAGAAGGGTCGCCTCTCAGCTTCCTCGCTCTTTATTGGATTGGGAGAGCACAGAGGCGGCAAGCGCTTTCGTCTGCTCGCTGTACTTATCGCTCTGAAGCGTCTTTCCAGCTTTCTCCTCCATCTGCGCACTGGTCTGCTTATCCTTACCACTCTGAGCCAACGCCGAGGCAGCCAGGCTTCTGGCGATAGCTGAGGCGTTTGGATTATTCAGGGTTTCGGCTGCTAACGTGGCCATCTTGTCGGAGGTCTTTTTCGTGTTTTTACTCATCAGGCATTCCTTTGCAGTGTTGGGATGGGAGAACTATCTCGCACACGGCAAACGATATTGACTTACAGAGGGGCGCGCAACGCAGGCGCTGTGCGTAACGTTTTGGAAGCCTGCATGAAAGGTGGGTTTGTTGTGTAGTACGGGGAGTGAATCGTAGGAGGCGGTATTTTCAGCAAGTTTCGGAAACGAAAAAGCCCCGTAGTTTTTCAACTACGGGGCTTTTTCTGTGTAATGGCGGAGAGATAGGGATTCGAATCCCTTTCAAAGTCTCTGGGGACCGCTCTAGACCAGTAGACTCGACGTTTTTTTGCTATGTCTGCGGTGCGCTGCGGTCTATTGCGGCCCTGTATCTGCCCTAATTTTGCCCTAACCTTTTACCCGTTAGGATGTGATCAAACTTCCTCGCCACGGCGCGCTATATCTTGAGTCGTATATTACTGCGGATACTCCGGAATTCGAGGGACTAAGCAGGGTGATGAGATCAGCTACGTGTACCGCCTCAGTCAGGCTCTCCGCGAGGTCAGAAAGGTAGAGGGTTCCACTTGTCCTGACTTCATGCCAATGGGTAAGCCCGCAGCCGATATACAGGTAGATGCCCGCAGCGGTCGCCGCATTACGCAAATTACGGATAGCATCAGGATGGTTGGTAACGTCATTGATCAGGTGGTAGTTTTCAACAATGATCGTTGACGCTCTTGTGGAGCCGGAAATCAGGTTCACAAGGTCTACTATGGAGTAGATCGCGGATTCCCACCTGAGATGCAACTCGTCCACATCAATGGAAGCATCATCGCTTTCCTTTACCGCAGCCCTCCCTTCTAAGATCAGAACCCCACTGGTTAAGCGGGGCCAGTCATCATCCTCAAGCTGGCACTGATCCAGCGTTTCAAATTTTAATTTGCTCATCTGAGCAAGCATTTGGCGCATGAAAATCTGAGGGCTATGGTTTGCTAGAACTGTAAGCCCGGGTGCAGTGACATGGGCGTCCAGCTCAATATTCCCTAAAGCACAAATCGCTATCCCGGCGAGATACTCTCGCCTCAAAGCAGTCGTGCGCGAAGCAATGATGGCCAACCCAGGCATTTCCAGCTGAGGGTCATCAATCCGCGTCTTCTTGAGATTGGGAGATTCGTTAAAGAGGCCGTCTAGACGATCAATTTCACTTGCGAGCAATTCACAAAAATTTGTACGACTCACCACATGGTCCCGATGTAGAAAAAAGTGAAAGGAAGATAACATGAGCCTTGATTACTATAATCACGGTCTCTTGACATGCTAAAAGAGGTTCCTTAAGCACCTACCTGTACACACCTCCCCCAAAACTACTGTGCAAGGGTATGTTGTGGGGACATTGAGCTGAATCGGAATCGGTGATGGCAATAATTCCTTGAGTATGCGCTGGTTCAAATTGAGCTCTACGGCTGCATGACCAACGGCTTGTCCCATTTTTGCCCCACGCTCGGTGCTCGACACTCCAGAGAAACGATCCGTCCGATGATGGATTGGAACGCCTATTAGCTCCTACGCACGTGTTTATTGATATATTGTGCACAACACATTCGCAATATAGCAAAATTCAAGCAACAACCGACCTCTTTCTCATGAAGAAAACCTGACATTCGCCAAGCTTCCTTATTCAAACCACTCAAGAAACCATGTATCTTCCCTAAAGCTGCTTTCATTCTAATGATTAGCCAGAGTTAAAAAAATAAGACCATACCACAGGAATCGCCTCCCTTATCCAATCAAACAACCATAAAAACCCAAACATAGTAGCGTGAAGCATGGATAATAAAAGGCAGTGCAACGGTGGCGTTTTCAAAACATAAACATAAAAAGTCACAACAAACAGAATACTGGCCAAACCAAGAATAACCTTTGACACTCTAATATTAAAAACACAGGACGCTTTGAGCGCGGTAAAAATCGACTCAACCTCACTAAATATTCTTGGCAGCTCAACCTTAAACCTCTTCTCCTTTGATTCTATCTCTGACTTTATAGACATCAGCGCGGCTAACTGACTAAGTATCAACCAGACAATTATTAAAGTAAAAAAAGCAGCCGAGAAAATTATTGAAGCATTAATCAAAATATAATTTTGCTCACCAACATTTTTCAGCTGACTGGTAGCAAGTATTGTGGACACCGGAATAGCTAACAATTTCCCCTGTATACCTGACAGCAATGCGTTTAGCTTTACGTTAAACTCGCGTTTCTGCTCATAAAGCTTTTCTTGATCATTTTGAAAAGAGAAGCTAGCCACAAACAAGTCATAATTATTCCGCGCAACCAACACAATTTCCAATGCATGCTTGAGAAGATGCTTCAAACGCATTTCTAAATCGCACGAACGCATAGCCTCAGCTATGGCATTACGTACGATCCGCTCCTTTTCACGGGAGTGAATGCTATCATTAAACAACTCAGCTAGAATCTTTATCGCTTCCTGAATTTCCAGAGGTAAACTTTCCAAGTAACCTGCTTCAGACTTAAAAGGAATGCACGTTTTCCCATTGTGAGTGTGCACAACATAACTTCTACTATTTCCGTCGCGTTCCAAAATGCGATGCTGCTCGAGTGACATCACAAAGCTGTTCGCAGAGATTAACCTTTCTACAATCGCAGGTTGCTTAACTCTGCCTGCGTCCCAAGATTTATAAAATGGGTCCGCAAAAGCATACTGTTCTGGTAACGCGTGCAGATAGTAAAAACGGAGGAGATCGTTCGGAGTCCGCGCAAGGCAACAGTGAGCACCTTTTGGCAAGTCGATAGAAACCTCGAAGACGTCACCGCCATTCAAATCCTCAACGTGCTGACCCTTTTTCTTAAGTCTCACTTCCGTATGTGGGCTATCAATAAGCGCTTTAATTAGAGCAACTGCTGTAGAACTGAAAGTCCGCTCACAAGATATACAAGATGGGTGCCATTCAAAAGCAGTCAAGCCCGACAGTTCGAGTATCCTATCAATATCTTTTAGTTCTTCTGAGCTAGTCATTTTATTGGTATGAGTTTCAAAGTTGCAGCAGGAGCTTCGGCAATTTCGATATTGCCATTTTCATTCTGAAAAATCAGACCATCCTCTATTGCAGACTGCTCAAAAGATAATGTGTACTGCTTCTTTGGCCCAACAACTTTATATTTCATTAACGATTTCAAGAACTGAGTAACCGGAACAAATTCAGCTGGGATCTCCAACTTATTCACTTTAAGATATTCAATAAATTTCTCAGGCGAATCTGGCTCGATCAAATTCGCCACAGCACTTAGAGTTATCGCAAGACCATTAGCCGCTTGGCTTTCGGCCCAATCCTGAATCGCTCTTCTTGCAGCCAATGCACCATCTTCATCTTTGAAGGACTCACAATAGTTTTTAACCGCCGTAACAATCTGCTTGGTATGTTTCGATGGATCGTGATACTGGGCTTCATCGATATTCAAAAGGCTTTTAAAATAACCAACAACTGTATCGAGTCGGTTTTTCCCTTTTAGAAAGGCCACGTGCCGCTCACGTTCAACTTTATCTTCTGACAACCAGCGCCCGACATGAATATCAGCGGCAAAATGAAGCTTGTCTGTCCCGAGAGTAACGACCTCTTCGAGTTCCATATCAGCGTTAATACCGATACCTTTCTGGTCCTTAATGAGAACAAGCATTAAATGCCGCCCTCCCTCTATCATGTAATCTATAATGGTCAAATAGCCGCCAGTTGAGAGTGGAGCCTCTTCCATTTTATCTGCGAGCTTTTCCATCATCATTATAGAATAATCGTAGAAGACCGCGTTATCCTCTGGCTTAACTTTCTGATCTAGGTACTTGCGTGTTTTAGTCTCGAACCAGCTATCAGTTTCGATGCCTGCAAAAGCGACACTTGCTTCACCGTTGAAGCTCTTAAGAATGCTCGCGGCCAGCGTATTGACCTTCTCATCCGGCAAAGTCATAGCTTCGTGTCTTGGCGATGTCTGCACAAGCTTCTGACCCTGCACGCTAATAAGCTTGTGAAAAACGAAGCGCTGCACGATCGGGTTGATGTCCTGAGTGCGCGCTTCTGGTTTTTTTTCGGTAGCCATTTGAGTTCACATTCCCTGTTCTTTTTTAGAGGCATTAACGAAACTCGCCATTTATACCTCATATCTGGCTGATTGCTACCATCAACTGCATCCCACCGACCAAAGCTGATCGAGTCTAGTCGTATAGCCTCTGCTCATCATCTCTCGCCTCATTCCCCATCCGGCTCGTCCAGCTCCAGGCAAGGAGTGCCGCCCAACTCCCTGGCCGTCTTCTGGATCAAAACGCTGAACTTCTTACGGAGCGTCCACGGATCGGCTTTAGCCAGGTCCATAGCCGACTTGATACCTATTGCATCAAGATGGAGTTTCATCTTGCGACCCACACCCCACACCTCCGCCACGTCCGTATTGCGTAGTACCCAGTCACGCTTAACCGGATCGGTAATGTTGACCACCCCACCGGTTTGGGACTGTAGGCGTTTCGCGGTGTGGTTTGCCAACTTCGCCATGGTCTTTGTGTGAGCGATACCAACACCGACAGGGATACCGGTGCAGCGAAGCACCTGGGCGCGAATCTGCCGGCCTAAGGCATCCAGCTCACCGATACCAGTCAGGTCGGCGAATGCCTCGTCGATGCTGTACACCTCGACTGCCGGCACCATTGCCTCGATCAGACTCATCACGCGCTCGCTCATGTCGCCGTACAGCGCATAGTTGGAGGAGAACGGGACGATGCAGTGCTGCTTGCGCTTGTGCTTGATCTGGAAATACGGCTCACCCATCTTGATGAAAGGTTTGGCATCGTAGCTCCGGTCAATGACACAACCGTCGTTATTGCTCAGCACCACGATGGGCACCTTCGCCAGTTCAGGCCGGAATACTCGCTCGGAGCTGGCATAGAAGCTGTTGCAGTCAATCAGTGCGAAGGCTGGCTGCGGCTTAGACAAGCGCACCGTAAAGGAAGGTATTGAGCGCTGGCTGGAGGTTCAGCGCGCGCTAAAAGCGTCGAGCACCGTCATCAACTATGTGAGCAAGGCTGTGCACGTAGAAAAGAAGTTCGGCAAGCGTAGAATCGTCGACATCAGCAAAAGCGACATTGAGCTGTTTCAAGCACAACTGCTCAAGCAAGACCTGGCGCCGAAGACAGTAAACGACATTTTCACCATCGTCAGAGGGGTCTGGGCCGATGCATTCGGCGACGGCATCCTGAAGGCTAACCCGCTCGATAGGATCAGCAACGTCGGATCGGACGTCGACCTAGAGCATGCCGACCCCTTCAGCCGCTCTGAGATCGAGCTGATCGGCAAAGCTGATCCCGACCGCCGAGCTGACGCCTGGATGATTGAGTTCAATTGCTGGGCCGGGATGTCCCTTTCCGAACTCATCGGGCTTGCCGTTGAAGACGTAGACCTTGATGCCGGCCTGATGCACGTTCGCCGGGCATTGGTCGTCGGCGAGTTCAAAGTCCCCAAAGAACGCTCCAGGGGCCGAGTCATCGAGCTTATAGACCCAGCCCTCGCACTGATGCGAGAGATAGTTGCCGACGCCAAAGACGCGGTAGTCGAAGAGATCACCGTTATCCAGCGCGACAACATCACGTCCAAGAAGATGAAGGTCAGGTTCCTTTTCCGCAGTTCGACCAGCGGTCTACTTTGGAACGGCAAGACGTTGAGCAACTGGTTCACTGCCCATCTGAAAAAGGCAGAGGTTCGGCACCGAGGGGCTAACCAATGTCGCCACACGTTTGCCAGCCAGATGCTGTCGAGTTATGTCCCGGCCGAATGGGTAACCCGTCAACTCGGGCACGCCGATACAACGATGGTGAGAAAGCACTACGGGAGATGGATACCGAAGGACACTAAGAGTATGGCTGGCATAGTCTCGAAAATGCTTGGATTCAGAGGCTAGTAAAAAAGCTCACATAATCGTGAGCTCTTTTACATATCCATAGTTTCAAATAAACATATCAATCTGCTCATTCTTAAGCTGAGCAAGCTTTCTCATCAGCCCAATTTTCATATCGACCTTCTGGAGAGCTAGCGGCGACATGAATGTCAGCAGCTCCTCAAGCTGAACGACATCACCAACATTCTGGAAAGACTTCGTCTTATTTACGAAGACAACTGACTTCTTATTACGCGACAGAAGCTCAATAACATTACTTAATGTCCCTGAGCTTTTTGAGTCCCAGACCATCAACCCAAAGTCAGCGTCTTCAGCCATGGCAACATCTTTCGCAGTAAAAAAAGCACGAGACCCTGGTTTTAGCTCGCCAGCCTCAATCGACTTTACAGGCCATCGACCTAGGTTATTCCTTGGTACTGAACCAGTGCAGTAAACAACAGCATTGTTAGCATTGGCATCACATAAATACGACTGTATTGAGGTATCAACGCCATCCGCATCCCCAACCAGGATTGAATGATTTTGACCAATAATATTATCAATACGATGTTTAACTTTAGCATCAAGGCCTTTAATACTAATGGAGCCAGCAATAAATACTGTAGTCATCTTAACTTCCTACCAGGTAACAGTTGCAACATAAATATTGTTTACCTTACTATAAGTTTTGAGAACAGCACATGCAGCCTCGACTGATGCCCCCGTATCGTACCGATCGTCCACTAGGAGAACGTTCCACTTACCATTCCCACTGATTTCATCTCCAAGCTGGATTTTACCTTCTAGCGCCTTTACGCGCTCATCTCGCGAGCCTAAATCTTTAAGCGACTGACCTGTAGGCTTTTTGGTAAGGATTTTTTGAAATACCGGAAGCGCCGTCAGCTTACCGACCTCCAGAGCAATCTGTGTTACAGGTTGCCACGCTCTATCCTTCGAGGCAGGCATCGGCACAATGAAACCGACTGTATCAAGCAATGGATAGATGCTCTCCACAATTTGCGCGGCAAGTATCTGAGCTTGATCTTGATCGTCTCGGTACTTCAACTGAAAAAGAGCCTCACCAGCTTCGGAACGGGTGTTGTTGAATTCTGGATAACCCGATGAGTTGTAACCTAAAAACTCGCTCCGAAGGACGTGCTTGTCCAGCGCGAAACCTTTCGCCCAGTTACCGCCGATTTCCTTAACGTTCACCTTCATGGCTTTCTCCTTTTCTCAGCGGCCAAGGACGGTCATCGTCCACAATCCCCTGAATCGCATTGAGAATAGCAAAGTGCCACTAAATATGTGATTGGACGAAAGACTGGAATTCTCTCAAGCAGAAATCAATTAGGAATTTGCCCTAAAAATGCCCTAAATAATTTTACGCATACGAAAAAGCCCCCGTAATCATCAATGATTGCGGGGGCTTAATCGTATTCAATAATGGCGGAGAGATAGGGATTCGAACCCTAGGTACCGGTGAAGGTACAACGGATTTCGAATCCGTCCCATTCGGCCACTCTGGCATCTCTCCAACGGCGCGCATCATAACAGTCTGTTTCGTGGAAGCAAAGCGCCGAAGCAATTTTTTTCCGTGCTATCAGATGCTTGCGTCGATTACAGCGGTACGCCGAGACGGTTGGCGACTTCTTCGTAGGCTTCGATCACGTCACCGAGGCCCTGGCGGAAGCGGTCTTTGTCCATCTTCTTGCGGGTGTCTTTGTCCCACAAGCGGCAGCCGTCCGGGCTGAATTCGTCGCCCAGGACGATGGAGCCGTCGTGGAATACGCCGAATTCCAGTTTGAAGTCCACCAGCAGCAGGCCGGCGTCGTCGAACAGTTTGCTCAGGACGTCGTTGACCTTGAGGGACAACTCTTTCATGCGCGCCAGTTGCTCAGCGGTGCCCCAGCCGAATGCCACGACGTGGGATTCGTTGATGAACGGGTCGCCCTTGGCGTCGTCCTTGAGGAACAGTTCGAACGTGTAAGGGTTGAGCTTGAGGCCCTCTTCCACGCCCAGGCGCTTGACCAGGCTACCGGCAGCGTAGTTACGCACGACGCACTCGACCGGGATCATGTCGAGCTTTTTCACCAGGCATTCGTTGTCGCCCAGCAGTTTGTCGAATTGGGTCGGAATGCCGGCCGCTTCGAGCTTCTGCATGATGAAGGCGTTGAACTTGTTGTTCACCATGCCCTTGCGGTCGAGCTGTTCGATGCGCTTGCCGTCGAACGCCGAGGTGTCGTTGCGAAACAGCAGGATCAAGCGGTTGGCGTCGTCGGTCTTGTAAACCGACTTGGCTTTGCCGCGGTAGAGTTCTTCACGTTTTTCCATGATGGGCTCCGCTTGGTAAGTAGGTGGGCTAGGCGATATGTCGCCAGTCGAGCCCTGAATCTTGATCGGCCAGTTGCAGCCAGTCCGGGTCGCACCCGAGGGTGTCGACAAAACATTGCCGGGCAAGCTGCGGCAGGTTGTTCTTGCTGCTCAGGTGGGCCAGGACCAGGTGTTGCAGGTCTTGCCAGCCCAGCTCATACACCAGGTACGCCGCCTGGTGGTTGTTCAAATGTCCCAACTCGCCGCCAACCCGTTGCTTGAGAAAGTACGGGTAATGACCGCGCGCCAGCAGGTCCCGGCAATGGTTGGACTCGATCATCAATGCATCGAGGTCCCGATAGCCTTCCAACACCTTGGCACAGTAGGAACCCAGGTCGGTAAGCAGGCCGAAGCGGCGCTCGCCGTCACTGAATACATATTGCGTAGGCTCATGGGCATCGTGGGCCACGGCAATCACGTCGATGCTCAAGGCACCCACTTGCAGTTGCTCGCCACCAGCCAGGAAACCTGCGGGCTCAACGGGTTTGCGCATCCCGCGCAAGGTGCCGCGACTCAGGTACACCGGAAGATTGTAGCGCCGAGACAGCAAACCCACGCCATGCACGTGGTCGGCATGTTCGTGGGTCACTAGAATCGCGCTCAACTGCGCCGGGTGAACCCCCAGGCGCAGCAGGCGTCGCTCGGTTTCCCGCAGGGAGAAACCACAATCCACCAGGACGTACGTGTCGTCGTGGGCTACAAGCGTGCCGTTCCCTTGGCTACCGCTGCCGAGAACAGCAAAACGCATCAGATCAGCCCAGGTTGTCCTGAATCACGCCCAACACTTTGCGCGCCGTTTCTGCTGGCGCCACGGTGTTGATGTTCTTCTCGACGGTGACTTGCACGTTGTCGCCAACCTTGCTCAAGCGCACTTGATAACGCTCGGCGCGGGTCTCGATCTCTTCCTTGGTCGGCTCGCTGCCGAACAACTTGCTGAAGAAACCACGCTCTTCGTCTTTCTTCTCGGCCTTTTCAGCCACGTTGATGTAGTACAGGCCCAGGCTGCGGTTGATGTCTTCGACGCGCCATGGGCCTTGCTCCAGGGCACGGCCGACGCTGGCCCAGGCACGATCCAGGTCTTCACCCAGGTTGAGCACGACGTTGCCGCTGCCGTCTTCGGTGAGGCTGACACGGCTAGGTGTGTCGTAATCACGGGCAGCGAGCAGGGATACGGAACCACCCTTCTCGGAGATGCGGCTCATGCTGGCAAGCATCTCGTCGACCAGCGCAGCATCAACACCGCTGTTGACCGAACGGTTGGTGAACTCGACGTTGGCGGTGCTGCCGGCAGGACGCGCGGCGCTGACCACGTAGACTTCACTGGTATTGCGCTGCACGCCTGGCTCGATGCGCACGCGGATCCGGCTTTCGCCATCAGCGGCAACACCACCGGCCTGCAGGCGCTTGGCCATATTGGCCGACAGTTCGTTCGACTGCTGCCACGCGGTGGTGAACTCACCGGTTTGCGGGCGTTGTTCGTCGATACGGAAGCCATTGTCCTGGAAGAACTGCACCGCCACCGGCCAGACTTCGGCAGGTGGGCGCTGAGCCATGATCCAGCGCGAGTCGCCGCTTTTCTGCAGGCTGTAGTCGCTGGCATCGGCCATGGCCGAAATCGGCTGTGGACGCGGCACTTCGTACTCGCCCTTGACGGTATCGTCGGCCACGTTGCGCGGGATCGGCAACAGCGGGTCAAGGCGCTTGGCGACATTGACGTCCGACGGCAATTGCATCGGTGCGGTTTGTTGTGCTTCCAGGTAATCGCTGCCGCGGTCACGGAAGTAGCCTTCCGGGCCCCAGATCCAACCGCAGCCACTGGTGCTGGAGATAATCAAGGCAAGTGCGGAAAGTCCGGCCAATCGCTTCATGCGTAGTGCTTCCTCAATTAAACCAGGACGCCGGACTGGCGCAGGGCCTGTCGCAGCGGTTCGTGACAGGCGGGGCTGAGGGGGGTGAGCGGCAGACGGATACCGTCCGGCATCAGGCCCATCTCATGCAGCGCCCATTTCACGGGGATTGGATTGGATTCGATAAACAGGGTTTTGTTGAGCGGCATCAGTTGCTCATGAATCGCCCGGGCCTTGACGGCATCACCGGCGATTGCAGCGGCACACAGTTCGCTCATGGCACGCGGGGCCACATTGGCGGTCACCGAGATGTTGCCCTTGCCACCCAGCAGCATCAGTTCCACAGCCGTGGCGTCGTCACCGGAGTACAGCAGGAAGTCGCTGCTCACACCGGCCAGGATGTCCTTGGCGCGCTGCAGGTCGCCGGTGGCTTCCTTGATACCGATGATGTTCGGCACGGTGGACAGGCGGATCACGGTCGCGGCCTGCATGTCGCACGCTGTGCGACCGGGCACGTTGTAGAGGATCTGCGGGATGTCGACGGCTTCGGCGATGGTCTTGAAGTGCTGGTACAAGCCTTCCTGGGTCGGCTTGTTGTAGTACGGCGTCACCAGCAGGCAGGCATCGGCGCCGGCTTTCTTGGCGTTCTTGGTCAGTTCGATCGCTTCGCGCGTCGAGTTGGCGCCCGTACCGGCAATCACCGTGATACGCCCTGCCACGCGCTTGACCACAAACTCGATCACCTTGATGTGCTCTTCCACATCAAGCGTGGCCGATTCACCCGTGGTGCCGACGGCCACAATGGCGTTGGTGCCTTCTTGCAGGTGAAAGTCCACCAGTTTGCCCAGGCTGTCCCAGTCGAGATTACCTTGTGCATCCATGGGTGTGACCAGTGCCACCATACTGCCCGCAATCATGCAACCGCTCCTGCCGGAAAAAGAGAGCCGTAATGGTACTGGCGCCAAGATGCTTGCACAAGCGAAGTACCCTCTGAGGACGCGTTCTGGATCAACTTAGTTGCCAGCAACGCCATCATTGGGCCAAAGCACGGCCAGATGCCGCTGAATATGCAATGAAAACGCCACGTCCTAGCCCTTGGCGGCGCTTTTCGCTACCCTTGATCCTTTGATCGGTACCGCACGTTCGTATCGACCGCTCATCGCTTTAGGAATGCTGCATGTCCACCCCCACAGTCCGCGAACAATTCCTTGTTATCAGTGCCCTTGGCGCCAACCCCATGGAGCTGACTAACGTCCTGTGCCGCGCCAGCCATGAAAATCGCTGCGCCGTTGTGACTTCACGCCTGACTCGCCATGGCGAGTGCAGCGCGCTGGTCCTGCAGATTTCCGGGAGCTGGGACGCCCTGGCGCGCCTGGAAGCCGGCTTGCCGACCCTGGCCAAGAAGCACGACTTCACCGTCAATGTAGTACGCAGTGCAGCCTTGGAGAACCGTCCCCAGGCGCTGCCGTATGTGGCCTACGTCAGTTCGGCCTACCGTTCGGACATCGTCAATGAGCTGTGCCAGTTCTTTATCGACCATAACGTCGAACTGGAAAACCTGACCTTCGACACCTATCAGGCCCCCCAGACCGGCGGCACCATGCTCAACGCCACCTTTACCGTGACCCTGCCGGCAGGCGTGCAGATCAGTTGGCTGCGCGACCAGTTCCTGGATTTCGCCGATGCGCTGAACCTGGATGCACTGATCGAACCGTGGCGCCCACAGAATCCAATGTAAGGAAGTTTTTCATGGCGGTAGTCATCGACACACCAGTCGCCGATTTCGAAGCCCAGGCGACCAGCGGGCAGACGTTCAGCCTCGCCGGGCTCAAGGGCAAGCAAGTGGTCCTGTATTTCTACCCGAAGGACAGCACCCCGGGCTGCACCACTGAAGGCCAGGGGTTCCGCGACCAGCATGCTGCCTTCCAGGCTGCCAACACCGAGGTGTTCGGGGTGTCCCGGGACAGCCTGAAGTCCCATGAAAACTTCAAGGCCAAGCAAGCCTTCCCCTTCGAGCTGATCAGCGACAAGGATGAGGCGGTTTGCCAGCTGTTTGATGTGATCAAGCTGAAGAAGCTATACGGCAAGGAATACCTGGGCGTTGATCGCAGCACCTTCCTGATCGACAAGGAAGGCGTGCTGCGCCAGGAATGGCGCGGCGTGAAAGTGCCGGGGCATGTGAAGGCGGTATTGGCCGCGGCACAGGCACTGCACAAGGCTTGATGGGGCGAGTGGCAGTTAGATAGCTATCGCAGGCAAGCCAGCTCCCACATTGGATCGGTGCCAGGCAAGACAGCCCGGCCAGTGTGGGCGCCGAATCCGCCCCCCCTCCCCGCAGGCTCAGGCCTTGCGCAACCAGTAGCGATAGACGCCATTGTCGGCCTCTTCGTGCACCAGCACATGCCCCGCCAGCTTGGCAAACGTGCGGAAGTCCCGCTGCGACCCGGCATCCGTGGCAATCACCTTGAGCACCGCACCACTGGCCAGCCGATTGAGCTCCATCTTGGCCTTGAGCAGTGGCAACGGGCAATTGAGGCCACTGGCATCGAGCTCAGCGTCGTGGTTTACAGCAGCGGTCATGGTTTTGCTCCGGATGGCATCAGGGGATGCTTAGAATATCTGGTCCCAGGCTCAGTGTCCGGCTACAGTAAGGTCTTTGTCGAAAGGCTTTGTGCATGACTTTTTTGCGCCCTACCCTGCTGACGCTGGCTTGCCTGCTTGCCTCTCCAGGCTTCGCCGACGACCTGCCGTCACTTGGCGACGCCAGTTCTGCCATTGTCTCGCCACAACAGGAACACCAACTGGGCCGGGCATGGCTGGCGTTCCTGCGCGGCCAGGTCTCGGTCCTCAATGACCCGCAGCTCAAGGATTACGTCGAGACCAGCGTCTACAAGCTGGTAGAGACCAGCCAGGTCAATGACCGGCGCCTGGAGTTCATCCTGATCAACAGCCCGCAACTCAACGCGTTTGCCGCGCCGGGTGGGATTGTCGGGGTCAACGGCGGCCTGTTTCTCAATGCCCAGACCGAAGGCGAATACGCCTCGGTGATGGCCCACGAATTGGCGCACTTGTCCCAGCGCCACTTCGCCCGAGGCGTGGAAGCCCAACAACGGATGCAGATCCCGATGATGGCCGCGCTGCTCGGCGGGATTATCGCGGCCGCCGCCGGTGCCGGTGACGCCGGGATTGCCGCGATTGCCGGCAGCCAGGCTGCAGCGATTCAGGAGCAGCGGCGCTTCTCGCGGCAGAATGAACAAGAGGCCGACCGCATCGGCATCCTCAACATGGTCAAGGCCGGTTACGACCCGCGCTCGATGCCGACCATGTTCGAACGCTTGATGCGCCAGTACCGCTTCGATGCCAAACCTCCGGAATTCCTGCTGACGCACCCGGTCACCGAATCGCGGATCGCCGATACGCGCAACCGCGCCGAACAGGCCAAGACCGGCGGCACCGAAGACAGCCTGCGCTATCAACTGATTCGCGCCCGAGTTCAGCTGTATTACGAAGACACGCCCGGGCTGGCCGCCAAGCGCTTCCGTGCGCAACTGGATGAGAACCCGAAAAGCGATGTAGCACGTTATGGATTGGCCATAGCCCAGATCAAGGGCACCCAGCTCAACGAGGCGCGCGAGACCCTCAAGCCTTTGCTGGCCAAGGCACCCAACGACATCACCTACAACCTGGCGCAGATTGAGCTGGATATCACCAACAATCGCATGCCCGATGCGCAGCAACGTACCGACCGCATGCTGGCCCAGTACCCCAGCAACTACCCGCTGAACCAGGTGCGCGTGGACCTGCTGCTCAAGCAGAACCGCACCGCCGACGCGGAAAAAGCCCTGGAAGGCCTGCTCAAGTCGCGCTCCGACGATCCGGACGTGTGGTACCAGGTGGCCGAGACCCGCGGCCTGTCCGGCAATATCATTGGCCTGCATCAAGCCCGCGCCGAGTACTTCGCGCTGGTCGGCGACTTCCAGCAGGCCATCCAGCAACTGGACTTTGCCAAGCGCCGGGCCGGCAGCAACTTCCCGCTGTCGTCACGCATTGATGCGCGCCAGCGTGAGTTGATCGAACAGGAACGCATCGTCAAAGGCATGATGAGCTAAATCCAGCGCCCACAAAAAAGCCCCGCTCTCGACTATCGAGAGCGGGGCTTTTTATTGACCTACGGCTAGCGGCTTACTCGGCCAGCTTGAAGGTGATGAAGCTGGCACGCCCTTGACGCAGGACGCGCATCGACACCGAGCGATTCTTCGGCAGCGCCTTGGCGATGTCGGTGAATTCCTTGGTGGAGTTGATCGCCTGGTTGTTCAAGTGGGTGATCACATCACCCGGTTGCAGGCCGATCAGGGCGGCCGGGCCGTCCTGGACCTCCTTGATCACCACACCACTCTTGAGGTCGAAGCTCTTCTTCTGCTCGTCAGTCAACTCGACCACGGCGATGCCCAGGCGATTGCTGCTGCGCTCGGCACCTGATTTACCGCCCAGCGCGCCAAGCTCCTGACCTTCTTCAGGGATCGCGCCCACGGTCAGCTCGACGTTCTGGCGCTTGCCTTCGCGGATCACTTCCAGCTTGGCCTTGCTGCCCGCCTTGAGTGCGCCGACCAGGTGCGGCAGGTCGGCCGACATGACAATCGGCTGGCCGTTCATGGTCAGGATCACATCGCCAACCTGCAAGCCGCCTTTGGCCGCCGGGCCGTCGTCCTGAATCTGCGCGACCAGGGCGCCAGCAGGCTTGTCCAGGCCAAAGGACTCGGCCAGGTCTTTGTTCACTTCCTGGATCACTACGCCCAACCAGCCACGGCTGACCTTGCCACCGGCTTTGAGCTGGTTGGAAACATCCATGGCCACATCAATCGGGATGGCGAAGGAGACGCCCATGAAACCGCCGGAACGGGTGTAGATCTGCGAGTTGATCCCCACCACTTCGCCCGCCAGGTTGAACAGCGGGCCACCGGAGTTACCCGGGTTGATCGGCACGTCGGTCTGGATGAACGGCACGTAGTTCTCGTTCGGCAGGCTACGACCAATGGCACTGACGATGCCCTGGGTCACGGTGTGGTCAAAGCCAAACGGCGAACCGATGGCCACCACCCATTGCCCGGCTTTCAGATCCTGGGACTTACCCAGTTTCAGCACGGGCAGGTCCTTGCCTTCGATCTTCAGCAAGGCCACGTCGGAGCGTGGATCGGTGCCGACCAGCTTGGCCTTGAGTTCACTGCGATCTGCCAGGCGCACGAGGATTTCGTCGGCGTCGGCGATCACATGGTTATTGGTGAGGATGTAGCCATCAGGCGAAATGATAAAACCCGACCCCAGGGACTGGGCTTCACGCTGACCGCCACCGCCGCCACGGGGTGAACGCGGCTGAGGCATACCGCGCTCGAAGAACTCCCGCAGCATCGGCGGCAGGCCTTCAAGGTCAGGCATCTGCTGGTTCGAGACTTTACGCTCCGGCAGCTTCTGCGTGGTACTGATGTTCACCACGGCAGGCGAGGCTTGCTCTACCAGCTGGGTGAAGTCAGGCAGTTCCGCCGCTTGCGCGGTAACGGCCTGACCCAGCACCAGCACCGTGGCGACTATGGAAAGGTAAGACTTCAAACGTGGTATCGACATACAGCTCCCGTTACGACGAGCAGGGTTGGGCGACAAGGTTCTTTAAACGCCGGAGACTACTACTACCGACGTCAACATTGCGTGAACAACACAAGGCCAGAACCGAGAAGTTCTGACCTATAAAAAACATAAGGAAATTTTGCAAGTGAAAATACTCTCCAGACATTTCATGTTCTGTGCAGCAGGGCAGGCACTTCCCGCATTACTGTGAACAATCTGGATGAGCATAGGATTAACAGCTCACGGTTTTTCGGGCGCCGTGCCACTGCGCACCGACAGCGCGATCCGTTCGGCGGTGCCGAGGGGGATCTCCCCGACCACCGTCACCATGATCTCGCCTTGAGGGGTATTCATGCGGCGCGATACGGCAACCGTTGGCCCCAGTTGCACCCGGCTCTCCGTCGCAGCCTCGCCACTGACGGGCTCCAGGAACACCGAAAAACGCGCCAACCCATCCTCGTACATCAAGCTGTTTACCACCACATGGGTCCGGGAGTCCTTACGCGAAGCGCTACGGGCCAACTGGAAGCCAGGCGGCAGCCAGCTCGGATGCCAAGCCTGGGGGGCGACCACGTCCTCGGCCTTGCTGCTGGCGACCGACAATGGCTTACAGTCCCTGCCGGGTTGCAAAGCGCTTTCATCCGGGGCTTTGGTACTCAATTGAGTGAACTGGAAACGCTCCAGCAACTGCCCCTTGTCATTGATCAACAATGATTTGAGCGGCAGCGCGGTTTCACGATCCAGATGCATCTCAAAGCCGTAGCGGTGCTGGTCGCGCGGCGTCAACGAGACGATCACCGCTTTACGACCAGCCACACGGGATTCGCCGATGGTGGCAAGCGTGTAAAAAGAATTGAGTTTTTGCGGATCAAGCACATGGGCGGAACCGCCCGGGGAGTTACCAAGACCCGCTACCAGGCTGCCGCTGACACATTGAGTGTGCCCATCGACACGTACGACTTCCTGAGCTGATCCATCGAGCTGCAATATCCGTTCGCGGACCTGACCATTCTGGACTAGATGCCAGATGTCATGGGTAGAGAAACTACCGTTACGCTCGTAGATAAATGTACCTTGGTAGCTTTGCTGCTGCTCTGCCCGCCCAAGACGCTTCAGCCAGTCTTGGGCTTCATCGGCATGGGCGGGAACTGTAAACCAGCCACTGAGCAAAAGCGCAAGGAGCGGTATGGCACGCATAAGGCTCCTTAACGGTTTAGCGGTTTTCCAGGCTTGCAGCGCGAGCGTATGGCAGCGCGCTTTCAGTGCCTTTTACAGCCGATTCCTGAGCGTGCTGGCGCAGATAGCCTGGCAGACGCTGATCCTGCCAGCCGGATTGCCCTTGAAGCACGCCATTGGCCATCGGACCCGTTGCGTCGGAGCTTTCCTTGTAGCCAGCCAGAACAGCTGGACCCTTGACCTGCGGACCGGCCATGACCGGCTGCTGGGTTTGCTGGGCCAGTTCGGCACCGGCGATCTCGTCCTGGTTGTACAGGCGCACACCAGCCAGTACGGCCACCGTCACCGAGGCAGCAACTGCCAGGCGACCCAGGCTACGCCAAGGACCACGAGCAGCTTTTGCCGGAACGGCTTCATCGGCCAGCGCAGCAGAAACGGCCGCAGCAATATCCAGACGAGGGATTAACAGATCTTTGTGCATCACCGCCCGAGCGACTTGGTAACGAGACCAGGTATCACGGGTTTCGGCATCATCAAATGCATTGAGCACTCGACGAAGTTCCAGTTCATCCGCTTCGTTATCCATCACTGCGGACAGCGATTCCTGCAGGGCATCACGACTCATGGCGGTTCCTCTCTTGGCTGTCGCCGCTGTCTTTAGTTTTCCTGCAACAACGGTTGCAAGGCTTTATCAATGGCTTCCCGAGCCCGGAAAATCCGGGAGCGTACGGTCCCCACCGGACATTGCATGACGCTCGCAATGTCCTCGTAACTCAGACCATCGAATTCACGTAAAGTTAATGCCGTACGCAAATCTTCTGGCAGTTGCTGAATAGTGCGATGGACAGTGCCTTCGATCTCGTCGCGCAGCAATGCACGCTCCGGCGACTCGAGATCCTTGAGGCCGTGATCACCATCGTAAAATTCTGCATCTTCCGAACTCACATCACTATCGGGTGGGCGGCGTCCGCGAGACACCAGATAGTTCTTCGCCGTGTTGATGGCGATGCGGTACAGCCACGTGTAGAACGCACTGTCACCGCGAAAATTACCGAGTGCACGGTAGGCCTTGATAAAGGCTTCCTGTGCAACGTCCTGCGCTTCATGGGTGTCGTGCACAAACCGCACGATCAACCCGAGAATTTTGTGCTGGTATTTCAGCACTAGCAGATCAAATGCACGCTTGTCACCGCGCTGAACGCGCTCGACCAGCTGCTGATCCTCTTCCTGGGTTAGCATGAACACTCCTCGTTGTACTTGAAGGAGGCTTGCATAACTAAACGATCAGGCTTGCAAACATAGACTAGGACTTTTCGCAAAAGTTCTCCCCCTTCAAGCAAGTTTCCGGTGGGCTCTGTTTTGGCACACACGAAAAACGCAGCGCGGGCATAGCCGGCTGCGTGAATAATCTTGTCGCCGGTTTTCTGACGCTCCCATGCTCCAGGCCAATCAGTAAAACCAACGTTTTCCCAGCTTTCGGGCATCCTGTTATGGAGTCGGAGTGGATACAAAAGTTCCCACCTCGACGCCGGACCGCCTCATCAAACCGTGCAGTTCGTTCACCGTAGTCTCACAATGCCACGAATGCCCGGCTATTGTGCCGATCCCCCCCTCTATATACTAGTGGGCCGTGTGACCCTTTGATTCGCCGATCCAGGCGTCCTGTTTGCGCCACCCCTACGGATCGCTTTTTGCGGAATCCCATAAATGAGCCAACAGTTTCAACACGATGTCCTGGTGATTGGTAGCGGCGCCGCAGGCCTGAGCCTTGCTCTGACTCTACCGAGCCATCTGCGCATAGCCGTCCTGAGCAAGGGCGACCTGGCTAACGGTTCGACGTTCTGGGCCCAGGGCGGGGTTGCCGCCGTGCTGGATGACACCGACACGGTGCAATCCCACGTTGAAGACACCCTCAACGCCGGCGGCGGCCTGTGCAATGAAGACGCGGTGCGCTTCACCGTCGAGCACAGTCGCGAAGCCATTCAGTGGCTGATCGACCAGGGCGTACCCTTTACCCGCGATGAGCATGCCGGCAGTGACGACGGCGGTTTCGAGTTTCACCTGACCCGTGAAGGCGGCCACAGCCACCGGCGCATCATCCATGCCGCCGACGCCACCGGCGCCGCGATCTTCAAGACCCTGCTCGCCCAGGCCCGGCAGCGGCCGAATATCGAACTGCTCGAGCAACGAGTCGCCGTCGACCTGATCACCGAGAAACGCCTGGGCCTGGCGGGTGAACGCTGCCTCGGCGCCTACGTGCTCAACCGCGCCAGCGGCGAAGTGGATACCTACGGCGCGCGCTTCACCATCCTGGCCTCAGGGGGCGCCGCCAAAGTCTACCTCTACACCAGCAACCCCGATGGCGCCTGCGGGGACGGCATCGCCATGGCCTGGCGCTCGGGCTGCCGGGTGGCGAACCTGGAATTCAACCAGTTCCACCCCACCTGCCTATATCACCCCCAGGCCAAGAGCTTCCTCATCACCGAAGCCCTCAGGGGGGAAGGTGCGCACCTCAAACTGCCCAATGGCGAACGTTTCATGCAGCGCTTTGACCCACGGGCCGAACTGGCGCCACGGGACATCGTGGCTCGCGCCATCGACCACGAGATGAAGCGCCTGGGCATCGACTGCGTCTACCTGGACATCAGCCACAAGCCCGCCGACTTCATCAAGACCCATTTCCCGACGGTCTACGAGCGCTGCCTGGCCTTCAATATTGATATCACCCAAGGGCCGATCCCGGTGGTGCCGGCGGCGCACTACACCTGCGGCGGCGTGATGGTCGACCAGCAAGGCCGCACCGATGTCCCCGGCCTGTACGCGATTGGCGAGACCAGTTTCACCGGCCTGCACGGCGCCAACCGCATGGCCAGCAACTCGTTGCTCGAATGCTTCGTCTACGCCCGTTCCGCCGCCGCCGATATCCTCGAACAACTGCCACGCATCCCGGTGCCGGCCGCCCTGCCCCGCTGGGATGCGAGCCAGGTCACCGACTCGGACGAAGACGTGATCATCGCCCACAACTGGGACGAGCTGCGGCGCTTTATGTGGGACTACGTGGGTATCGTGCGCACCAACAAGCGCTTGGCGCGGGCGCAGCATAGGGTGCGGTTGTTGCTGGATGAAATCGACGAGTTCTACAGCAACTACAAGGTCAGCCGCGACCTGATCGAGTTGCGCAACCTGGCCCAGGTCGCCGAACTGATGATCCGCTCGGCCATGGCGCGCAAGGAAAGCCGGGGGCTGCACTACACGCTGGATTATCCCGAGATGCTGCCAGAGGCCCTCGACACTATCCTGGTGCCAACCACCTACGGCGACTGAACTTCAAGCGCACGCGCAGGCGCCGATGCACATCGGCGGCCTGCGAACCGCGCGGTACGCACACCGAGCGTACTCGCCAGTCTCCCGGCAGTCGGTAGCGCAGCACCACGATCAGCGGCAACGCCAGGCTGTCGGGACGCAACTGCACCGCATGCCAACCCCGCGCTACGCTCCACAGTTGCCAGCCGTCAGCATTGCGCCGCAGGCCACGAACCGACGAACGGTGGGTCAAGCGAATATGGCGTGGCAGCGTCCACAGGGCGTGGCCCAGGCACGCGAGCACACCCAGTGCCGCGATCGAAAAAGGTATAGCCAGCAGACACAGCGCACCCAGTGCAAGCACCTGTGCGAGGAGATACGCCGCCAGCAACAGCCCGCAGGCCTGCCAGCGGCATTCGAAGCTATTACTTGGGCTGGACACGATCCAGGATCATCCGGACCATGCGCTGCAGCTCCGGATCTTCTGATTCGGCACGTTCCATGAACCAGCCGAACATGTCCTGGTCTTCGCAGGTCAGCAACCTGACGTAGAGGTCGCGGTCTACCTTATCGAGGGTCGCGTACACCTCTTTGGTGAACGGTACCAACAACACATCCAACTCCAGCATGCCGCGACGGCTGTGCCAGTACAGGCGATTGATTTCTACATCTTCGACCATGGAGCGCTCCTCAAATAGGGCGCAAGTATACAGGCCCACGCCCCTCGGAACAGTCGGCTTTGGTCGGGCTTATGAAACTACCCATTTGCCGGGCGCCCCTCTATGATGCACTCATGACTCTCCAACTGCGATGACCCATGGCTGACTCTGCTTTCTTCTGCTCCCTGTCCCACGAAGGTGTCCTGGCCGTTCGCGGCGCTGACGCGGCCAAGTTCCTCCAGGGGCAACTGACCTGCAACCTCAATTACCTCGACGACACCCACGCCAGCCTCGGCGCGCGCTGCACCCAAAAGGGGCGCATGCAGTCGAGCTTCCGGATCGTGCTGCAAGGTGACGGTGTACTGCTGGCCATGGCCAGCGAACTGCTGGAACCGCAACTGGCGGACCTGAAGAAATACGCTGTGTTTTCCAAGTCCAAGCTGACGGACGAAAGTGCTACCTGGGCCCGCTTCGGTCTGGTGAATGCCGATCAGGCTCTCGCCAGCCTGGGCCTGGATTTGCCGGCCGAGACCGACAGTGTGGCGCGCCATGAAGAACTGCTGGCCATTCGCGTCTCCCCGGGCCGCGCCGAACTCTGGGCGCCCGCCGCGCAAGCCGAGTCCCTGCGCAGCCAACTGGCCGCCACACTTGCCGAAGGCGATCTCAATGCCTGGCTGCTGGGGCAGGTTCGTGCCGGCATCGGCCAGGTCATGGCCCAGACCCGCGAGCTGTTCATCCCGCAGATGCTCAACCTGCAAGCGGTCGGCGGCGTAAGCTTCAAGAAAGGCTGCTACACCGGCCAGGAAATCGTCGCCCGCATGCAATACCTGGGCAAACTCAAGCGGCGCCTGTATCGCCTGAGCCTCGACAGCCATGCGCTGCCCGAGCCCGGCACGCCACTGTTTGCCCCCAGCCATAACAGCGCCATCGGTGAGGTAGTCATCGCCGCCCGGGCCGACGAAGGGATTGAACTTCTGGCAGTGCTGCAAGCCGAAGCAGCCGACAGTGGCAACGTGCATTTAGGCACGCTGGAAGGCCCAGGCCTCAAGTTACTTGACCTGCCTTACCAACTGGACCGTGATCGCGAGATCCAGCGCTAATCGCCGTACCCTTTTGCAGCACCCTAGAGAGCATGAATGAATAAACTGGCGGAAAAAGTCCAACAGGCGTTGGTGATGGCCATCGATAACGATGACCTGGTTCTGCCCACGTTACCGGAAGTGGCCCTGAAAATTCGTCAGGCCGCCGAAGACCCCGAAGTCAGCATCAGTCATTTGAGCAAAGTCATCAGCCGCGATACCGCCCTGACGGCGCGGCTGATCAAGGTCGTCAACAGCCCACTGTTGCGCGCCACCCAGGAGGTCACCGACCTGCACACCGCCATCACGCGCCTGGGCACCAACTACAGCAGCAACCTGTCGATTGGTCTGGTGATGGAGCAAATCTTCCATGCCCGCTCAGAAGTCGTCGAACAGAAGATGCGTGACGTATGGCGCCGCAGCCTGGAAGTCGCAGGCGTCTGCTACGCCCTGTGCCGCAACCACAGCCAACTCAAGCCGGACCAGGCAGCACTTGGCGGGCTGGTGCACCAGATCGGTGTGCTGCCGATCCTGACCTACGCCGAAGATCACTATGAACTGCTCTCCGACCCGGTCAGCCTCAACCATGTGATTGACAGCATCCACCCGCTGCTGGGGGACAAGCTGCTGAGGGGCTGGGACTTCCCGGAAATGCTGGTAAATGTGCCCGCACACTACCAGGACCTCGAGCGCGATTCGGCCAGCCTGGACTACGTCGACCTGGTGCAAGTGGCGGTGCTGTACTGCCACAAGAATACCGATCACCCGCTGGCCAACGCTGCGCTGTCGAGCTTGCCGGCATTCAGGAAGCTGCGCATCGACCCGCTCAACGAAGCGGTGCGCACCGAGCTGGACGAAGCGCGCTCGATGTTCTATTGACCGGTCGGTGTGGCAAGCACGGCCCTACCCAGCGATAAAACTCACCCGCACCTTAAGCCCTTTCAGCTCGCCATCATGCAGGCTGATCTGGGCCAGGTGTGCGCGGCAGATCTCCCCGACAATCGCCAACCCCAGGCCCGAACCCGCGCCCTGCTGGTTACGTCGATAGAATCGCTCGAACACCCGGTCCCGTTCGTCCTGCGGAATCCCAGGGCCATCGTCCTCCACTTCCAGCACTGCCGGCGCCGTCACCCGCAAGATCACATTGCCACCTGACGGCGTGTGGGCCAGGGCGTTATCCACCAGGTTGCTCAGCAGCTCGTTCAACAAGGTCGGCTCGCCCCGCAGCCACACCGGCTCATCCGCCTCCAACGCCAGCGCCACCCCACGGGCATGTGCCAGGGGCGCCATGGCCATACCCAACTCACGGGCCAATTGGCTGAGGTCGAGCAATTGCGCACCGCCTTCGGCAATCGCCCGCGCCCCGTTTTCGATGCGTGCCAGGGACAGCAACTGGTTGGCCAGGTGGGTCAAGCGATCCGTGCCTTGCGCCGCCGTTTCCAGGGTGCTGCGCCAGATCGCCGGCTCCTCGGCGCGCAGCCCCAGCTCCAGGCGGGCTTTGAGCGCGGCCAGCGGGGTGCGTAATTCGTGGGATGCGTCGGCAATAAACTGCGCCTGGCGCTCGAACTGCCCGCGCAGGCGTTCGGTGAAGTGGTTCAACGCCCGCACCAGCGGCCCGAGTTCGTGCTGCACTTCAACCAGCGGCAACGGCCGCAGATCATCCGGCTGGCGCTCCTCTACCGCCGTGCGCAAACGCTCCAGCGGGCGCAGCGCCGCACTCACGGTAAACCACACCAGCAGCAGGGCCCCGACGCCCAGCATGCCCAGGCGCAGCAGGGTATCGGCCATCAGGCTGCGGGCCATGCTGACCCGGGCTTCGTCGGTTTCTGCGACGCGGATTTCTGCCATGCCATTCATGTTCGGCTCCGACACCGCCTTGAGCAGGCTCACCACCCGCACATTCTGCCCCTGGTACTTGGCGTTATAGAACCGCGCCAGGGCCGGGTAATCGTCGGTGCGCGGCGTCCCGGGCGGCGGGCCTGGCAGGTGTTCGTAACCGGAAATCAGCTTCTGGTGAATATCATTGACCTGGTAGTAAATCCGCCCGGCACTGTCATAGGCGAAAGTGTCCAGCGCCACGTAGGGCACATCGGCACTCAGGGTGCCGTCACGCTGGGACAGCCCGGCGGCGATGGTCCGCGCCGAGGCCAGCAGGGTGCGGTCGTAGGCAGTGTCTGCGGCCTCGCGACCGTTCCAGTAGGCGCTCAGGCCGCTGGCCAGCATCAGCACCACCAACAGCAGCGCCAGGTTCCACAGCAGGCGCCAACGCAGGCTGCTGTGCTTACGCATCGCGAGCTTCCAGCAGGTAGCCAAGGCCACGGAAGGTGACGATGGCGACCGGCTGGCCATCGAGTTTCTTGCGCAAGCGGTGCACATAGATTTCGATGGCGTCGGGGCTGGCCTCCTCATCCAGGCCAAACACCTGGGACGCCAATTGCTCCTTGCTCATGACCCGGCCGGGACGGGCGATCAGCGCCTCGAGCACCGCCTGCTCGCGAGAGGTCAGGGTCAGCAGGTCACCGCCGAGGGTGAAGCGCCGGGTTTCCACGTCATACACCAGCACGCCACAGGTCTGCTGCCGCTCGCCACCCAGCACGCTGCGGCGCAACAGCGCCTTGACCCTGGCCTCCAGCTCGGTCAGCTCAAAGGGCTTGGCCAGGTAGTCATCGGCGCCCAGGTTAAGGCCATGCACCCGATCCTTTACATCACTGCGGGCGGTGAGCATCAGCACCGGAAGATTTTTCCCACGGGCCCGCAGGCGTGCCAACACCTCGAAACCATCCATGCGCGGCAGGCCCACGTCGAGAATCACTGCCGCGTATTCCTCGCTGCTCAAGGCCAGGTCCGCAGCCACGCCATCGTGCAGCACATCCACCGTCAAGCCCGTGCTCTTGAGCGCCTGGGCGACACTTTCGGCGAGCTGCAAATGGTCTTCGACGAGCAGGACACGCATGGATTTGTACCTCGTTAAGGGGCAGCCGATGCCGCCCTCTGTTTACCGACTCGCGGCGCAGTTTACAGCCGCCGCCTGTGCTGTGAAGCCCGAAAACATTGAAAGACCGTTGAAAGGTTAGTGAAAGGTTCGCCCATTAGCATCCAGAAACGGACGGTTACACCTTCCGAGCTATTTCACCCATAGCGCCCGAAAAACGCCTCGAAGCGTTTTCGCCCTATAAGAACAATAAACGGAGTGCTCTACGATGCTGTCGACACAGCCCCAGGCTTGCCCGCCTGTTCGTTTTTCCCGCCTGACCCAGACCGCCCTCGCCAGTGCCGCTGCCCTT
Source organism: Pseudomonas shahriarae (assembly GCF_014268455.2). Lineage (NCBI taxonomy): Bacteria > Pseudomonadati > Pseudomonadota > Gammaproteobacteria > Pseudomonadales > Pseudomonadaceae > Pseudomonas > Pseudomonas shahriarae. Next base: position 1,671,952 of record NZ_CP077085.1, on the reverse strand, counting down.
GCCGGCTTTTCGCCGCTTAGCCAGGCTGCCTTCTTCGAAGACAGTAGCGCGACCCTGGAAACCCGCAACATGTACTTCAACCGCGACTTTCGCGACGGTACCAGCGCCCAGCAATCCAAACGCGACGAATGGGCCCAGGGCTTCATGCTCAACCTGCAATCGGGCTACACCGACGGTACCGTCGGTTTTGGCGTGGATGCACTGGGCATGCTCGGGGTCAAGCTCGACTCCAGCCCGGACCGCGCCGGCAGCGGCCTGCTGCCTACCCACGATGATGGCCGCGCCGCTGACGAGTACTCGAAACTGGGGCTGACCGGCAAAGTGAAAATCTCGGCTACCGAGCTGAAAATCGGCTCGCTGATTCCTGAGTTGCCAATCCTCAAGGCCAACGACGGACGCATCCTGCCGCAGACGTTCAACGGCGGCCTGCTGACCTCCAAGGAGTTCAAGCAGCTGACGTTCACCGGCGGCCGCCTGGACAAGGCCAAGGACCGCGACGACAGCAACTACGAGGACATCGCCCTCAACAACAAGAACGGCCGCTTCGTCGGCGGAGCCACCGGCAAGCACTTCAACTTTGGTGGCGTGGACTACAAGTTTGCCGAGAAGGTCACCGGCAGCTATCACTTCGCCCAACTGGACGACGTGTACCGCCAGCACTTCCTCGGTGTCGTCGCCTCCACTCCGATGGGCCCCGGCACTTTCGGTACCGACCTGCGCCTGGCCATCAGTGATGACACCGGCAGCGCGCGGGGCGGCAGCATTGATAACAAATCCCTCAACGGCCTTTTCAGCTACGCCCTCAACGGCCATAAACTGAGCGCCGGCTACCAGCACATGTCCGGCGATAGCGCGTTCCCATATGTGGATGGCAGCGACCCGTACCTGGTCAACTTTGTGCAGATCAACGACTTTGCCGGTGCCGAAGAACGCTCCTGGCAGGCTCGCTACGACTACGACTTCGCCAAGCTGGGGATTCCCGGCCTGAGCTTCATGAGCCGCTACCTGTCCGGTGACAATATCCAACTCAAGAACGGCGACACCGGCAAAGAGTGGGAACGCAACACCGAGATCAAATACGTGGTGCAAAGCGGCACCCTCAAGGATGTGGCCGTACGCCTGCGTAACGCCACTTACCGCTCCAACTATTCGGCACGGGACGCAGACGAAGTGCGCGTGCTGGTCAGTTACAGCGTCGCGCTGTGGTAACCCTGCAAGTCATATCCCCAATAACAACAATGACGGAGTTCCCCATGTCCTCATCCCTGCGTAAATTTGCCCTGGCCGCCGGCTGCATGCTGTTTGCCGGCCAACTGCTGGCAGCCGAAGAACCCAAGCGCCCGGAATGCATCGCACCGGCCTCCCCCGGCGGTGGTTTTGACCTGACCTGCAAGCTGGTGCAAAGCGCACTGGTCAACGAAAAGCTACTGAGCAAGCCGATGCGCGTGACCTACATGCCCGGCGGCGTGGGCGCGGTGGCCTACAACGCCGTCGTCGCCCAGCGCCCCGCCGATGCCGGCACGCTGGTGGCCTGGTCCAGCGGTTCGCTGCTGAACCTGGCCCAGGGCAAATTCGGTCGATTTGATGAAAGCGCAGTGAAATGGCTGGCCGCCGTCGGCACCAGCTATGGCGCGATTGCGGTGAAAGCCGATTCGCCCTACAAGAGCCTCGATGATCTGGTACAGGCCCTGAAGAAAGATCCGAGCAAAGTGGTAATTGGTTCCGGCGGCACAGTCGGCAGCCAGGACTGGATGCAGACCGCACTGATCGCCAAGGCTGCCGGGATCAACCCGCGTGACCTGCGTTACGTGGCCCTCGAAGGCGGCGGTGAAATCGCCACTGCCCTGCTCGGTGGTCACATCCAGGTAGGCAGTACCGATATCTCCGACTCCATGCCACACATCCTCAGCGGCGATATGCGCCTGCTGGCGGTGTTCTCCGAAGAGCGCCTGGACGAGCCGGAAATGAAGAATATTCCGACTGCCAAAGAGCAAGGCTACGACATCGTCTGGCCAGTGGTACGGGGCTTCTACCTCGGGCCAAAAGTCAGCGATGAAGACTACGCCTGGTGGAAGGCTGCGTTCGACAAGCTGCTGGCCTCCGAAGAGTTCTCCAAGCTGCGTGACCAGCGCGAGCTGTTCCCGTTCGCCCTGACCGGACCGGAACTGGACACCTACGTGAAGAAACAGGTGGCTGACTACAAAGTGCTGGCCAAAGAGTTCGGCCTGATCCAGTAATCGCCCCCCTGTCGCGCGGCCACGCCCCTTTGAATCGGGGGCGTGGCCCAGGAGTTCTACATGCTCTTACAACGCATTTTCGCCGCAGTGCTGTTACTGGTGTGTATCGGCCTGGCGCTTATGGCCTGGCCCTATCAGGCGGCCTTTTCCTACGAGCCAGTAGGGCCTCGGGCCTTCCCACTGCTGTTGCTCGGGCTGATGGGCCTGGCTCTGACCTACATGCTGATTCGTCCGCAACCGACCCAACACACTGACGATGAACCGCCGCTGGACCGCCCGACCCTGATTAAGATCGGGATCTGCGTGAGCTTGCTGCTGGTGTTTGCCGGCACTTTCGAATCTCTGGGTTTCATTCTCAGCAGCATGCTGATTGGTATTCCGATGGCACGGCTGTATGGAGGGCGCTGGTTGCCCGGCGTGGTGATCATCACCTTGATGAGCGTCGGTCTTTATCTGCTGTTCGATAAAGCCATGGACGTACCGCTGCCCCTCGGTCTGCTCGACGTTCTGGAGAACTGATATGGATACTTTTGGCTATTTGGGCCAGGGTTTCGGCGTCGCGCTGAGCCCCTATAACCTGGTGACCGCGCTGTGTGGCACCCTGATCGGCACCATCGTCGGCCTGTTGCCGGGCCTGGGCCCGATCAACGGCGTGGCGTTATTGATCCCCATTGCATTTGCCTTGGGCCTGCCGCCCGAATCGGCACTGATCCTGTTGGCAGCCGTGTACCTGGGCTGCGAATACGGCGGCCGGATCAGCTCGATCCTGCTGAACATCCCGGGCGAAGCCTCCACCGTGATGACCACCCTCGACGGCTACCCAATGGCCCGCAAAGGCATGGCTGGGGTGGCGCTGTCGCTCTCAGCCTGGAGCTCGTTCATCGGTGCGTTTATCGCCACCTGCGGCATGGTGCTGTTCGCCCCGCTGCTGGCCAAATGGGCGATTGCCTTCGGACCTGCGGAATACTTCGTACTGATGGTGTTTGCGATTGTCTGCCTGGGCGGCATGGCCGGTGACAAGCCACTGAAGACCTTTGTCTCGGCGTTGATCGGCCTGTTCCTTGCCTGCGTCGGCATTGATGCCAATAGCGGTGTCTACCGATTTACCGGTGACAACATCCATCTGACCGATGGTATCCAGTTCGTGGTCCTGGTCCTGGGTCTGTTCTCCATCAGTGAGATCCTCCTGCTCCTGGAAAAAACCCACCGTGGCCAGGAAGCGGTGAAGGCCACCGGGCGCATGATGTTCAACGTCAAGGAAGCCTTGTCGGTGTTGACCGTGAACCTGCGCTGCGGTGTATCGGGCTTCATCATCGGCGTATTGCCAGGTGCTGGCGCGACCATGGCCTCGGCCGTGGCCTACATGACCGAAAAACGTATCGCGGGCGCCAGCGGCAAGTTCGGCCAAGGCGACATGCGCGGCCTGGCCGCCCCGGAAACCGCCATCGGCGCTTCAGTCTGCGGTGCCATGGTGCCAATGCTGACCCTCGGCGTTCCGGGCTCGGGCACCACGGCGGTGATGATCGGCGCCCTGTCGCTGTACAACATCACGCCAGGCCCGCTGCTGTTCCAACAGCAACCGGACATTGTCTGGGGCCTGATCGCTTCGTTGTTTATCGCCAACATCATGCTGGTGGTCCTCAACATCCCGATGATTCGCATCTTCACCCGCATCCTTGCCGTGCCGAACTGGGCGCTGGTGCCGGTGATCGCGATCATCACCGCGATTGGCGTCTATGCCGTACACGCCACCACCTTCGATCTGTTCCTGATGATCGCCATCGGCATCTTCGGCTACATCCTGCGCAAGCTGGACTTCCCACTGTCGCCGCTGCTGCTGGGCTTTATCCTCGGCGGCCTGATGGAGCAGAACCTGCGGCGTGCGTTGTCGATTTCCAATGGCACGCTGGAAATTCTGTGGTCGAGCCCGATCACTTTGGGCGTCTGGGTACTGACCGCCATCATGCTGCTCGTGCCATTGCTGCGTATCTGGCGCAAGCGCGCGTTGCAGCGTCGTGCCGTAGCCGATGTCTGAGGTCACCCTTAGACAATGGTGGGGGACACCGCTGGTCGGCCTGGCCGGCGGTTACCTGGCCAGCCTGGTCGGCTGGCCTTTGCCGTATATGGTCGGCTCGTTGCTGGCGATCATCCTGGTGCGCTGCCTGACGCCCTGGCAGTTGGGCGAGATTCCCGGCGGGCGCAAATGCGGGCAGTGGGTGGTGGGCATTGGTATCGGCCTGCACTTCACCCCGGTGGTGATCGAACAGGTGATGAGCCACTTTGGCCTGATCTTCTTCGGCGCGCTGGTCACCAGCCTGTCGAGCATTGTCGGCGTGTGGTTGATGCGCCGCAGCGGTGAAGATCGCGCCACTGCGTTTTTCTCAAGCATGCCGGGCGGTTCCGGGGAGATGGTCAACCTGGGCGCACGCAATGGCGCGGTGCTCAGTCGCGTGGCGGCTGGCCAGAGTCTACGGGTGTTGCTGGTGGTGCTGTGTGTGCCGGCAATCTTCAAGTATTTACTGGGCGGCGGCGCACCACAGTTTCATCCGGCGCCTGTGGATTGGGCCTGGCTGGCCCTGCTGTTTCCCATTGGCGCGCTGGTGGCCTGGGGCTGGCAACGCTTGCGCCAACCCAACCCCTGGTTGTTCGGGCCGTTACTGGTCAGTGCCGTCGCCAGTATCACCTGGGATTTGCACATCGGCCTGCCCGAAGGTGGCAGCCAGATCGGCCAATGGTTGATCGGCAGTGGCCTGGGTTGCCACTTCAACCGGCAGTTCTTCCGACGGGCACCGTCGTTCATGGGCCGCACGGTGGTTGGCACACTGCTGAGCATGCTGATCGCGACCTTTGCGGCGGTGGGTTTGAGTGCATTGACGCAGTTGGATCTGCGCTCGCTGACGCTGGGGATGATGCCCGGTGGGATTGCCGAGATGAGTTTGACGGCTGAGACCCTGCAATTGTCGGTGCCGTTGGTAACGGCGATGCAGGTGATGCGGCTGTTGTTTGTGCTGTTCCTGGCGGAGCCGTTATTCCGCCATTGGAACCGCCAGCCGGACACCATTTAAATATAGGCGCTGGCTTGCCTGCGATTGCGGTGTGTCTGCCAACAGAGATATCGGCAGACTGTCAGTCATCGCAGGCAGCTTCTACCTTGTGTTGACCTTCAGAGCGGCGGCAACCGCCACTCGATCGGCGTCTCGCCATTCTGCTCAAGAAACTTATTCGTCCGGCTGAAATGCCCGCAGCCCAAAAACCCGCGATACGCCGACAACGGCGACGGATGCACCGAGGTCAGCACCAGATGCTTGGTCGCGTCGATCAGCTTTTGCTTGCCCTGGGCATGGGCGCCCCACAACAGGAACACCAGGTGCGGCTGATGCTCGCTGACAATCTCGATCACCCGGTCGGTGAAGAACTGCCAGCCCTTGCCCGCATGGGCGTTGGCATTGGCGCGCTCCACGGTCATGGTGGTATTGAGCATCAACACACCCTGGTCAGCCCAGCTTTGCAGGCAGCCGTGGCTGGGGATGTCGATATTGAGGTCGCGCTTGAGCTCTTTATAGATATTGACCAGGGACGGCGGCGCCGGCACGCCCGGTTGCACCGAGAAGCACAGGCCGTGGGCCTGGCCCGGGCCGTGATACGGGTCCTGGCCGAGGATCACCACCTTGACCTTGTCCAGCGGCGTGGAATTAAGCGCGTTGAAGATTAACGGGCCCGGCGGGTAGATTTCCTTGCCCGCCGCATGCTCCTGGCGCAGGAACTCGCGCAATTGGCTCATGTACGGCTGCTCGAATTCCTCACGCAGGGCGTGTTTCCAGCTCGGTTCAAGTTTGATACGGTCGTCGACAGTCATCAGAAAAGCATCATGTAAAAAGAATGGGCGAACCCTAGGAAAGCCCACCCCACTTGTCAATTGATCTGACGCGCAACCGGCACTTTCCCACGAAGGGATCATACTCAACGTTCAATTTACCGATTGAGGTCATGATGAATCTGCACTTCGAAGAGCTCACTGGCACAGACGGCGCCCGTATCGGCATCGCCAGCCTGGACGCAGAAAAGTCCCTCAATGCTCTCTCCCTGCCGATGATCCTGGCCCTGGGCGAGCGCCTGGCGAGTTGGGCCAAAGACCCGCAAATCGTCTGCGTGCTGCTGCGCGGCAACGGCGCCAAGGCGTTTTGCGCCGGCGGTGAAGTGCGCAGCCTGGCCCAGGCCTGCCGCGAGCACCCGGGCGAAGTACCCGCCCTGGCCGCGCAGTTTTTTGCTGCCGAATATCGTCTGGACTACCACCTGCACACCTACCCCAAGCCCCTGATTTGCTGGGGCCATGGCTATGTTCTGGGCGGTGGCATGGGCTTGCTGCAAAGCGCCGCCATCCGCATCGTCACCCCGAGCAGCCGGCTGGCCATGCCGGAAATCAGCATCGGCCTGTACCCGGACGTCGGCGCCAGTTGGTTCCTCTCGCGCCTGCCCGGCAAGCTCGGCCTGTTCCTGGGCCTCACCGGCGCCCATATGAACGGGCGCGACGCCCTGGACCTGGGCCTGGCCGACCGCTTCCTGCTGGATGAGCAACAGGACGAAATGCTTGAGGGCCTGTTACAGCTGAACTGGCAGGAACAGACGGCGATGCAGCTCAACAGCCTGTTCAAGGCCCTGGCCCAGGAGGCCGCCAGCCAGCAGCCCGAACCACAGTGGCTGCCGCGCCGCCAGCAGATCGACGCATGGTTGGATGTGGGTGATGTGCACTGCGCCTGGCGCGCCTTGAGCCAACTGCGCGAGCATGCCGACCCGCTGTTCAGCCGGGCCGGCAAGACCTTGAGCGAGGGCTGCCCGCTGACCGCACACCTGGTCTGGGAGCAGATCCGACGGGCGCGGCACCTTTCTCTGTCGCAGGTGTTCCAGATGGAATACACCTTGAGCCTCAACTGCTGTCGGCATCCGGAGTTCAGCGAAGGGGTACGCGCTCGCCTGATCGACAAGGATCAGCAGCCACACTGGCACTGGCCAGATATCAAGCGCATTCCCGAGGCGGTGGTCGAGGCGCACTTTCACAAGGCCTGGGAAGGCCGCCATCCCCTGGCAGACCTGTCTGATTTATGACAGACGCAAGTCAAGCGGCGGGCTAGTATTTTGGGCGATCGAGGGTGAACGAACAGTTGTCGGGCTGGCTGTCCGTGCACACAAAAATTTCCTGGTCAAACGGCCCGCGGGCCGGCATCCAATGGGTGGAGTCGGTCAGCGACATGCCGGACAGGGGCTCGGGCGCCTGGAACCTGAGGTTGACCCACTGGTTGTTGGCCGCCTTGTAGGTGCAATACTCCAAGTAGCCTTGTTTACGCTCCTGGTCATTGGCCGGAATAAAAACCGCCCCGACAAATCGTTCCAAAAAGCTGTCGGCCCCGCCTGCAGGGCTCCTCCAGTGGCCATTGTCACTTTGGAAATGGCCCGCCTTGCGCTTGATCGACGAGGGATAGGGGCAGCTGAATTCTGCGCTGGCGTGAGCGAAGGAAAAAAAACCGAGTAAAAAAAGAATAAGTGCCCGGCTGATCATGTGTCATTCCGTTGAGCTACTGAGGTCTTGCCACCCAGTAAAGTCCTAGAAGAGCACTTAAGATAGCTGTTAAATATGACAGCCCAGACAGACGGTCGCCCACAAAAAAACGGCGCATTTCGCGCCGTTTCAAAGAAAAGTCTGACTACCGATGCCCGCCACGTCCCCGGCCATGATCACCGCCACGTCCATCGCCGCGACCATGGCGGTTGTAGCCGCGATGATCCCCCCATCCCTGACTGGGATGGGGACGGTAGCCCGCCCTTGGCCCGGCCTGATAGTAACGGGGCGCCGGCTGGTAATAACGCGGCGCCGGGTAATAGCGTGGTGGCGGTGCGTAATAGCCGCGCCGGTACTGGTATGACGGACCGCCGCCGTAGTAATAGACCGGCGCGGGTGCGGTATAGACTTCGGATCGATAGTAGCTGGAGCCTCCATCGTAATAGGGCACGCAAGCAGAAAGGGTCAAACCGAGCACAGCTGTGATGAGCAATCGACGATACATGGCGGCCTCCTGGACCGCGGAAGAGCACACACCAGCGACGCTGGGGGGCGACAGACAGCTTTCACTGAATGACAGGAGATCAGACCGCAAAAAGCAAATCTGGTGCGACTTGGACATAGATTGATACATCTATGGCGCAATAAACCGCCCAGGTCTGTATCGTGCCAAATACACCGGTTTCGCCGGAACCTCGACGCCATGACACCTGAACCGACCGATGAACACTCCTACACTTTGCCCGGCCTGCGGCGCTCGCAACGATTGCACCCTGGCCGACCCGCGCACCGCTGACCGTGCCTGCTGGTGCTACAGCGTCACCATCGATCCCAAGGTGCTCGAAGCCCTGCCGATGGAGCTGCGCAACAAGGCCTGCCTGTGCCCGCGCTGTGCCCAGGTCGACGCACAACTGCGCGCAGCCGAGCCCCGCTAATGCGTATCGACCGATTCCTCAGTAACCTGCCCCGCTTCAATCGCCAGCAAGTGCGCTTACTGCTGGCGGAGCGACGGGTCCAAGTCGATGGGCTGCCGGTTGCCGATCCCCACCATGAAGTGCGCGAGTTCAGCCGCGTGGAATGTGATGGCGAAATCCTGCAGGTGGGGAAACCCGCACGCTACTTCATGCTGCACAAGCCGCCAGGCTGCGTCAGTGCCACCGTCGACCCACAACACCCCACCGTCCTCGACCTGCTGGATGAGCCGGACAAGGGCGACCTGCATATCGCCGGCCGCCTGGACTTCAACACCACCGGCCTGCTGCTGATCACCAATGATGGCCAGTGGTCCCGGCGCCTGACCCAGCCCAGGACCAAGCTGCCCAAGGTCTACTACGTGGAGACCGAACAGGCGATTGGCCCGCAGTACGCCGCAACGTTCAGTGCCGGCCTGTACTTCGCCTTCGAAGACCTGACCACCCAACCGGCCGACCTGCAAGTGTTGAGCCCCAAAAGCGCGCGCCTGAGCATCATTGAAGGGCGTTATCACCAGGTCAAGCGCATGTTCGGGCACTTCGACAACAAGGTGACGCGCCTGCATCGCGAACGCATGGGCCCGCTGGTGCTGGATGAACAACTCGCCCCCGGCCAATATCGGCCGCTGACAGAAGCTGAAATCCGCCAGATATGACCGTTCAGCCGGTGATCGGCAAAAGCCCAGGGTCAAACGTGCGACCTGGCCCGCCTCCTGCTTAAATCAAACCGCCAGCCGCAATCTGACTGGCGAGTCACCCGACCTCCAAGAAACACATTGCCGGCCCGTACCGCTTGACGTAGGGGCCCAAGCAAGTTGCCCGCCATAACAACACCCGTCGGCCAGCCTCATCGGACCGACATGGGCCTCCCTTCCAGGCGTATGCCTACCTGTCACAAAGCTCGTGCAGAGTGATCTGCGCGCATCACCCGCTTGCCAGGAGTCTTACGACATGAGGCCAGAAATCGCTGTGCTGGATATACAGGGTCAGTATCGGGTTTACACGGAGTTCTATCGCGCGGAGGCTGCTCAAAAGACCATCATCCTGGTCAACGGCTCCATGGCCACCACCGCGTCGTTCGCCCAGACCGTGAAAAGCCTGCATCCGCAATTCAATGTGGTTTTGTATGATCAGCCCTACGCCGGTCGTTCCAAAGCCCACAACCGCCATGAGCAAATGCTGACGAAGGACATTGAGGGCCAGATCCTTCTGGAACTCATCGAACACTTCGCCGCCGAGCATGTGCTGTCGTTTTCCTGGGGCGGTGTCGCCACGCTCGTCGCCCTGTCCCAGCGTCCCCGGCGCGTGGAGAAAGCCGTGATCAGCTCCTTCTCCCCAGTGATCAACGCACCGATGCGCGACTACCTGGAACGTGGCGTCGACTACCTCGGCACCCTCGACCGTCACAGCGTCGGCAACCTGGTCAACAGCACCATCGGCAAACACCTGCCGCCACTGTTCAAGCGCTTCAACTATCGACACGTCAGCACCCTGGCCGAGCACGAGTACGGGCAGATGCACTACCACATCAGCCAGGTGCTCAATAGCGACCGCCAGTGCTACCTCAAGGCCGCACGGCAGATCGACATTCCGGTTCTGTTCTTGAATGGCGAGTGGGACGAATACACCAGTGCCGAGGATGCCCGGCTGTTTGGGCAACATGTAGCGAACAGCAGCTTCGGCACCATCCAGGCCACCGGGCACTTTCTGGACATGGAGCACAAGGCCGCGTGCAATGACAGTCGGCAGGCATTGATGGGCTTTTTGAAACCGGAACAGTCGGTGAGTCGACTGCGGCATCACCAGGGCCAGGCCCTGCATGCGTTTGCGATTTGAAAGCAAGGCCCTGGGCAGGGACGGTGCAGCGTTTCTGCCTGGGGTGGGCTCAAAGCATCCGCTGACGCTCGCAACTTGCACATTTTTCAAAGAAAAACTTCAAATCGCCGCGCACTTCTGGTACAAAGTCAGCCGCTCTGAGCGGGTATAGTTTAGTGGCAAAACGAAAGCTTCCCAAGCTTTAGTTGAGGGTTCGATTCCCTCTACCCGCTCCACTCAGATTGTCCTCCCCCATCAGCTTGTCCTTGATGGAGGATGAATAAAAAACCGGCTCCTGAAGCCGGTTTTTTTGTGCCTGGGATTTATCAGTAAAACCCCGCAATACCTTCGTCCAGCAGCCTCGCCCCGCCCCCATAAACTTCTTGCACCGCCTGCCCTCTTTTGTTGGTGGGTAGAGTGTTGAAAATTTTTATTTAGTAGTTATAGTCACCACCAACACACCACAAGGAGGTGATGTGGATAGCCGATATTTGATAGGCCATATCGTGGCTGATGGCTGGTACCTGGTGCGCGTCAGGGGCAGTCATCATCATTTTAAACACCCTGCCAAGCCTGGGCTGGTGACCATTCCCCACCCCAAGAAGCATCTGTTGGACAAGACCGCCAAGAGCATCTTGAAACAAGCTCTGCTCGCTTGAAGCGTACCTGGAGGACAAGAACATGCTGTATCCGATTGCAATTTCAACCGGCGACGATGACCACGCCTGGGGCGTAGAAGTCCCCGACATCCCTGGCTGCTTCTCTGCCGGTGATGACCTGGACGACGCCATGGCCATGGCACGGGAAGCCATAGAAGGCCATTTTGAGCTGCTGGCCGAAGAGGGCGCGCCCATTCCCAGCGCACAAAAGGTCACGCTGCACGCAGCCAACCCCCTGTACGCCGGCTGTACCTGGGCGGTGGTGGATATTGATGTGACCAAGTACCTGGGCAAGGCGCAAAAACTCAACATCACGCTGCCTGGCTACTTGCTCAACCGCATTGATGAGTACGTGCTGCACCACCCGGAAGAAAAAAGTCGTTCGGGGTTCCTGGCATCGGCAGCGCTGAAGGTGCTGCAACAGGAGCGATAACATCGCCGAATTTGAGCGCAAGAAACGTAGTTCAGCCACCCGCGACGAGCGCTAAAGTGCAGGCGATAAACGATCCACTCAACAAGGAGCCCGCTCATGCCGCGTGAATACAAACTCATGCCCTCCCCCGTCGGCCAACTGACCCTGGTTGCCCGCAACGGCAAGCTCGCCGCCATCTTGTGGGAGGCCGAGCGCGCCAACCGTGTGCGCCTGGGCGAGCTGGTGGAAGTCAACCACAGCGCGGTGCTGCTGGAGGCCGAGCGGCAGTTGAACGAGTATTTTGCCGGCACCCGCGAGTGCTTCGAGCTGGAACTGGACTTTGACGGCACCGAGTTCCAGAAAAAAGTCTGGGGTGCGCTGCTGACTATTCCCTTCGGTGAAACCCGCAGCTACAGCCAGATCGCCCAACAGATCGGCAACCCCAAGGCTGTACGCGCGGTGGGGGCGGCGAACGGGCGCAATCCTATTTCGATCGTCGCGCCCTGCCATCGAGTGATTGGTGCTGCGGGTGGCCTCACCGGGTTTGCCGGCGGGCTTGAAGCCAAGCAGTACTTGCTGACCCTCGAGGATGGCGGGGTCACAAGGTCATTGTTCTGACAGCCACGTAGCGCTAGGGCTGATCAGCCTTGGAATCCTTCATTTGCACCGAGGATTTGCTGCCGCCGGTGTTGTCCTGGGTTTCATTGTCAGAGCTGTCGAAACAGCCTTGCAACAGCACCAGGCAGCAGGCCAGGCAGAGAGTACGAGAGAGGCTCATGATCGCGCTTCCATTCAACGGGGTGATGAAACAGTGACCAGCCTGCACAAGCAGGGTTCGATGCCTGCACCCCGCACCTGCCCAACGGTTGCACGGCCCGACCGAATTCATGCAGGTCAACAATTGTAAAAAGAAATTTCAGCGTGCCGCCACGGTCAGTACTTTCATCAGCACTTATCTGGAGCATCGCCATGAAGCCTCGATGGCCTGGACTTCAAAGCCCTGGAAAAACTGCGCAGCGAATACCGTACCTTGGGCGAGCGCCATACCGTCAACCTCGGCGGCGACGGCACGGCGGCGGACCCAGGCAAGACCGACCTGAACCAGGCGTAAAAAAACGGCGGTTGGATCAGCTCCAACCGCCGTTTCCTGGCAAAGCCCGCGATCAACCGTCGCTGTTGCGGCTCTTGCTGTAGGACGAAGCCAGCGCCCGGGCTTTTTCCAGGCGGGTTTCCAGCTTGGGCAGGGTTTCGTCGACCAATGCCTTTATCTCAGGGATATCCGAAGCAGCACCTTCCTGCTTGAACAACGCGATTGCATCTTCGTTGGCCTTGACCTGCTGAGCCGTGTAGGCGGCGTCAAAGGAGTCGCCATCGGTCAGCTCAGGCATCAGGGTTTCAGCCTTGTCGACGATCTGGTCGCGAGGCGCCACCGGCAAGTCGAGTTTTTTCGCAATGGCCGCCAAATGTTGATTGGCCAGGGTGCGTTCGTTGATGACCTCGATGGTGTAGTCTTTGATTTCCTGAGACGAGGTCTTGGCGTGGGCCATGCGGCTGGTTTCGATATCGGCCATGCCCTTGGCCGAGGCTTGCTCGATAAATTCGGCGGGGCCTTGGGCAAAAGCATTGCTGGCGCCGAGGCCCAGCAGCATCGCGAAAGTGGCGGTGCGTAACCGGATAGCCATGCGGCTCATGATGGGTTCCTCCAGGTAATAAATACATGCCGGGGAACGAGCCCCGCCCTGAATCTGAATTTTCAGGGCGGCAAAGGTTTAGAAAAAACTTGCTGGTGCGACGAACGGTCGTCGGTACTCAGGACGTTTTACTGCCCAGCAAGCCCGGCAACGCATGGGCCAGGGCATTGATCGCGAAGCCGATAAACATCACCCCGCACAGCTTGGTGATCAACACTTCATGACGCTGATACACCGTACGCACCTGCCGCGCGCCCACGACGCCGATGAGGATCCCGTAGGCCAGCAGGCCGCCTACAAAGCTCAGGACAATCAACCACGGCAGCATGCTCCAGGTCAGCAGCTCGGCCCGGCTCGACAGGAGTGCGGTGAACGTGGCCACGGCCACCGGATACGCCTTGGGGTTGGTCAGGCCAAACAGAATGCCGTGCCAGAACGGTTGGCGCGCCGCCCCCTGAGGCGCGTCCCCGCTGCGGTTGCGGGTGCGAATGGCACGGATGCCGAGCCAGAACAGGTACAGGGCACTGAGCACACCCAGCACATCAAACGCGCTGCTACCGATCTCCCGGGCGCCGACAATCGCCACCAACGCGGTGCTGCACCACACCACATCGCCCAGCAAATGCCCGCACAGAAAACCCGCGCCGGCCCGACGGCCGCGTGCCGCACCAATGCCAAATACCGCCAGCACCCCGGGGCCCGGCGTGATGCCATAGATAAAGCCCGAGGCGATGACGGCAAACAGCAATGATGAAGTCATGGGTAACACGCTCAGAAAAGAGGGGGCGCGTCGATTGTGCACAATCCACCGGGCACTGCAATGCTAGGCCGCACGTTTGGCCAACACGTCTTGCACTTGGGTGATCAACCACTGCAAGGCGCCATCCCCCGCGCGGCGTTTATGCCAGGCCAGTACAAAACCGAAGGATGGGATATGAAACGGCGGCGGTACCACCAGCAAGTGCCGCGAGTCGATGTTCAGCAGTCCTTGGGAGGACACGGTAAGGATCAGGTCAGTGCCCTGGATCAACTGCGGCGCGATGCCCCAATGCGGCAGGCTGATCGCCACGTGCCGTCGCTCGCGGATCGCGGTCAGCGCCCGCTCGATTTCCGGGGTGCCGCTGCCGCGCATTTCCAGTAGCACATGGGGCCGTGCCAGGTAGGTCGGCAGGTCGAGCCCGCCGCCGGCGGGCAAGCTGTCGCGGTCCACCAGGCAGGCGTAGTGCTCTTCGAATAACGGCGTGCTGCGCAACTCGGCCGGCAGGTCGGGAAACACGCCGGCGGCCAGGTCGATCTCCCCACTGAGCACCCCTTCCTGCATGCCTTCGCGACTGGCGTGGATGATGGCCAAGTCAATCCCCGGCGCCTGCTCGCGCAGCGCCCGCACCAGCCCGGGCAACAAGAGAGCCGCGCCGTAATCGGACATGGCCAGGCGAAAGGTGCGCCTGGCCGACGCCGGATCAAAACGGTTCGGCGCCAGCAACGACTGGACCTGGGCCAAGGCATCAGCCAGCGGCGCCGCCAGTTCCAGCGCGCGAGCGGTGGCGACCAGGCCGCCGCCTTGGCGTACCAGCAACGGGTCGCCCAACAAATCACGCAAGCGCCCCAGCGCATGGCTGACCGCCGGCTGGCTCAGGTGCAGGCGCTCGGCAGCGCGGGTGACGTGCTGCTCGCTGAGCAACGCGTCGAGGATCACCAGTAGGTTAAGGTCAACACGGCGCAGATCATTCATAGCATGCATGTTCGGCATAAGAACTTGGAATTTAAATCTGCGCGACGAATACCGTAGAGTCCAGTAAAACCTTTTGGAGATTGATCATGACCACGTTGCATTGGTTGGGCTTGTTACTGCTGGCGGTGATTGCCGGGGCGGTGGTGCCGTTTCAAAGCGCAATCAACGCCAACCTCGGGCGCGGCCTCGGGCATCCGTTGTGGGCGACCCTGGCCTCGCTGCTGGTGAGTATTCTGGTGTTATTGCCGGTGATCCTGGCGTTACGGCTGCCGCTGCCAAGCCTCGGTTTTATCAGCAAGGCGCCGCTATGGATGTGGACCGGCGGCGCATTCGGCGTGTGCTTTATCTCCCTGGCCCTGGTCTTGCTGCCCAAGCTCGGGGCCTCGGGGTTTATCGCCCTGGCCATGGCCGGGCAAATCCTCGCGTCATTGTTGCTCGACCACTTCGGCCTGTTTGGTCTGGTGGAGCGGCAACTGACCGCCCCCCGCTTGCTTGGGGTGCTGATGTTGATTGGCGGGGTGGTGTTGATTCAGTTCAGTAGCGCGCCAGCCAAGGCATTGGCTGGCGTGAGCTGAGTCGTCAGCGCTTGTCGGAGGTGCGCAACTTATGCGGCAAGCCCCATAGCAGCAGCGCCGCCGCAATCAATGCACACACGCCAATCACATACAGCGCCGGGGTCGTGCTGCCCGTGATGTCCTTGATGCGCCCGACCATTACCGGGCTGACGATGCCACCGAGTTGGCCCAACGTATTGATCAGCGCAATGCATAGAACTGCCACTCGGCCGTCACAAACACCATCGCGGCCGTCGCCAGCCCCCAGGACACCATGATCCGGGCAATCCAACGCCGGGCGCCGACCTTGTACAACATCATGTTGCTCGGGACTTCGAAGATCACATACCCGATCACAAACAGCCCCGCACCCAAACCGTAGGCGGTGTTGCTCAAACCCAGGTCAGCCTGCAACTGGAACTTGGCGAAGCTGATATTGATGCGATCAAAAAAGGCAAACAGATAACACACCATGATCAACGGCATCAGGCGCCAGGCGACGGATCAGGCTTTTCGAGAGCATTACAAACGCTCGGCAGCCAGGCGATGGATCTGCGCAGGCTCAATCACCGCTTGCGGAGCGCCATGCCGGACCACCGCGAGCATCGCCCGGCCCACGGTCTCGGTACTCACCACCCAGGCTGGTCGCATGCGCCGGACCAGGGACAGCAGCGGCCCGATCAGGTTGTAGATCGTCTGGTAGAGCGCGGTTTTCGAACGCACGCCATGCAGCGGCTGAATGATCCCCGGCCGGAATAGATACACCGCCTTGAATGGCAGGCGCAGCAAGGCGTTCTCGGTCTTGCCCTTGACCCGCGCCCACATCACCTTGCCCTGCTCGGAACTGTCGGTGCCGGCACCGGACACGTACACAAACGTCATCTGCGGATTGAGCCGCGCCAGGGTACTGGCGGCGACCAGGGTCAGGTCGTAGGTCTGCCGGGTGTAGGTGGCTTCATCCACGCCCACCGACGACACCCCCAGGCAAAACAGACAGGCATCAAAGCCCTGCAGCAAATGCTCCAGGGGCTGGAAGTCGAACATATCGGCATGCAACACCTGGTGCAGCTTGCCATGCGCCTGGGTCAACGCCGTGCGCCCCACCGCCACCACTTCCTGCACATCAGCGGCCAGCAGACACTCACGCAACACGCCCTGGCCGACCATGCCGGTGGCGCCGAATAGCAGAACTCTCATCAGGGAGGCCTCAGTGGCAAGTTTCAAGCTAAAGACAAATACACTAACAGCTTGTAGCTTTGCGCCTGAAATTTAGCGTTCAGAAAGGAACTCGCCCCCTTGAAGAGCACCACAACCCTCGCCATTGCCTGCTGCACCGCCTTCCTGTCCCAGGTTGGCATCAGCATTTACCTTCCCGCAGTCCCGGCCATTTCCCAAGCGCTGCAGGCCCTGGAGGCTCAAGCTTCGCTCGCCTTGGCGGTGTATCTGGTAGGCATGGCGTTGCCCATGCTGCTATGGGGCAGCCTGGGTGAGCGCCTGGGCAGGAAGCCGGTATTGCTGGCGGCATTGGCCCTGTATGCAGTGGCCAGTGCGGCCATCCCCTTGGCTCACAACATCGAGACGTTTCTGTCGCTACGGTTTGCCCAGGGCCTGGGCGCCGGTGGCGTTTCGGTGATGGCTCGGGTGTTGGTGCGCGACAGTTTCAGCGGTGCATTGTTGGCCAAGGGGCTGTCGTGGCTGGGCATGACCTTCGTGATCGCCCTGGGCATCGGCCAGTTCATTGGCTCGGTATTGCAGGTGGCGTTTGGTTGGGAGGCGATCTTCTATGGCCTGGCGTTGGCGGCAATCGGGCTGATTGGCGTACTGCAAGGGGTGGCGTTCCCGGCGCGGATGAAAGCCGATGGACAGGTTTCTGCGTGGCGTATCTACCGCATGATTTTGCAACACCCGGCGTTTCTCCGAGCGGCGTTGGCGGGCGGATTGGGGTATGGCGTGATCATCGCGTTCAACACCTGCGCTCCGCTGATTCTGCAGGGTCGCTTCGAGTGGACTGCTGCGCAGTACGGGCTGCTGGGTTGGCCGATCAGCGCGGCCTATCTGGCGGGCGCACTGATGGTCAATCGCTGGGTTGCCCGCAGCGGGCGCCTGCCGATGATGACATGGGGTGTGACATTGGTGATGGGCGGCAGCTCGGTGATGTTGCTCGCAGGCTGGTTCGCCAGCGATTGGGCCTGGCTGCTGTGGCTGCCGTATTGCGTGGCGGTGTTCGGGCAGTCGATGAGTTACCCCATCAGTCTGTCCTTGGCCAACGATCACTCTCCGATAAGCGGCTCGTACGCCATGGCCCTAAGTGGCTTTCTGCACCAGTTGCTGGCGGCGCTGATAGGGGGTGTGGCCAGCTTGCTGGTCAGTCAGCAAGTGTGGCCATTGGCCGCGCTATGTGTAGCTCTGGCGGGCGGCGCACTGTGGTGCGTCGCCCGTTCCAGGGCGGATTAAAACGCGCTACGGAAAATCTCCTCAATCTGGCGCTGGTCCGCCCGCCGAGGGTTGGTCAGGCCGCACGCATCCTTGAGGGCGTTGGTGGCCAGCAGCGGGATATCCTGCAGCTTGGCGCCGAGCTCACGCAGGCCGGCCGGGATATCGACGTCCTGGGACAGGCAGCGGATCGCCGCGATGGCCGCCTGGGCGCCCTCTTCCGGGCTGGCGTGTTTGTTATCCACCCCAAGGGCGCGGCCGACGTCGCTCAGGCGCGCTGCGCTGACACTGGCGTTGAAGCTTTGCACGTGGGGCAACAGCACCGCGTTGCATACGCCGTGGGGCAAGTCGTAGAGGCCGCCCAACTGGTGGGCCATGGCGTGGACAAACCCCAGGGAGGCGTTGTTGAAGGCCATGCCGGCGAGAAACTGCGCGTAGGCCATGTTTTCCCGGGCCGCCATATCGCTGCCGTCGCGCACGGCCAGGCGCAGGTTGGCGCTGATCAGCTCGATAGCCTTGATCGCGCACGCGTCGGTGATCGGGTTGGCGGCCGTGGACACATAGGCTTCGATGGCGTGGGTCAGCGCGTCCATGCCGGTGGCGGCGGTCAGGCCCTTGGGCATGGCGACCATCAGTGCAGGATCGTTGACCGACAGCAACGGTGTGACGTTGCGGTCGACGATGGCCATTTTCACGTGGCGGGTTTCGTCGGTGATGATGCAGAAACGGGTCATTTCGCTGGCGGTGCCGGCGGTGGTGTTGATCGCCACCAGGGGCAGCTGTGGCTTGCTCGATTGGTCGACACCTTCGTAGTCGCCGATATGCCCGCCATTGGTGGCACACAGGGCAATGCCCTTGGCGCAGTCATGGGGCGAGCCGCCGCCCAGCGACACCACGAAATCGCAGGCACTTTGCTGCAACAACGCCAGGCCGTTCTCGACGTTCTCCACATTGGGGTTGGGCTTGGCGCCGTCGTAAATCACTGAGTCGATGTCCTGCATTGCCAGTTTCTCGGCAATCATCCTGGCCACGCCCGCCTTGGCCAGGCCGGCGTCGGTGACAATCAGGGCCTTGCGAAAACCGTAGTTGCGGATCGCGTTCATGGCTTCGTCGAGGCAGTCGATGCCCATGATGTTGACGGCGGGAATGAAGAACGTGCTGCTCATGATGAATCCTCGGGGATGCGTTGATTCCTACAGCATCAACCTCACCCGCCTGCGGCATCTTGACCAAGATCAACGCCCGCCCGTGATAAAGTCACCGCCCAGCCGTTTTTGAGTAGACCCGCCGCAATGAAGGATTTCCAGGATATCGACGCCACCCTTGAAGACTGGAACGCACTGCGCAACAGCATCGCCTTCGACGCCATCCTGATCGGCAACGGCGCCAGTCGCACAGTATGGGAAGACTTTGCCTACGACTCGCTGTTTGAAAACGCACGCACCGTGGAAGAAAAGCCCTTGAGCGCTTCCGAACTGAGCGTGTTTGACGCGATGCAGACCCGCAGCTTCGAGCAGGTGCTGGGCGCCCTGAAAACCACCAGCCGCGTCAACAAGGCCCTGGCCGTCAGCTCCGCCGCGCCGCGCAATCGCTACTACGCGATCAAGGAAGCGCTGATCAATACCATCCACGCCGTGCATATCCCGTGGCGCCTGGTACAGCCGTCGACCCTGGTGACCATCAATCAGGAACTGGCGAGCTACAAGACGGTGTTCACCAGCAATTACGACCTGCTCAATTACTGGTCGATCCTGCATACGCCGGGTATCGACGACCTGTTTCGCGGCGCCGAATCACGCTTTGACTTGCGCGATACCGCAACCACCGCGACGCGCATTCTGTACCTGCACGGCGGCCTGCACCTGGTACGCAACCTGGATGGTTCGGCGCGCAAACTGGCCTCCACCGACAGCACGTTGCTGAGCAGCTTTGCGATCAACAACACGATCAAGACCCTCGATGATGTGCCGCTGTTTATCAACGAAGGCACCAGCAGCGAAAAGCTCAAGAGCATTCGCAGCTCGGATTACCTGTCGTTCTGCTATGAGCAATTGCTGGGACAGGAAGGTGCGTTGTGCCTGTTCGGCCATCACCTGAGCGAACAGGATGGGCACTTGGTGGAGGCAATTCGCCGGTCGAAGATCAAGACCCTGGCGATCTCGGTGTTTGGCCGCAGCGACGGGTTTATCCAACAGCAGAAACGCCGGTTTGCCGCACTGTTTGAGGAGATGGAAGTGGAGCTCAGGTTCTTTGCGGCACGCAGCCATGCACTCGGCAACCCGGCCCTGGCGGTGCCTGTCGAACACTGATCGGGTTAACGAAGGCGATCAAATGTGGGAGCCGGCTTGCCTGCGATGGCGGTGTATCAGCCACACCGCTATCGCAGGCAAGCCAGTTCCCACATTGACCGAGTTCCAACACAGCGTTGGCGTTATTCCTCGGCGCTGTGCACCACCACCAGCAACTGCGCCTGCACCTCGCCCACCGAGCGAATCCGATGGGGCTTTTGCGCGTTGAAGTGCAATGCATCGCCACGCTCCAACAGCACCCGTTCGGTCATGAAGTCCACTTCCACCCGGCCTTCATGCACAAACAGAAACTCTTCCCCCAAATGCTCCTTGAAGGTCTTGTCGCTGAATTCTGCCGGCGGATAAATGATGAACGGCAGCAGGCTGCGCTCGCTGACCTGATGGGCCAGTACTGCATAACCCGGCGCGGTCTCGGGCCGCTCGTGGCTGCGCACCAGGCTGTAGCTGTCGAGGCTGACGCTGTCTTCGCTGAACAGTTCCTCGACCTTGACGTTCAACGCCTTGGCCAGTTTCAGCGCGGCGGCAATCGACGGGGTGTTCAAGCCGCGCTCGACCTTGGACAGGTAACTCTTGGTCATCCCGGATTTTTCGGCCAATGCCTCCAGGGTGACGCCGAGTTTTTTTCTCAATAGTTTCAAACGGATAGACATGCGCAGCGATTAATCCAAGCAGAATGCGATGATTATTGCTTGCCAATGACACAAAGTGTCATATAGCCTCTTTAGTGTCATTTGCAGAACCCAACGACCTTGCGAGCAGCGGGAACCAGCAAATCGACGTCCATTGAACCACCCAAAGGACACCGATATGGCCAAGACATTAGCACTCCCGAAAGAACAACTGGTCAAGCAAGCGCTGACCCAGATGCAAAGTACCCTGGCGGATAATACGTGGACCGACCGGCAAAAGCTGGCCCTGACCTGCCGTATTCTGTTCGAGAACGGCCACGACTCGGGCCTGGCCGGGCAGATTACTGCCCGTGGCCCACAGCCTGGCACCTACTACACCCAGCAACTGGGCCTGGGTTTCGATGAAATCACCGCCAGCAACCTGCTGCTGGTCAACGAAGACCTGGAAGTGTTGGAAGGCCACGGCATGCCCAACCCGGCCAACCGTTTTCACAGCTGGGTGTACCGTGGCCGGCCGGATGTGAACTGCATCATCCACACCCACCCCACCCACATCGCCGCGCTGTCGATGCTCGAAGTACCGCTGCAGGTGTCGCACATGGACCTGTGCCCGCTGTATGAAGACTGCGCGTTCCTCGAAGCCTGGCCGGGTGTGCCGGTGGGTAACGAAGAAGGCGAAATCATCACCCAAGCCCTGGGCGACAAGCGCGCCATCCTGCTGTCGCACCACGGGCAGCTGTCCACCGGAAGCACCATCGAAGAGGCCTGCGTGATCGCGCAATTGATCGAACGGGCGGCCAAGTTGCAATTGCTGGCCATGGCCGCCGGGACCATCAAGCCGATCCTGCCGCAGTTGGGACGCGAGGCCCATGACTGGATCTCCAAGCCCAAGCGCCACGGCGCCGCGTTCAACTACTACGCTCGGCAGAACCTGCGTCAACACGCCGATTGCCTGAACTGAAGCCTTTTTCGACCGGAGATATTCCATGTCCAGCCCTACTATTCACGGCATCATCGGCTACACCATCACCCCGTTCAGCGCCGACGGCAGCACCGTTGACCTCGACGCCCTGGGTCAATCCATCGACCGTTTGATCGACAGCGGCGTCCACGCCATTGCCCCGTTGGGCAGCACCGGTGAAGGCGCTTACCTGAGCGACGCCGAGTGGGACGACGTCAGCGCCTACAGCATTCAAAAGGTCGCCAAGCGCGTGCCGACCATCGTCAGCGTATCCGACCTGACCACCGCCAAGGCCGTGCGTCGCGCGCGCTTTGCCGAAGCCGAAGGCGCCGATGTGGTGATGGTGCTGCCGACGTCGTACTGGAAGCTCAGTGAAGCGCAGATCCTCGCGCACTACGCGGCCATCGGCGACAGCGTCGGCGTGCCGATCATGCTCTACAACAACCCGGCCACCAGCGGCACGGATATGTCGGTGGAGCTGATCCTGCGTATCGTCCACAGCGTCGACAACGTGACGATGGTCAAGGAGAGCACCGGCGATATCCAGCGCATGCACCAGCTGTACCGCCAGAGCGAAGGCCAGGTGCCGTTCTACAACGGCTGCAACCCACTGGCCCTGGAAGCGTTCGCCGCCGGTGCCAAGGGTTGGTGCACGGCTGCACCGAACCTGATCCCGCAACTCAACCTGGACCTGTACCAGGCGATACTGGCCAATGACCTGAACCAGGCACGGGAGCTGTTCTATCGGCAGTTGCCGGTGCTGGACTTCATCCTCAAGGGCGGCTTGCCAGCGACGATCAAGGCCGGTTTACGCCTGACCGGGCTGGAGGTGGGTGATCCACGGTTACCGGTGTTCCCACTGGACATGGCAGGTCAGGCGCAGTTGCAGAAGCTGCTGACCACATTGAGCTAAAACATCCCCCTGTAGGAGCGGGCTTGCCCGCGATAGCGGTGGACCAGACACACCGCCATCGCGGGCAAGCCCGCTCCCACAGGGGAATGTATGCATCGCTAAATTTACGGAGACAAATAGCAATAATTCTCGATATCATTCGCGACTTTTCTGCAGCGTGCTGCGTCAAGAAGGATATCCATGCCTCGTTTCAAGCCCGACCCGCTGTCGGCCGATGCCTTTCGCGGGTTTTATGCAGATATCCTGCATTACCTGCGTAAACGCACGGACAACGCCAGCGACGCGGCGGACATGACCCAGGATGTCTTTACCCAATGGCTGGACTACCGCGACCGAGCCAAGGTCGAGCAGCCACGGGCCTTTCTGTTTCAGATGGCGCGCAACCTGTTGCGCGACCATTGGCGCAAACAGAAGGTGCGCCACGGCGTCCATCACGAGCAGGCCGAACGGGATGCCGAACCTGTCAGCGACGAGCAAAACGATCCCCTGGCCGCCGCCCAACGCCTCCAACGCCTGGAACAGTTGAAAGAAGTCCTCGCCGAACTCTCGCCCCGCAGGCGAGAAGCCCTTATGCTGCACCGCTTCGAAGGCCTGAGCCAGGCGCAGATCGCCGAACGCATGGGTATTTCGATCAGCATGGTGGAAAAGCACATCGCCTTTGCCCTGCTGCACTGCAAGCAGCGACTTCAAAAAGACCGGGCAAGGAGCAGCCAGAATGACCCGCTTGAGTAACCGCGACAGCCACAACATTGATGAGCACGACTGCATCGATGCCCAGGCTGCCAGTTGGTTTGCGCGCAATCGCAACGAAGGCAACACGCAGGAGCGCAAGGCCTTCGCCGCCTGGCATGCCGTGCCGGCCCATGCGCGCGCCTACGCCGAATTCGAACAGCTGTGGGCCGACCTCGGCGAGTTGCAGCAACTGAACAAACCCGTGCCCTTGCCCGCCCGCAAACCCGCGCCCTGGCGCCCCGCCCTGGCGGTGGCAGCCGCGCTGGTCTGCGCCTTGCTCGCCAGCAACCTCGGGGCCCCCCGCGGGCTGTATCAGACCGACATCGCGGCGCAGGACAAAGGCATGCGCACCTTGGACCTGCCGGACGGCAGCACCTTGTACGTCAATGCCAGCACGCAGTTGCGGGTGGACTTCGATGCCCATCGCCGTGTGATCCATCTGGACCGGGGCCAGTTGTACCTGGAGGTGGCACCCGACAAGGAGCGGCCGCTGTTCGTGCGCGCAGGCGAGGCCGATGTGCGGGTGGTGGGCACCGCTTTTGATGTGCGCCGCGGCCAGCAGCAACTGGTGGTCAGCGTGGCCCACGGGATGGTCGCCTTCGCCCCCGACCAGAAAGCCAGCGCCGTTATGCTCGGCGCCCAGCAGCGGGCGACCTACAGCTACACCAAGGGCTCCGTGCAGCAGCAAACCGTGGCCGCTGGCGAAGTCGCCGACTGGCGCAGCGGGCACCTGTCCTTTCGCAACCGCGAACTGGCCAGCCTGCTGGATGAGTTGAGTCTGTACCGGCCCAAGGCCGTGGTGTTGGCCGATGGCGCGGTGGCGCGGTTGAAGGTTTCTGGCAATCTCGACGTGAATGACCCGGACGCGCTGATCAGTGCCCTGCCGGCCCTGTTGCCGGTGAAAACCGTGGCCCTGGGCGATGGCAAGATCCGTATCGAAGCGCGCAAGTAACACCACTTGAGAATATTTTGCATTCGCATGTGAGGATTTTTTTTCCTGCCGCGTCTTCCTCCGGTCTGCGTTTGATACGCATGCCTTTTTTGGCTATTTAGCCGCTTTGGGGGATTTCATGTTTCGCGCGCCTTGCCTTGCCCAGCACCTGTTTGTTCGACCGACACTGATCGCCGCCTGCCTGGCCGTCAGCCTCACGGCCCAGGCCGAGTCGTTCACCCTGCAACTGCCGGCCCAACCCTTGGCCACGTCCCTGAGCCAGGTGGCGCAACAAGCAAAAATCCAGCTGCTGTTCGATGAAGACCTGCTGAAAAATATCCAGGCGCCCGCGCTCAACGGCGATTTCACCCCCGAAGTGGCGATCCGCACCCTGCTCAATACCGGCGCGTTCACCCTGATCAAAGTGGGCAACACCTATGTCGTGCGCCCCGAAGAAAGCCGCACCACCAACAGCGCCAGCTTACAACTGGACGCCTTGAGCGTGATCGGCACCGGTAACCAGGTCGACGCCAGCACCGTCGGCCGCTCCACCCTGTCCCAGGCCGATATCGACCGCCTGCAGCCCAACAACATCGCCAGCCTGGTGCAGACGCTGCCGGGGGTGACCATGGGCGGCTCGATGAAACCGGGCGGGCAGATCATCAACATTCGCGGCATGGGCGAGGCCGAAGACGTGCCGATGACCGTCGATGGCGCCACCAAAAGCGGATTCGAGCGCTATCAGCAAGGCACCATCTTTATCGAGCCCGAGATGATCAAGAACGTCGAGGTGGAAAAAGGCCCGCACTCGGCCTTCACCGGTAACGGCGGGTTTGGCGGCACGGTCAATATGGTCACCAAAGATGCACCGGACCTGCTCAAGGACGGGCGCAACAGCGGTGCGATGCTCAAATACGGGTATGCCAGCAACGACCACGAACAGGTCTACACCGGCGCCGTGTATGGCCGCACCGAGGACGGGCGCATCGACGCCCTGGCCTACCTGACCCAGCGCGACGGCGGCGATTTGAAGCTGGCCGCTGCGCGCGACTACGACAGCAAGCGCTACCCGATCAACCCGCAGCGCCTGCCCAACAGCGCCCAGGATGTGGACGGTCAACTGTTCAAACTGAACATGTACCTCACCGATGAGCACAGCCTCGGTTTCTCCTACTCCCGGGCCAACAGCGAACGCTGGACGCCCTTCTCGGCCAGAAGCTACCCATCGCCACCGCAGCAGAAAGATATCGATCTCTATGGCTACGATGCTGCCGTAAGACGGTACCTGGCCAACCGCCACACCGTCGATACCACGTGGTCGGGCAAGTACGAATACCACCCCCTGGATAACCCGCTGATCGACATGAAGCTCAGCTACTCGGAGTCCAACACCGACCAGACCGACGAGCGCGACGCCACGGCCGTTGTCGGCTTGTCCACCGGCGGGCGCAAGATGGACACCGCCTACACCGACAAGATTCTGGAGCTGCGCAACATCAGCCGCTTCAACACCGGCCCGCTGGACCATGCCTTGACCACCGGGGTGCAGATCCGCAAGCACATCCGCGATACCGACAGCTGGATGCCCGGCGCCAAGTACGACACGCCTGAGTACAACTACGGGCATTTCCAGCCGGCGTTCATGCCCCACGGCAAGGTCGACACCAACGCGTTCTACATCCAGGACGCGGTCACCCTGGGCGACGTGACCATCACCCCATCCCTGCGTTATGACCACGTGCTCAACCGTGGCAAAGCCAACGATGCGCCGTACTACAGCAACCCCGATCCGGCCTACGGCCATGACTACGGCGACCGCACCTATGCCGGCTGGTCTCCGCGCCTGGCGGTGTTCTGGAAAGTCACCCCGGACGTGGTGATGTTCGCCAACTGGAGCCGCACCTGGCGCGCACCGGTGATCGACGAGCAATACGAAGTCCAGGGCCTGGGCAGCCGCACCTCCACCAGCCGCAACCTCGACCCGGAACGCATCACCGCCATTACCGTGGGTAACGTCACCAGCTTCGCCAACGTGATCGCCAGCGGCGACAGCCTGCAACTGCGCAGCACGTTGTTCCACAACAAGATCGAGGACGAGATCTTCAAGGCCACCGGCCTGGGCTGCGCGCAACAGAACTCCATCAAAGGTTCCATCGCCGAGGTCTGCACCGATATGGCGTCGAAGACCAACTACCGCAACGTCGGCAGCATGACCATCAAGGGCTTCGAGCTTGAGGGCTACTACGACTCGACTTATCTGTTCGGCTCCCTGAGTTACTCGTGGGCCACCGGCAAACGCGAAAACCCCTACACCAACCCATGGGCGACCGACATCCACGTCTGGGCCCGGGATATTCCACCGGCCAAGTGGGTTGCCGTGCTGGGCACCAAGATTCCGGCCTGGGACGCTCAGGTGGGTTGGCAAGGTCAGTTCGTGCGCAAGACCGATCGCCTGCCCAGCGACAAATACTCAGGCGGCCTGAACAGCGGCTTCGGCGACAGCTTCTACGACCAGTACCCCAACGCCAGCTACGACACCCAGGGCCTGTTCGCCAAATGGACGCCGCAACAGGCGTACCTCAAGGGCACCGAAGTCAACTTCACGGTCGACAACCTGTTCAACCGCAGCTACATGCCAGCCTTGAGCGGCGACAGCGCCACCAGCGTCGGGCGCAACGCCAAGATCAGCGTGACACGGTTCTTCTAACCCCAGCGCCTGCAGGAACTGTACGGTTCAATCTGCAGCCAGCTGTAAGCCCGTGTCCTGCGGGCTTTGTGGCTAGATGGGCATCAACCTCTAGCCCATTTGAATCCGGTCGCGCCCCATGAACTCCCGCGAAAACACCGGCATGGCCCTCGGCCTGCTCGGCGTCGTTATCTTCAGCCTGACCCTGCCCTTCACCCGCATCGTGGTGCAGGAAATCCATCCGCTGCTCAACGGCCTGGGCCGCGCGCTGTTCGCGGCGGTGCCGGCGGCCTTGCTGTTGCTGTGGCGCCGCGAAGCCTGGCCGACCTGGCGCCAGGTGCGCGGCCTGACGCTGGTGATTGCCGGGGTGATCCTTGGTTTCCCAGTGCTGTCGGCCTGGGCCATGCAAACCCTGCCGGCCTCCCATGGCGCCCTGGTCAACGGCCTGCAACCGCTGTGCGTGGCGCTGTATGCGGCGTGGTTGTCCCATGAGCGTCCGTCCAAGGCCTTCTGGGCCTGCGCGGCGCTGGGCAGTGCGTTGGTGCTCGGGTATGCATTGATCAGCGGTGCCGGCAGCATCCAGGCCGGCGACTTGTTGATGCTCGGGGCGATTGCCGTGGGTGGCCTGGGTTATGCCGAAGGCGGCCGACTGGCCAAGGAAATGGGCGGCTGGCAGGTGATCTGCTGGGCGCTGGTGCTGTCGACGCCGCTATTGATCGGGCCGGTGACGTACCTGGCGCTGCAACACGACGGCGCAATCTCGGCGCGCACCTGGTGGGCGTTTGGCTACGTCTCGTTGTTCTCGCAGTTCCTGGGGTTCTTTGCCTGGTACGCCGGGCTGGCCATGGGCGGCATTGCGCGGGTCAGCCAGATCCAACTGCTGCAGATCTTTTTCACCATCGCCTTTTCCGCACTGTTTTTTGGCGAACACATCGAACCGATTACCTGGCTGTTTGCCTGCGGGGTAATCGTGACCGTGATGCTGGGGCGCAAGACCGCCGTGCAGCCGGCGCCCTCTCCCAAGGTAAATGCAATCTAATGTGGGAGGAGGCTTGCCCGCGATAGCGGTGTATCAGGCGCCAGATAGGTTGACTGACACTCCGTCATCGCGGGCAAGCCCGCTCCCACATTTTGATCCGCGCACTCTTCAGGATAGGTAGCCGTCAGCGCGCAGCAAGGTTTCCAGGCAGTGCTCACTGATCTGATAAAACGCCTTCAATTCCCGGATCTTCTCCAGCAACTGCGTGTTATCCGCAGGCTCCGCACGCTTGACCGCCAAAATCATCTTGTTCTTGTTGGTGTGGTCCAGGGAGATGAACTCAAAGACCTTGGTCTCATACCCACAGGCTTCCAGGAACAAGGCGCGCAAGCTGTCGGTGACCATTTCTGCCTGCTGGCCCAGGTGCAGGCCGTATTGCAACATCGGTTTGAGCAGCGCCGGGCTCTGGATCTGCAAGCGGATCTGTTTGTGGCAGCACGGCGAGCACATGATGATCGACGCCCCGGAGCGGATGCCGGTGTGGATTGCGTAGTCGGTGGCGATGTCGCAGGCATGCAGGGCGATCATCACGTCCAGTTCGCTGGGCGCCACGCTGCGCACGTCACCGCACTTGAACACCAGCCCCGGGTGGTCCAGGCGGGCGGCGGCGTTGTTGCACAGGGTCACCATGTCTTCGCGCAACTCCACACCCGTCACCTGGCCTTCGGCCTTGAGGGTGTTGCGCAGGTAGTCGTGGATGGCGAAGGTCAGGTAGCCCTTGCCCGAACCAAAGTCCGCGACACGTACCGGCCGGTCCAGTTGCAAGGGGGATGAGGTCAGCGCATGGCTGAACACTTCGATGAACTTGTTGATCTGCTTCCACTTGCGCGACATCGCCGGGATCAGCTCGTGCTTGGCGTTGGTCACGCCCAGGTCGGCGAGAAATGGCCGGCTGAGGTCAAGGAAGCGGTTTTTCTCGCGGTTGTGCTCGGCCGACGGCGCCTCACGCAGCTGCTGGGGCTTGCTTTTGAACAGCGAGCTTTTGTTCTTCTTGCTGTATTCCAGCTGTGCCTCATCGGTCAACGCCAGCAGGTGCGCGTTCTTGAACGAGGCCGGCAGCAGCTCGGCAATCATCGCGACCCCATCGGCCAGGGCGAAGTTCTTGGTGATGTCACGGGTCTTGTAGCGATAGACAAAGGACAGGCAGGCCTGCTCCTTGACCGTCACTGGCTTGATGATCAGGCGCTGCAGGTCCGCCTCGTCGCCCACGTACTTGGCCAGCACCAGCTTGATAAAGGCGTTCTGCTCAAGGCTTGCGCGCAGCAGTTCGATGAACTGGGCGTGATGGTCCGGCGCGGGGCTGGCAGGTTTAGCGGTGACAGACATGAACAAAAACGCCTCGGGCTGGGAATGCCGGGCATTTTAGGGGGGATGGGGGCTCAGGGCACGGAGTTATTTGCCCAACGGTCAGCGCAATTCAAAATGTCGCTTGTGTAGGAGCCAGCTCCCACACAAGCCAACTCCCACAGGTTATTTCAGGACGACCAAGCGGTTGGGCAGTTCATTGCGCGTGTGCGTCTGCGGCACATGCACCTTGAGCAGTTCGCCACAGGCCTCAATGCACGTGATAAACCCGCTCAACGTCTGCCCCTGTTTCACCTGCTGGGTAAACGTCTTGACGATGGCATCCCAACTGCTGTCATCCAGCCGTTTGGAAATGCCGTCATCCACCAGGATCTCCACGTAACGCTCGGCCTCGCTGACAAAAATCAACACCCCGGTGCTACCCAGGGTGTGGTGCAGGTTCTGCTCCAGGAACTGCCGGCGTGCCAGGTTTGACGCGCGCCAATGCCGTACCGAACGCGGGATCAGGCGGGTGGTGATGGCCGGCAGGCGGAACACCAGGCACAGCACAATGAAGGTCGCCCATTGCGCCAGCAACAAGGTGTGCATGGTCAGCCAGCCCGACAGGTAATGCACGATCCCCGGCACCACCAACGCCACCACACTGGCCCACAACAACGGGATATAGGCGTAGTCGTCGGCGCGGGCGGCGAGTACGGTCACCAGTTCGGCATCGGTCTGTTGCTCGACCCTGGCAATCGCTTCGGCCACCTGGCGCTGCTCGTGTTCTGTCAGTAAAGCCATGGTTGTAGATGCTCTTTAGTTATTGTCATTACCAGCCACCCGAAGCCCCGCCGCCGCCGAAACCACCGCCGCCGCCCCGGAAACCGCCGCCTCCACCACCGCCACCGCCACGCCCGCTGCTGCTGAGAATCGCCAGCAGGATGGCGCCCACCGGCAGCCCCATGCGGTTGCACAGCCACAGTACCACCAGCAACAGGATGAACAGGCCGATGGAAAACACCGGGTTGTCCTTGGCGAAATTGGGATCCGCCACATGGGCCGGCACGGCCAACGGCTCACCGCCAACCACCTGGATCATGGCGGCCACGCCGTCGCTGATGCCCTGGGTGAAATTGCCCGCCTTGAACTTGGGCCCGATCACCTGGTTGATGATCACCCACGACTGCGCATCGGTGAGCACGCCTTCCAGGCCGTAGCCCACTTCGATGCGCAACTGACGCTCGTCCCGGGCCACGATCAACAGCGCGCCGTTGTCCTTGCCCTTCTGGCCGATGCCCCAGTGCCGGCCCAGTTGATAACCGAAGTCTTCAATGGGCAGGCCTTGCAGGTCGGGCACCGTGACGACCACTATCTGGTCGCCACGGGTTTGCTCCAGCGCCTGCAATTGCTGGTTCAGTTGCGTGCGCACCG
Organism: Pseudomonas shahriarae; assembly: GCF_014268455.2. Lineage (NCBI taxonomy): Bacteria > Pseudomonadati > Pseudomonadota > Gammaproteobacteria > Pseudomonadales > Pseudomonadaceae > Pseudomonas > Pseudomonas shahriarae. The sequence continues at coordinate 1,640,976 of NZ_CP077085.1, read as the reverse complement.
CCGGGTCAATCATCTGCGCGTTGTCGACCACCCGCCCGGTCAGCGCCGGAAAGTCCGGGGCCGCCTGGGCAGTCAGGCTAAAGGCCAGCAGCAGCGCCGCCAGCCACCAAGCACGCCGGGTCATCAGAATTTCACTTGCGGCGCTTTATCGGCATCGGCACTGGTGGCCTCGAAGTTGGCGCGTACTGGCAAGTCGCTGTACATCACGCTGTGCCACAGGCGGCCAGGGAAGGTACGGATCTCGGTGTTGAAGGCCTGCACCGCGGCGATAAAGTCACGACGGGCCACGCTGATGCGGTTTTCGGTGCCTTCAAGCTGGGATTGCAGGGCCAGGAAGTTCTGGTTGGCCTTGAGGTCCGGATAGCGCTCGGACACCACCATCAGGCGGCTGAGGGCTCCGCTCAGGCCTTCCTGGGCCTGCTGGAACTGCTTGAGTTTTTCCGGGTTGTCGAGGGTGCTGGCATCGACCTGGATCGAGGTGGCCTTGGCCCGCGCTTCGATCACGGCGGTGAGGGTGTCCTGCTCATGGGCCGCATAGCCCTTGACCACTTCCACCAGGTTGGGGATCAGGTCGGCACGCCGCTGATACTGGTTCTGCACCTGGGCCCAGGCCGCCTTGACCTGTTCGTCCAGGGTCGGGATCTTGTTGATGCCGCAACCGCTCAGCACGCTGCTGATCAGTAGCAGGGCGGCGGCTTTCCAGCCCCATCGAATAGTCTGTGCTGCTTGCATGGTGTGTCTCCTGACCAACCTTATGGAATTTGACGACTGACCCTATACATCACGCGCTTGGGGCATAATCCGCCACTACTGGATTACAGCGAGCCAATCAGCTAAAAGATGCCCTTCTTTATGGATAGTTCATAAAGAGCTGAGAAGTGTGCGGTATTTATCCACACAACACCCGAACAACAATAGTCGCTCCCCACATTTTGGCCGAGCAGTGTTTTACCTGAACGCTGCGCAGTACGCCGAAAAAGGATATTCATGAAAAAGCTGTGTTTGCTGGGCCTTGTTGCCACTCTGGCCAGTCACTCCGTCGTTGCCGAGACCAAGCCCGCTGCGCTTAAAGACAAGGACGCGTTCGTCAGCGACCTGCTCCGGCAGATGACCCTGGATGAAAAGATCGGCCAGTTGCGCCTGATCAGCATCGGCCCGGAAATGCCCCGCGAGATGATCCGCAAGGAAATCGCCGCCGGGCGTATTGGTGGCACGTTCAACTCCATCACCCGCCCGGAAAACCGTCCGATGCAGGACGCGGCCATGCGCAGCCGCTTGAAGATCCCGATGTTCTTCGCCTATGACGTGATCCACGGCCACCGCACCATTTTCCCGATCAGCCTGGCCCTGGCCTCGAGCTGGGACATGGACGCCATCGGCCGCTCCGGGCGCATTGCCGCCAAGGAAGCCGCCGCCGACAGCCTCGACATCACCTTCGCGCCGATGGTCGATATTTCCCGCGACGCGCGCTGGGGTCGGACCTCCGAAGGTTTTGGCGAAGACACCTACCTGGTGTCGCGCATCAGCGAAGTGATGGTCAAGGCCTTCCAGGGCCCGAGCCCGGCCCAGGCCGACAGCATCATGGCCAGCGTCAAGCACTTCGCCCTGTACGGCGCAGTGGAAGGCGGTCGCGACTACAACGTGGTCGACATGAGCCCGGTCAAGATGTACCAGGACTACCTGCCGCCCTACCACGCCGCCATCAAGGCCGGCGCTGGCGGCGTGATGGTGGCGCTGAACTCGATCAACGGCGTGCCTGCTACCGCCAACACCTGGCTGATGAACGACCTGCTGCGCAAGGAGTGGGGCTTCAAGGGCCTGACGGTGAGCGACCACGGCGCGATCTTCGAGCTGATCAAGCACGGCGTGGCCAAGGATGGTCGCGAAGCGGCCAAGCTGGCGATCAAGGCCGGCATCGACATGAGCATGAACGACCAGCTCTACGGCAAGGAATTGCCAGGGCTGCTGAAGTCCGGCGAGATCGAGCAGAGCGATATCGACAACGCCGTACGTGAAGTGCTCGGTGCCAAGTACGACATGGGCCTGTTTGCCGACCCGTACCTGCGTATCGGCAAGGCCGAGGATGATCCGGCCGACACCTATGCCGAAAGCCGCCTGCACCGCAGCGAAGCGCGCGATATCGCGCGGCGCAGCCTGGTGTTGCTGAAAAACCAGAACGACACCCTGCCGCTGAAGAAATCCGCGACCATCGCCCTGGTCGGCCCGCTGGCCAAGGCCCCCATCGACATGATGGGCAGTTGGGCCGCCGCCGGTAAGCCCGCGCAATCGGTAACCCTGCTGGACGGCATGAACGCGGTGATCGGCGAAAAGGGCAAGCTGATCTACGCCCGTGGCGCCAACATCACCAGCGACAAGGCGGTGGTGGACTACCTGAACTTCCTCAACTTCGATGCCCCGGAAGTGGTGGATGACCCGCGCTCGGCCCAGGTGCTGATTGACGAAGCGGTCAAGGCCGCGAAAAACGCCGATGTGGTGGTAGCCGCCGTGGGTGAATCCCGTGGCATGTCCCACGAATCATCGAGCCGTACCGACCTGAACATCCCGCAAAGCCAGCGCGACCTGATCAAGGCCCTGAAAGCCACGGGCAAGCCGCTGGTGCTGGTGTTGATGAACGGCCGACCACTGTCGATCCTCGAAGAGCACCAGCAAGCCGACGCGATCCTGGAAACCTGGTTCGCCGGCACCGAAGGCGGCAACGCGATTGCCGACGTACTGTTTGGTGACTACAACCCGTCGGGCAAGCTGCCGATCACCTTCCCACGCTCCGTGGGGCAGATTCCGACCTACTACAACCACCTGACCATTGGCCGGCCGTTCACCCCGGGCAAACCGGGCAACTACACCTCACAGTACTTCGACGACACCACAGGCCCCCTGTACCCGTTCGGTTATGGCCTGAGCTACACCAGTTTCAGCCTGTCGGACATGGCGCTGTCGTCCACCACCCTGAACAAGACCGGCAAGCTCGACGCCAGCGTCACCCTGAAAAACACCGGCAAGGTTGACGGTGAAACCGTGGTGCAGTTGTACATTCAGGACGTGGCTGGCTCGATGATCCGCCCGATCAAGGAGCTGAAGAACTTCCAGAAGATCCTGCTCAAGGCCGGCGAATCGAAGGTGGTGCACTTCAGCATTACCGAGGATGACTTGAAGTTCTACAACACCCAGCTCAAGTTCGCCGCCGAACCTGGCCAGTTCAATGTGCAGATCGGCCTGGACTCCCAGGATGTGCAGCAGCAGAGCTTTGAACTGCTCTGACTTGAAGCTGTAAACACGGTCAATGTAGGAGCTGGCTTGCCTGCGATGGCAGCACCTCGGTGTAACTGATAGACCGAGGTGCCTGCATCGCAGGCAAGCCAGCTCCTACAGTTGATTGCGGTGTGTTCCCTACCCTCTTCGATCCAGCAGATTGACCACCAACCGGTCGATCCACCCCCACACCCGCTGCTTCACCCGCCGCCACAACGGTCGGGCCTTCCACGCCTCAAGGCTGACCGCCTGGCTCTGGGCAAAGTCGCGCTCGAAACTGCCCGCCACCGCCAGCGTCAACGCCGGGTCCAATGCTTCCAGATTGGCTTCCAGGTTGAAACGCAGGTTCCAGTGATCGAAATTGCACGAGCCAATGCTCACCCAGTCGTCCACCAGCACCATCTTCAGGTGCAGGAAACACGGCTGGTACTCAAAGATTTTCACCCCCGACTTGAGCAGGCGCGGGTAGTAGCGGTGCCCGGCGTAACGCACCGAGGGGTGGTCGGTGCGCGGCCCGGTCAGCAGCAGGCGCACGTCCACACCACGCCCTGCCGCACGGCGCAGGGCCCGACGCACGCCCCAAGTGGGCAAGAAGTACGGCGTGGCCAGCCAGATACGGTGCTGGCCGTTGTTCAAGGCGCGGATCAGCGATTGCAAAATGTCCCGGTGTTGCCCGGCGTCGGCATACGCCACTCGTCCCAGGCCCGGCCCGGTCGCGGGCACCTTGGGCAGGCGCGGCAAACCAAAATGCGTGGCCGGCTTCCAGGCCCGGCGGTGGTCGTTGACCCGCCATTGCCTGTCGAACAGGGCCTGCCAGTCCTGCACCAGCGGGCCGCTGATCTGCACCATCACTTCGTGCCAGTCGCAGGTGTCCTGGCCAGGGGTCCAGAACTCGTCGGTGACCCCGGTACCGCCCACCACAGCAATGGTCTGGTCGACCAACAGCAGCTTGCGATGGTCGCGGTAGAGGTTACGCATCCCGCGGCGCCAGCGTAGCGGATTGTAGAATCGCAGTTGCACCCCGGCCTCGATCAGGCGGCGCCGCAGGCTGAGGGTAAACGCCAGGCTGCCGTAGTCATCGAACAGGCAACGCACCTGCACCCCACGCTCGGCCGCCTGCACCAGGGCCTGGACCATCGCCTCGGCGCAGGCGCCCGCCTCCACCAGATACAGCTCAAGCTCCACCTGGTGCTCGGCACGGGCAATCGCCACGAGCATCTGCGGGAAAAAATTCGGGCCGTCGATCAGCAATTCATAGCGGTTGGCGCTGCGCCAGGGGAACACCGCGCCGCTCATGTCAGCGCGCCGTGAAAATCAGCACCGCACCTACCGGCACCGACAGGCTGATCGCGTCCAGGCCCGCAGCCTTGCGCAGGGTCTCGACACCGGTGAGCAAATCAAAATCCTTGGCGTGCAGCACCAGCGGCTCCAGGGTCACCACCTGGAAACGCCGGTCATCCAGGCGCGTGGCCAGCAGTTCGGCGTTGTAGGTCTGGGTCTTGCCGTGCAGGGTGACGGACAGCGGCAGACGCAACTCCAGTTGCGCGCCGGTGGCCAGGTCGTTGATCGGCTGCAGATTGATTTGCGCGTTGATCAGCGCATCAGGGTGGGTCTTGATCTGGAACAGGTCGTTACGCATGCGCTCGTCACGCAGCGGGATGCCACTGTTAATCGACTCCAACTCGACTTCCAACTGCGCGGCACCTTTCTCGTCGACCTTGCCATGCAGCACCAGGAAGCGCTGGACTTCGGAAACATCGGTGTTCTTGGTGGTGACGAACGACAGCCGTGAGGATTCGTTATCCAGGTACCAGGCGGCCTGTGCGCGCAGGGTGGCAGTGGCCAGCAGCAAGAGAGCCAGGGGTTTGAGGAGGGATGTGTTGAACATTAAACACTCGCGCGGAGAAAAACCTGCCTGAACATTAACTGGCCGGCTTGCTGCACGCAATGTAAGGGAGACAGCAATGTATATCCCCCTCAGCCCAACGCATGCTGCACCCCGCGCACAGTCGCCTCCAGGCTGGCCAGATGCAAACTCAACACCCGCTCCACCGGCGCCTGGTGCATCGGCCAGTGCAACGCCATGCTCCCCACCAACCGGCCATTGGCCCGCACCGGCAGGGCCACCGCGCGGATCAGGAACGGCAAGCGCACCGGGTACTCCCAGTACCCCTCGGTACGCTGGCCAAACCCCTGGTGCTGGGATTGCTCACAGGCGCGGTACTGGTCGTCGGCCGGCACATGTTCGCGGCTGGCCAGGCGCTCTACTTCATCAGAAGCCAACTCGGCCAGGCACGCCTTGCCCATGGCCGAGTGGAACAAACTGGCATGCTGGCCGACGATCTGGCAGTTGTTCGGGTACAGCTTGCGCAGCACCGTGGGGATCGCGCTCTCCATGACTTCCAGGCGTTCGCCGTCAAAGTTCGACAAATCCGCCACCAGCCCGGTGCGTTCGCTGAGTTCCAGCAGCCAGGGCGCCGCGCACTCCACCAGGCGGCGCTTGAACCGTTGCTGGGTATCGCCAAACAAACGCTGGGCACTGATGCGATAACGCCGGTCGCTCAGGCCGCGATAGATCCAGCCCTGCTCCTGCAAGGTCAGCAGCATGCGCGACACCGTGGCCTTGGGCAGGCGCGTCAGGTAATGCAGCTCCTCAAGCCCCAGGGCCTGGTGCTCACCGAGCAACTCGATGATGGCCAGTGCCCGCTCCACTGAGCGCACAGTACCTGTGTCGGCGTTGCTGCCCATGGCTGATCTCCCGGTTGCTGATGGATGATCGAATTTCACAGCAAGATACAGGCCGCTGCCAGCTCAGGCGTTCGCCCGCAAGCATTGCGGAGGGCGACGCTGCACCCAGCGTGTCAGTTGTTCATGGGCATACGCCAGTTGCAGCACGGCGCGATCCGCCTGGGCCGGGCCAATGATCTGCAAGCCCATGGGCAAGCCACGGTGGTTGAAGCCCACCGGCACACTCATGCTCGGCAGGCCGGCCAATGTGGGGCCGATCACCACCTCCATCCAGCGATGATAAGTGTCCATGGTTTGCCCCCCGACGACGCGTGGCCAGGGCTGTTGTGCATCGAAAGGGAACACTTGTGCGCTGGGCAGCAGCAGAAAATCGTAACGTTCGAACAACCTGGCCAAGGCGCGATACCAGTCGCTGCGCGCCAGCGACGCCTGATACACATCCGCCGCGTTCAGGCCCAGGCCGCCCTCGACTTCCCACTGCGCTTCAGGCTTGAGCAGCGCACGTTTATGGGGGGCGGCATAGGCCGCCCCCAGCGTGCCCTGCACCAGCCAATGGCGATGGACCAGCCAGGTTTGCCACAGGCGCGCCATGGAAAAGTCCGGCTGGCAGCTTTCTACCTCGCACCCCAGCGCGCCGAAATCGCCGAGGGCTGACTCACACAGGCCCAGCACGCCGTCGTCCATCGGCAGATAGCCGTTGTAGTCCCCCAGCCAACCCAGGCGTGCGCCGTTGAAATCACGGGCCAACGATGTGCCGAACACGCCGGGATCGTCTTTGAGCGACAACGGCACCCGCGGGTCATAACCGGCCTGGACGCTCAACAGCCGCGCCACGTCAGCCACACTGCGCCCCATCGGGCCTTCGGTGGCCAGTTGCTGGACAAACACCTCCGGCGCCGGGCCATGGGGTACGCGGCCCTGGGAAGGACGCAGGCCGAACACGTTGTTGAACGCCGCCGGGTTGCGCAGCGAACCCATCATGTCGCTGCCATCGGCCACCGGTAGCATGCGCAGCGCCAGGGCCACCGCCGCCCCGCCGCTGCTGCCGCCCGCGACCAAGGTCGGGTCATAGGCATTGCCGGTGGTGCCGAATACGCTGTTGTAGGTCTGCGAACCCAGGCCGAACTCCGGCACGTTGCTCTTGCCGATGATAATCGCGCCACTGGCACGCACCCGCGCCACGACGATCGCGTCTTCACTGGGAATCTGCTCGGCGAACAGGGGCGAGCCCAGGGTGGTGCGCAGGCCCTGGGTCGCCGCCAGATCCTTGATGGCCTGGGGCATGCCGTGCATCCAGCCACGGGAGCGGCCCTGGTCCAGCTCAAGGTCACAGGCACGGGCTTCGGCCAGCACATCGGCTTCGTCGCGCAACGACACCAGGGCATTGACCGAGGGGTTGAAGCGCGCGATCTGCGCCAGATAGGCCTGCATCACTTCGTGGCAGGACACCTGCCGTGCATGGATCGCCCGGGACAGCTCGAGCGCATCCAGTTCAACGATGTTCAAGGTTTCACCCCCTTGGCAAAGCGCGCCGGCGCTGCAGCCCTCGGCGCTTCATGCATGCAGTAAGTGCCCAGCAGCGTCAGGACGCAAGCGAACAGCACATAAAACGCCGGGGCCACCGGTGTGCCCAACTCTTTGCTCAACCAGGTGACGATCAGCGGGGCAAAACCGCCGAACACCATCACCGCTACGTTATAGGCCACCGACACACCGGTGGAACGCACCTCGATGGGAAACTGCTCGGCCAGGGCGGTCGGCGCCGGGCCGAAGAAGCCGCCGATGGCGGTGCACAGCATCACTTGCATCACCAATAAACGCTCGATGGACGGCGCCGCCGCGACCCACACATACAGCGGGTAAACCATCACAAAGAACGCCAGGGTAAAGCCCATCAACACCGGTCGCCGGCCCAGGCGATCCGAGAGCAGGCCGGACAAGGGGATGACCACGGTCATCAGCGCCACGGCAAACATCTGCACCATCAATACCTGGTCCAGGGGCAGGCCGAGGTTCTTGTGGGCGAAGGTCGGCATATTCACCAGCACCACGTAAAACGACACCGTCGCACCGCACGCCAGGCCCATGCTCACCAGGATGCTGCGCCGATGCTCACGCAGCACTGTCATCAGGCTCGGCGCCGGGCCGGTGGCCTGTTTGCGCGCTTCGATAAACTCCTCGGGGTCTTCCATGTGCCGACGAATCCACAAGCCCACCGGGCCAATCAGCAAGCCGAATACAAACGGCAGGCGCCAGCCCCACAGGTCGAGGGTCTGCGGGGAAAAGAAGTGAGTGACCAATGCCACCATCGCCGCGCCGCCAAACACCGCCAGGCACTGCCCGACCAATTGCCAGGAGCCGTAAAGGCCTTTGCGATGAGCCGGTGCGCTTTCCACCAGGAACGCCGTGGCGCTGGCATATTCGCCGCCGGTAGCAAAGCCCTGGAGCATCCGCGCCACTACGATCAGCAGCGGTGCGCCCATGCCGATGGCGGCGTAGTTGGGCGCAAACACGATCAGTGCGATGGACACGGTCATCAAGCGGATAATCAACTGCATGGCGGCCTTGCGGCCTTTGCGGTCGGCGTACATGCCGAGCAGGATGCCGCCCACCGGGCGCATAAAGAAGCCCACGCCGAAGGTGGCCAGGGCCATCAGCAGCGATGCGTACTCATCGTCCGAGGGGAAGAACTGCCGGGCGATGATGCTGGCCAGAAAGCCATAGACGATGAAGTCGTACCACTCCAGCGCGTTGCCGACCACCGCCGCTACCACTTGCCGGGTGCGGGACACACCTTTTATTGAAGTCTGCATGAGAACACTCCATTCAACCTGTTGAGGAAAGGTCCAGCGGCAGGAAAAAGGCAGGTGGTCAGGCCGGCTTGAGCCAGCTCTCGGCCAGGGCGCCCCAATAGGCGGCGCCGGTCAGCAGGATCTCGTCGTTGAAGTCATAGGCCGGGTTGTGGACCATCGGCCGCGACACGCCGTTGCCGATAAACAGGTAGCTGCCGGGGCAGCGTTGGAGCATCCAGGCGAAGTCTTCACTGCCCATCAACTTGGGCGTATTGGCGTCGACCGCCGCTTCACCGAGCAAGGCAATGCCGACCTGGCGGGCGAACTCGGTTTCGTCGACATGGTTGACCAGCACCGGGTAGGCCGGGCGGTGTTCGATCTGTGCGGTACAGCCAAAGCTGGCGGCCTGGGTCTGGATGATTGCCTTGACCCGCTCCAGCATCTGCTCGCGTACCGGCGCATTGAGGGCACGCAGGCTCAGGCGCAGGATGGCCTGCTGAGGAATCACGTTGGCGGCCTGCCCCGCTTGCAGGGCGCCGACCGTGACTACCGCAGCTTCCTGGGCATTGATATTGCGCGCGACCACCGTCTGCAAAGCCATCACCGTACTGGCGGCGGCCACCAGCGGGTCCACGGTCAGGTGCGGCATGGAACCGTGGCCGCCGACGCCTTCGAGGGTCACGGTGAGCAGGTCCTGGGAAGCCATCATCGGCCCGGTCCGCAAGCCCAGGTGGCCGGCGGGCAGGCCGGGCATATTGTGCATGCCGAACAGCGCGTCGCAGGGGAAGCGCTCCAGCAAGCCATCGGCGAGCATCGCTTCGGCGCCGCCCTGGCCTTCTTCGGCCGGCTGGAAAATCAGGTTGAGGGTACCGTCGAACTGACGCGTCGCCGCCAGGTAGCGCGCGGCGCCCAGCAGCATGGCGGTGTGACCGTCGTGACCGCAGGCATGCATGCAGCCGGCGTGCTGGCTGCTGTAGGCGACGCCGGTGTTTTCGATAATCGGCAAGGCATCCATATCGGCCCGGATCCCCAGGGTGCGTGGGCTGCTGCCATTGCGCAGCACGCCGACCACGCCGGTGTGGCCGATGCCGGTATGGACCTCGAAGCCCCAGTCCTTCAGGGATTGGGCGACCAGGGCCGAGGTGCGGTTTTCTTCAAACCCCAGTTCAGGGTGGGCGTGGATGTCCTGGCGCACGGCGTGCAGGTCGCTGGCGACATCGCTCAGCCAATCCAGGATGTGCTGGTGTGGGCGCATGGTGACTCTCCTCGCAGGCGGGTGTTCCCGTTCTTTTTTGTGGCACCGCCACAGATAACCGCGATGGGCGTGCGAGGACAATCAAAGGTGGTTCCACCCTGTGGAACCTCAGGGCAGCAGGCGGCAACCCTGGCGTTCACCCAGCCATTGGGCGCTGTGGCTGCGGCCCAGGCCGCTGGCGGTGACCAGGCGCGTTTGCGGATGATCGGCAAAGGCGCTGGTGGGAACGTATTGCTTCACATACCCCAGGCAATAGTCAGCAGGATTGCCCGCCACATACCGACACGAGCAATACTCCTTGGCCGTATACGCCGCGATGATGTCGGGGAAGGCTTGCAGGTTGACGCGCTCGTGCCAGATCCACCCCAGCAAGGCGAGCAACAGCAGGAGAAACAGGCTGATAAACGGGCGACGACGGATCATGGTTGCACCGCCGCGAGCACGCGCTTGAGCAGTTCGTTGTGGCGATAGCTGCCATCGCGGTCATCGCCGTAGCGCACGATCACCAGCTGTGCCTCGGGCAACACATACAACGCCTGGCCCCAGTGCCCCAGGGCCGCGAAGGCATCGTCGGGCGCATCCGGCCAGGGCCGGGCAGCGCCCTGCACGTGGCGGTTGAGCCACCAGTGGCCGCCGGGCACCGCCTCGTCCTGGCCCGCGATGTATTGCGCCAGGGGCTGGCGATTGAAATCGACCCAGGCCTTGGGCAGCAATTGCCGCTCGCCCCAACGCCCGTCCCGCGCCATCAACAAGCCAATCCGTGCCAGATCGCGGGCAGTCATATAGGCATAGGATGAGGCGACAAAGGTTTCATTGGCGTCGCTTTCCCAGCTGGCACTGCGAATGCCCAAGGGCGTGAACAGCGCGGTCCACGGGTAATCGACATAAGCCTTATGGCCAAGCATGCCCTTGAGGGCAGCAGACAATAGATTGCTGTCACCGCTGGAGTAGCGGAATGCCTGGCCAGGTACGGCGAAGGGGCTGGTATCAGCGGCAAACTCCGCCATATCAGCGCGGCCACGGGTGTAGAGCATGGCCACCACCGAGGATTTCAGCGGCGCGTATTCGTAGTCTTCCTGCCAGTCCAGGCCCGAGGCCCAATTGAGCAGGTGCCCCAGGGTAATGGTCGGGTGCTGCTTCATCGGCGGATAAAAGCGTGCGGCCGGGTCGCTCAGTTTGAAGCGGTTTTCGCCGTACGCCACGCCCAGCACGGTGGCCATCAGGCTTTTGCTGATGGACCAGGTCAGGTGCGGGGTGGTGGCGGTGGTCGGTGCTGCATAGCGCTCATAAATGACTGCGCCATCGCGGATCACCAGCAGCGCGTCGGTGCGGATGCCTTCGCGGGTGATGTCATTGCGCGCCGGGAAGGCATAGTCCTCCAGCGCCTTGACGGCGGGACCGGCCAACTGCGGGCCCTGGGACCAATCCTTCGTCGGCCAGGTCTGGGCATGTGCGGTAGCGGTGAACAGCAGCAAGGCGACGGACAGCAGGCCTTTGACCATGGACAAGCACTCGGGGGCATTCAAGCCCGCGAGCCTAATGCAGATAAATGACGGTTTGGCGACAGGCCTGGGAACCACCACATAGCGCCTGTGGGAACGGGCTTGCCCGCGATGGCCATAGGTATCTACACAACTCTTTCGTGGTTCTTGGGGTGGTGTACATATCCGTTTTTGCGGTTACGGCGGCTATTGGTTCCGCTCTTACAGCGGCTCACTTTGGAGAAGCGCCAAAGTAAGCAAAACGCTCTTGCCCCACCCCTCGGTGCCTCGCCTAGGCTCGGCATGCCCGCAGTCAGGCATTGCTCCGTGGGCCCGCCGCGATCGGCCATCCCTGGCCGTGTCGCGGCTACCCCGGCATCCATGCCGGGGTGCCCACTGCGCAATACCTGCCTGCGGCCATCGTGGTTTAACGGGGCGCCCAAGATCAAGATCAAAAGCCAGATCAAAAGCAGAGCAACAGCAAAGCCGGGGCGCGAAGCTGCATTCCCCCCTGTGGGAGCTGGCTTGCCTGCGATGGCGGTGTATCAGTCGATAAATGTATTGGCTGATACACCGCCTTCGCAGGCAAGCCAGCTCCCACAGGTATATGCGTACATCTCGACGATCAGGTCGGCTGTCAGGCCGACTCGCTTTGCTTGTGATTTTGATCTTAGGCGCCCCGTTAAACCACGCTGGCCGTCATCCGATATTGATTTGGGGGTAACCCGGCAGGACGCCGGGTTAGCCGCGCTGGGCCATGGATGGCCCATCGCGGCGGCCCCCCAAATCAATGTCGGATGACGGGCACACCGAGCCTAGGCGAGGTGCCGAGTGGTGGGGCAGGAGCCCTTTTGGTTACTTTTGGGGCTCTTTTCCAAAAGTGACCCGCTGTAAGAGCGGAACCAATAGCCGCCGTTACCGCAAAAACGGATATGTACACATACCCAGAAGAGAGTGTGTAGATACCTATGCCCCGATGGCGGTATATCAGTCACCGCCTGTATTGCCTGCCCCCCCTGCTATCGCGGGCAAGCCCGCTCCCACACAAGCTCATCCCACAGTCAGCGAGGGGCTGGGTTCAGGGCTTTTTCCAAGCGTTTGGCCCGGGCGCTGGCGGCGAGGTCCAGCACGGCTTGGTCGCGCTGCCACATCGCGGCCCACGGTCCCGCCCCCATCGCCTGATTGACCTGCGCCTTCAGCCCCTCGAACTGCACAAACAATCCCCCCAACAACACATGCCCCGCCGCCGACGCGCTGGGTTGGCGAACAACCTCGGCACAGCCGGCCAGCAATGCCAACAACTGCAAACGCAGGGCCTGGGGCCAGTCGCATTCCTGGCCGATGCCATGCAGCCAGGCGGTCATCGCGCTGAGTACATAGGTGTCCTCCAGGGTGCGGAAGGGTTTGACGTAATCGTCCCAGCCATCCCCCGGCAAGCGCTCGCAGGCGGCGTGGTCGAGGTGGACGCGACCATGGCTGATATCGGGCATCAAGGGGATCGCCGGCAAGGGCTCCACACGCACGCCGGGCTCGCCGGCCAGCACCACGGCCAGGGTCAGGCGCGGCTTTTCGCCGGGGGCCTCGCAGCGGGCGGCGATCAACAGCCAGTCGGCGGCATCGCCGGCGGTGACGAAATCCTTGCGTCCGCTCAGGCGCAGGTCGTCCAGGCGCGTTTGCATGTCCAGCGGGCGCAGGCTGCGCTGTTCGGTCGCACACAGGGCGCCCAGGCTGTGGGGCGCGCTGGGCCATAACGCGCGCAATGCTGCTTGATAACCCACCAGGAACGCCAGGCCGGGCGTGGCCATCAGGCGGGCGCCCTGGGTTGCCAACTCAAAGGGTGTGAGCGGCCCCAGGCGTTGCAATAAAACGCTGTAGCCCTCGGCCAGGTTGGCGTGGACGGGCAGTCGGGCAGGTCGGTCGAGCAACGCGTGCCAGGGCATGAAAGGCTCCTTGGGGGCTGTCATCTAAGCGTCACCGTAGATTCATGGAGATGACACCGGGGGTACATAGCCTGACTTTGCACAACAAAGTCGACTGGCCGCAACCCTGGCCGGCACCTGGAGACTCGCCATGACTCAGATCGCCCGCATCAGTGACACCGGCAATGAACGCCGCCTGCAAGCCGAACGCCTGATCGGCGCCCAGGCGTTGCAGGAAGCTCAGGCCCTGCGTTTCAGCGTTTTCAGCGGCGAGTTCAATGCCAAGCTGAAAGGCGCGGAGCTGGGCCTGGACATGGATGACTATGATGTTCACTGCAGCCACATTGGCGTACGGGACTTGAACACCGGGCGCCTGGTGGCCACCACCCGCCTGCTGGATCACCAGGCGGCCAGCACCCTGGGCCGGTTCTACAGCGAAGAAGAGTTCAGCCTCCACGGCCTCCTGCATTTGCAGGGGCCGATCCTGGAGATCGGCCGTACCTGTGTCGACCCGGCCTACCGTAACGGCGGCACCATCGCGGTGCTATGGGGCGAGTTGGCCGAGGTGCTCAACCAGGGCGGCTACAGCTACCTGATGGGCTGCGCGAGCATCCCGATGCACGACGGCGGCATCCAGGCCCACGCGATCATGCAGCGCCTGCGCGAACGCTACCTGTGCAACGAACACCTGCGCGCCGAACCGAAAAAACCCCTGCCGAGCCTGGACTTGCCGTCCAACGTCATCGCCGAAATGCCGCCGCTGCTCAAGGCCTACATGCGCCTGGGCGCGAAGATCTGCGGCGAGCCGTGCTGGGACGAGGACTTCCAGGTGGCCGACGTGTTCATCCTGCTCAAACGCGACGAGTTGTGCCCGCGGTATGCCCGCCACTTCAAGGCGGCCATGTGATGGGCCGCCTGCGGGTCTACGGGCGGATCGCCCGCGTGCTGCTGGTGGTGGCCCTGGGCTTGAGCATGGCCGGCGTGTTTGGTGTGTTCGAGCGCCTGGGAATCGCCAACTCCATGGTGCGGCGCCAGCGCTGGTCGCGGTTTTTCATGGCGCGCCTGAGCAATGCCCTGCCCTTTCGCGTGACGGTGCACGGTGAGCTGCCGCAACAGCCGATGCTGTGGGTCAGCAACCATGTGTCCTGGACCGACATCCCGCTGCTGGGGATGGTGGCGCCGCTGTCATTCCTGTCCAAGGCCGAAGTGCGCACCTGGCCAGTGGCCGGTTGGTTGGCCGCCAAGGCGGGCAGCCTGTTTATCCGCCGTGGCTCGGGGGATAGTCAGTTGATTCGCAAACAGATGACTCGTCATCTCGAGCAAAAACACCCGCTGCTGATGTTCCCCGAAGGCACCACCACCGATGGCCGCAGCCTGCGCACCTTCCATGGCCGGCTACTGGCCAGCGCGATTGATGCCGAGGTGGCGCTGCAACCGGTGGCGATCCGTTATTTGCGCGAGGGACAGATTGATCCGCTCGCACCGTTTATTGGTGACGATGATTTGCTCTCGCACCTGATGCGTTTGTTTGCCAATGATCAGGGCGACGTTGAGATTCATCTGCTCAAACCCATTGCCTGCGCCGGCCAGGAACGTGCGGCGCTGGCGTATCAGGCGCAGCAGGCGGTGCAGAAGGCCTTGTTCGGGCCGGTGCCACAAAACCAGCCAGTGCCGGTTCGGCCGGCGTATGCGGCCTGAAGCAAACGCAGTACCCAATGTGGGGGCTTGCTCCCACATTCAGGTTTGTATTACCAAGTGGCTATTCGAGAACGCCTGCAACTGGGGATAGAACACCCGGAAATCCTCGCTCAACGGCTCATACAGAACTCGCAACTCCTGCATCGCCTGGTCCAGTTCCCGGGGTTGGCTCAGGCGCCGGGAAATCCCCCGCAGCACATGCTCCATCACCGCAAACTCGCGGTAGGAGCCCAGCCAGTCATCCGTCGCCATAGACGGTGCAATCTGCGCCAGGCGCCCCGGCAATTGCGGTTCGGCCGCCAGCACCTGGTACACCTGGGAGGTAAAGCGCTCCAGTGGCTGATCGGCATACAACGCCCAATCCCGCGCCAGGCAATGGTCGAAGAACACGTCGAGGACGATCCCCGCATAACGACGCCGAGTCAGGGTAAACCGTGACAACGCCTGCCCGACCAATGGGTGGCTGTCGGTGAAACGGTCGATGGAGCGATGCAGCTGGATCGCCGCCTCGATTTGCGGGCTGTACTGGCCCTGCAGGCGGCCTTTGACGAAATCGCCATAGAGGCTGCCCAGCAGTTGTGCAGGAAGTTGGCCGCCGAGGTGCAGATGTGCGAGATAATTCATGGCGCGCAGTTTAGCACTGCTGCCAACGTATCGTTATAACCCGATATACCGATTTATTAAGTAACAAGATCAAAATCGTATTGGTAT
The DNA here is from genome assembly GCF_014268455.2 of Pseudomonas shahriarae. Lineage (NCBI taxonomy): Bacteria > Pseudomonadati > Pseudomonadota > Gammaproteobacteria > Pseudomonadales > Pseudomonadaceae > Pseudomonas > Pseudomonas shahriarae. The sequence continues at coordinate 1,625,102 of NZ_CP077085.1, read as the reverse complement.
ATCGGGATATAGCGATTTAAAGTTCGCCTCATCGCGATATAACGTTTTACCCACACCGAGCCCTGCCATGTCCATTGACCTCGACGAAATAATAAAAGCCCTGGCACACCCAGTACGGCGAGACATTCTCAACTGGCTGAAAGACCCGAAAGTGCAGTTCCCCGAACAAGTCCACAACCACGAGTACGGCATCTGCGCCGGGCAGATCGACCAACGCTGCGGCCTGTCGCAGTCCACCGTGTCGGCGCACCTGGCAACCCTGCAACGGGCAGGCCTGATCAGTAGCCAGAAAGCCGGGCAGTGGCACTTTTTCCGCCGCAATGAAGACGTCATCCAAGCGTTTATCCAAGCCATCACCGAAGAACTCAGCCCACCGCTGTAAAGGATCCCGCATGCCTCTCTCGCTCCTCATACTGGCCTTAAGCGCCTTCGCCATCGGCACCACCGAATTCGTCATCATGGGCCTGTTGCCCGATGTGGCGGCCGACCTTGGTGTGTCGATTCCTGGCGCCGGCTGGCTGGTGACTGGCTACGCCCTGGGCGTGGCCATTGGTGCACCCTTCATGGCACTGGCCACCGCCAAACTGCCACGCAAGGCTGCCCTGGTAGCGTTGATGGGCATTTTCATCGTCGGCAATCTGCTTTGCGCCCTGGCCAGTGACTACAACGTGTTGATGTTTGCCCGGGTAGTCACCGCGTTGTGCCACGGTGCCTTCTTTGGGATCGGCTCGGTGGTGGCCGCCAACCTGGTGCCAGCCAACAAACGCGCATCAGCCGTGGCCCTGATGTTCACCGGCCTGACCCTGGCCAACGTGCTCGGCGTGCCCCTGGGCACCGCGCTGGGCCAGGAAGCCGGCTGGCGCTCGACCTTCTGGGCGGTGACGGTGATTGGTGTGATCGCGCTGATCGGCCTGATCCGCTTCCTGCCGGCCAAGCGTGATGAAGAGAAACTCGATATGCGCGCCGAACTGGCGGCCCTCAAGGGTGCCGGGATCTGGTTGTCGCTGAGCATGACCGCGCTGTTTGCCGCGTCGATGTTCACCCTCTTCACCTACGTCGCGCCGCTGCTCGGTGATGTCACCGGCGTCTCGCCCAAAGGCGTGACCTGGACCCTGCTGCTGATCGGCCTGGGCCTGACCGTGGGCAATATCATCGGCGGCAAACTGGCGGACAAACGCCTGGCGGCGACCCTGATCGGCGTGTTTATCAGCATGGCCGTGGTATCCACCGCATTGACCTGGACCAGCGTCGCCATCATCCCCACCGAAATCACCCTGTTCCTCTGGGCCACCGCGTCGTTTGCCGCCGTACCGGCACTGCAGATCAACGTGGTGACCTTCGGCAAGGCCGCGCCCAACCTGGTGTCGACCCTCAATATCGGCGCTTTCAATATCGGCAACGCCCTGGGCGCCTGGGTCGGCGGCAGTGTGATTGCCCACGGTTTCGGCCTGACCAGCGTGCCGCTGGCGGCTGCGGCCCTGGCGATCCTGGCGCTGGTGGTCACGCTGATCACCTTCCGCCAGAGCGCCGATGCTGACCTGGCCCCTGCTACCCATTAATCACTTAGAACAGACGAGTATTTGCGATGACGACTATTTTCGATCCGATCAAACTGGGTGATGTGCAGCTGTCGAACCGCATCATCATGGCACCGCTGACCCGCTGCCGTGCCGACGCCGGTCGCGTGCCCAATGCGCTGATGGCTGAATACTACGTGCAGCGGGCGTCTGCCGGCCTGATCCTCAGCGAAGCCACTTCGGTGACGCCGATGGGCGTGGGCTACCCGAACACTCCAGGCATCTGGTCCAACGACCAGGTGCGCGGCTGGACCAACATCACCAAGGCCGTGCACGGCGCCGGCGGCAAGATCTTCCTGCAACTGTGGCACGTGGGGCGGATCTCCCACCCGTCTTACCTGAACGGCGAGAGCCCGGTAGCCCCGAGCGCCATCCAGCCCGCCGGCCACGTCAGCCTGGTGCGCCCGCTGGCCGACTACCCAACCCCACGAGCCCTGGAAACCGCAGAAATCGCCGATATCGTCGATGCCTATCGCGTGGGTGCCGAGAACGCCAAGGCTGCCGGTTTTGACGGGGTGGAAGTGCACGGCGCCAATGGCTACCTGCTCGACCAGTTCCTGCAAAGCAGCACCAACCAGCGCACCGACGAATACGGCGGTTCCCTGGAAAACCGCGCGCGACTGTTGCTGGAAGTGACTGACGCGGTGATCGAAGTCTGGGGCGCCGGCCGCGTGGGGATGCATCTGTCGCCACGGGCCGACCTGCATGACATGGGCGATGCCAACCTGGCAGAAACCTTCACCTACGTCGCCCGTGAACTGGGCAAGCGTGGCATCGCCTTTATCTGCGCCCGCGAGAAAGAAGCCGGCGACAGCCTGGGCCCGCAATTGAAAGCCGCGTTCGGCGGTCCGTACATTGCCAACGAACGCTTCACCAAGGACAGCGCCAATGCCTGGCTGGCCTCGGGCAAGGCCGATGCGGTGGCGTTTGGCGTGCCGTTTATCGCCAACCCGGACCTGCCGGCCCGTCTCAAGGCCGATGCATCATTAAACGAAGCGAACCCGCAAACCTTCTACAGCCCAGGCCCGGTCGGCTATATCGACTACCCGACCCTGGCGCTCTGACCCGCAACAATGCAAAAGCCCCGGCTCGCAAGAGCCGGGGCTTTTTATTGGATCTTGAAAACACCGCGCCCGCTCCCACAGGTTCGGTAACAATCCTTCACAGCAATGAAACAATATCGCTACAAAATACTTAGCCGGCTACCTTTCAACCTGGGGCCAGCGCGTATATAACGTCACCCCACAAATAAGTCGGAAGGACGATTGATCATCCTTAGGCTTTACTGTTGACACCAACGAACGCAATTACGCATTTTGTATCAATTGTGCAGGCTGGGACTCAAGCGCAGCATGTCCAGCCCGATATCCACCAGGCGCTCGGCCTGCTGATACAGCTCAAAGCTGTCTGGCACCAGTAGCCATTGGCCAATAAGCCCGTTGATGTAGGCATGAATGCACACCGCCCCGCGAGCGGTGTCGAGGTTTTCCGGAAGTTGCCCGCGGTGGACTGCATTGCGCAGTGTCAGGCCAATGCGCAGGTTGCACTCAAGGCTGTGGGTCTGGCGCTGACGGCGCATGTCACACATTTCATCGGTAAATTCGCACTTATGGAACAAGATCTCATTAATGCGCCGGGTTTTCGGGTCCAGGGCCACCTGATGAAAAAGATGGATCAGCAGCTTGCGCATGCAGCCCAGCGGATCTACCTCATCCTCGCTTTCACTGGCCCTGGCCAATTCGTCCAGGGGCTCGTGCAGCGTGTCCAGCAGCGCCTGCAGCAGGTCCGACTTGTTGCTGAAGTGCCAATAGATCGCGCCTCGCGTCACGCCCGCCCGCGCCGCGATATCCGCCAGCGTAGTACGCGCAACGCCACGCTCATAAAAGGCTTGCTCGGCAGCTTCAAGAATCTGGCTGCGCGTTTCCTGAGCTTCCTCTTTGGTACGACGAACCATGGCAGTAACACCTCAATCAGGACACGAGCGGTGGTTGATAACCACCTTCTGAATAATTATGGGACGACACCGTCAAGGGCGCCGAACGTAATAGAATCGAGGCTTTCAGCGCTGCCTTGCAAGGAATCCGCGAAGCCTGTCAAGAGTTTACAAACAACCATGAACGTAAGTATATTGCCTAGCAAGCTACTTATCTACTCACTGCCTGTTTTTTACCCTTCCACACTTCTTGTGCGCATCGAGCGCGCCTGACCCGAGGATCTTCATGCAACTTAAGCCAGCTGTTACCGCTCTGGTCACTGCCGTCGCCCTGGCATCGCTGCTCAGCGGATGTAAAAAGGAAGAAGCGGCTCCGCCCGCTCAAACCCCTCAGGTCGGCGTGGTCACTATTCAACCTCAAGCCTATACCCTGACCTCCGAATTGCCGGGCCGCACCACTGCGTTCCGCATCGCGGAAGTCCGCCCGCAGGTCAATGGCATCATTCTCAAGCGTCTGTTCAAGGAAGGCGGCGACGTCAAGGAAGGCCAGCAGCTCTATCAGATCGACCCGTCGGTGTATGAGGCGACCCTGAAAAGCGCCCAGGCCAACCTGCAACAGACCAAGTCGATTGCCGACCGCTACAAACAACTGGTCAACGAGCAGGCCGTCAGCCGCCAGGAATACGACACCGCCGTATCCAACCGCATGACTTCCGAAGCCAACCTGCAGACCGCCCAGATCAACGTGCGCTACACCAAGGTGTTCGCCCCGATCTCCGGGCGTATCGGGCGTTCCTCGGTCACCGAAGGCGCGCTGGTCAGCAATGGCCAGGCCGATGCCATGGCCGTGATCCAGCAACTGGACCCGATCTACGTCGACGTCACGCAATCCTCCGCCGAGATGTTGAAGCTGCGTCGCGACCTGGAAAGCGGCCAACTGCAGAAATCCGGTGAAAACGCGGCCATGGTCAAGCTGACCCTGGAAGACGGCAGCGAGTACGCGCAACAGGGCAAGCTGGAATTCTCTGAAGTGTCGGTCGACCAGACCACCGGTTCGGTAACCCTGCGCGCCGTGTTCCCCAACCCTGATCACACCCTGTTGCCGGGCATGTTTGTCCACGCCCAATTGCAGGCAGGCGTGAACAGCAAGGCGATCCTCGCCCCACAACAAGGCGTGACCCGCGACATCCGGGGCATCCCGACTGCGCTGGTCGTGACCGCCGACAACAAGGTCGAACAGCGCGTGCTGGTGGCCAACCGTACCGCTGGCGCCTACTGGCTGGTGGAAAAGGGCCTGAATGCCGGTGACCGTGTGATCACCGAAGGCTTGCAGTTCATCAAGCCGGGCATCACGGTTGACGCGAAGGAAGCCACCAACGCCAAGCCTGCCGGTACTGCTCCTGCCGCCGCCGCTGGCAAAGGGGAGTAATACATGTCGAAATTTTTTATCGACCGTCCCATTTTCGCCTGGGTAATTGCCCTGGTGATCATGCTGGTCGGGGCACTGTCGATCCTGAAGTTGCCCATCAACCAATACCCGGCCATCGCGCCAACCGCCATTGATATCCAGGTGACCTACCCAGGCGCGTCCGCACAAACCGTGCAGGACACCGTGGTACAGGTGATCGAGCAGCAGCTCAACGGTATCGACAACCTGCGTTATGTGGCCTCGGACAGTAACTCCGACGGCAGCATGACCATCACCGCGACGTTCAACCAGGGTACCAACCCGGACATCGCCCAGGTTCAGGTGCAGAACAAGCTGAACCTGGCGACCCCATTGCTGCCGCAAGAAGTGCAGCAACAAGGGATCCGTGTAACCAAGTCGGTGAAGAACTTCCTGATGGTGATCGGCCTGGTGTCCGAAGACGGCACCATGAGCAAGGATGACCTGTCCAACTACATCGTTTCCAACATCCAGGATCCGATTTCGCGGACGTCTGGCGTGGGTGACTTCCAGGTCTTCGGTTCCCAGTACGCCATGCGTATCTGGCTGGATCCGGCCAAGTTGAACAACTTCCAGATGACCCCGGTGGATGTCAGCAGTGCCATTGCGGCGCAGAACGTCCAGGTGGCCACCGGCCAGTTGGGCGGCCTGCCAGCCCTGCCCGGCACCCAGTTGAACGCCACCATCATCGGCAAGACCCGTCTGCAAAGCGCCGAGCAGTTTGAAAAGATCCTGCTGCGCGTGAACAGCGATGGCTCCCAGGTGCGCCTGGGCGATGTCGCCCGTGTCGAGTTGGGTGGCCAGAACTACAGCATCAGTGCCCAGTTCAACGGCAAGCCGGCTTCCGGCATGGCGATCAAACTGGCCTCGGGTGCCAACGCCCTGGACACCGCCAAGGCCATCCGTGCCACGGTCGCGTCCCTGGAGCCGTTCTTCCCGCCAGGCATGAAAGCCGTGGTTCCGTATGACACCACCCCAGTGGTGACCGAGTCGATTTCCGGGGTAGTCGATACCCTGGTCGAGGCGATCATCCTGGTGTTCCTGGTGATGTACCTGTTCCTGCAAAACTTCCGCGCCACCATCATCACCACCATGACAGTACCGGTGGTATTGCTGGGTACGTTCGGCATCCTCGCGGCCTTCGGCTTCACCATCAACACCTTGACCATGTTCGGCATGATCCTGGCCATCGGCTTGCTGGTGGACGATGCGATCGTGGTAGTGGAAAACGTCGAGCGGGTGATGGCCGAGGAGCATCTGTCGCCTAAAGAGGCAACGGTCAAGTCCATGGACCAGATCCAGGGCGCCCTGGTAGGTATTGCCCTGGTACTCTCGGCGGTACTGCTGCCGATGGCGTTCTTTGGCGGCTCGACGGGGGTCATCTATAAACAGTTCTCCATCACCATTGTGTCGGCGATGGCACTTTCGGTACTGGTTGCACTGATCTTCACCCCGGCCCTGTGCGCCACCATGCTCAAGCCGATCGACCCCGAGAAACACGGCCAACCCAAGCGTGGTTTCTTCGGCTGGTTCAACCGCACCTTCGACCGTGGCGTACTGAGCTACGAGCGCGGCGTGGGCAACATGATCAAGCACAAGGCGCCTTCGTTCCTGGTGTACCTGATCATCTTCGCCGGCATGATCTGGCTGTTCACCCGTATCCCAAGCGCGTTCCTGCCCGAGGAAGACCAGGGCGTGATCTTCGCCCAGGTACAGACGCCGGTTGGTTCTTCGGCCGAACGCACCCAGACCGTTATCGACGACATGCGTGCTTTCCTGTTGAACGACAAGGAAGGCGAGCCCGGTGAAGGCAAGGCCGTGCAATCGGTATTTACCGTAAACGGCTTCAACTTTGCCGGTCGTGGCCAAAGCTCGGGCCTGGCATTCGTCATGCTCAAGCCATGGGACCAGCGCGACGCATCCATGTCGGTGTTCGAAGTGGCCAAGCGTGCCCAGGGCTACTTCTTCCAGACCTTCAAGGACGCCATGGTGTTTGCCATCGTGCCCCCATCGGTACTGGAGTTGGGTAACGCCACCGGTTTCGACGTGTTCCTGCAGGACCAGGGCGGGGTGGGTCACGAAGCGTTGATGAACGCACGTAACCAGTTCCTCGGCATGGCCGCGCAGAGCAAGATCCTGGCTGGCGTACGTCCCAACGGCGTCAACGATGAGCCGCAGTACGAGCTGACCATCGACGACGAGAAAGCCAGTGCCCAGGGCATCAGCCTGTCGAGCATCAACCAGACCCTGGCGATTGCCTTGGGTGGCAGCTACGTCAATGACTTCATCGACCGCGGTCGAGTGAAGAAGGTCTACATCCAGGGTGAGGCCGCTGGCCGGATGACCCCTGAAGACCTGAACAAATGGTTCGTGCGCGCCAACGACGGAAAAATGGTGCCACTATCAGCAATTGCCTCTGGCAACTGGATCTTCGGTTCGCCGAAACTGTCGCGGTACAACGGTGTAGCGGCGATGGAAGTCCTCGGTACCCCGGCGCCTGGCTACAGCACCGGTGATGCGATGGCGGAAGTCGAACGCATCGCCAAGCAATTGCCGGCAGGTGTGGGCTATGCCTGGACCGGTCTGTCCTATGAAGAACGCTTGTCCGGCTCCCAGGCACCTGCGCTGTATGCCCTGTCGTTGCTGGTGGTGTTCCTTTGCCTGGCAGCGTTGTACGAAAGCTGGTCGATCCCGATTGCGGTAGTGCTGGTAGTACCGCTGGGCGTGATCGGTGCACTGATGGCCACCAGCCTGCGAGGACTGTCCAACGACGTGTTCTTCCAGGTGGGGTTGTTGGTCACCGTGGGCCTGGCCTCGAAGAACGCCATCCTGATCGTCGAGTTCGCCAAGGAACTGCATGAACAGGGCAAGGGCATCGTCGAGGCGGCCATCGAGGCGTCCCGCATGCGTTTGCGTCCGATCATCATGACGTCCATGGCGTTCATCCTCGGCGTACTGCCGCTGGCGATCTCCTCGGGTGCAGGTTCGGGCAGCCAACACGCAATCGGTACCGGCGTAATTGGCGGTATGATCACCGCCACTGTTCTGGCTATCTTCTGGGTGCCACTGTTCTTCGTGACCGTGTCCGCCATTGGCAGCCGGAAAAAAACTGACAAGTCCGATACACCGAATACTCCTAAAGAGGCTGGCTAATGCGCAAGTCGCTACTCTCCCTGGCAGTCACGGCATTTGTGCTCAGTGGCTGCTCGCTGATCCCTGATTATCAGCAGCCTGAAGCGCCGGTGGCCGCCCAGTTCCCGCAGGGGCCGGCGTACTCGTCGGCCCAGGCACCGAGCCAGGCCGCGGCCGAGCAAGGCTGGAAGCAGTTTTTCCACGACCCTGCCCTGCAGCAACTGATTCAGGTCGCGTTGGTCAACAACCGTGACCTGCGCGTCGCCGCGCTGAACATCGACGCCTTTGCCGCGCAGTACCGCATCCAGCGTGCCGACCTGTTCCCGGCCGTCGGCGCCAATGGCAGCGGCAGCCGCCAGCGCGTTCCGGCACGGGCCTCGCAAACCGGCGAATCGAACATCACCAGCTCCTACTCGGCGACCCTCGGGATCAACGCCTACGAACTGGACCTGTTCGGCCGGGTGCGCAGCCTGAGCGAAGAAGCGTTGCAGAAGTACTTCGCCACTGAAGAAGCACGCCGCAGCACGCAGATCAGCCTGGTGGCCAGCGTGGCCAATGCTTACCTGACCTGGCAGGCCGACAAGGAACTGCTGAAGCTGACCCAGGACACCCTGGCCGCCTACGAGCAGAGCTTCAAGCTCACCTCGCGCAGCAACGAAGTCGGCGTGGCCTCGGCCCTGGACTTGAGCCAGGCGCGGACCTCGGTTGAAAGCGCCCGCGTGCAACTGGCCCGCTACACCCGCCAGGTGGCCCAGGATGAAAACAACCTGACCCTGCTGCTGGGCACCGGTCTGCCGGCGAATCTCGTCACTCAGCCGCTGTCCGACGACCTGTTGAGCGAAGTACCGGCCGGCCTGCCTTCAGACCTGCTGCAACGTCGCCCCGACATCCTCCAGGCCGAGCACAACCTCAAGGCTGCCAACGCCAATATCGGCGCGGCACGGGCTGCGTTCTTCCCGAGCATCAGCCTGACGGCCAATGCCGGGACCTTGAGCCCGGACCTCGGCGGCCTGTTCAAGGGCGGCTCGGGTACCTGGTCGTTCGCACCGCAGATCAACATCCCGATCTTCAACGCCGGTAGCCTGCGCGCAAGCCTGGACTACTCGAAGATCCAGAAAGAGATCAACGTCGCGACCTACGAGAAGTCGATCCAGACCGCGTTCCAGGAAGTCTCCGACGGCCTGGCGGCACGTGCGACCTACAACCAACAGTTGCAGGCCCAGCGTGACTTCGTCTCGGCCAACCAGGACTACTACCGTCTGGCCGAGCGTCGCTACCGCATCGGGGTTGATAGCAACCTGACCTTCCTCGACGCCCAGCGCCAGCTATTCGCTGCCCAGCAAACGCTGATCACCGACCGCCTGGCCCAACTGACCAGCGAAGTGACCTTGTACAAGGCCCTCGGTGGCGGTTGGAACGAACAGACGGCGCAGAATGAGCCGGTGAAAGAAGAAGCGCCGAAGCTCAAGTTGTTCTGATCGGCGTAGCAACACAGGAAGCCCACCTTTTGGTGGGCTTTTTCATGGGCGTACAGTTCCGTTCGATCACCGCCCAGAACCCGCCCTCCCCCAATTGAACCGCCCCGGCAACGCCCCGCACCATGGCCCGCACCTGAAAACCACCAATAACAACAGGTCCCACGCCATGAGCACCTTGCACCCTCGCCGGCTATTGCTGGCTACCGCTGTCGCCAGCCTTGCCCTCCCAGTCGTCGCCGAGGAACACGGCTTTCTGGAAGATGCCAGCGCCAACCTCAACCTGCGCAATTTCTTCTTCAACCGCAATTTCACCAACCCGACCAAGGCCCAGGGCGGCGCGCAGGAGTGGACGCAGAGTTTCATCCTCGACGCCAAGTCCGGTTTCACCCAGGGCACCGTGGGGTTCGGGGTGGATGTGCTGGGCATGTACGCGCAAAAGCTCGATGGCGGCGGCTCCGGTGGCACCCAATTGCTGCCCCTGGATCACGATGGCAAACCGGCCGACAACTTCGGCCGCCTGGGGGTGGCGTTCAAGGCACGGATTTCCCAGACCGAATTGAAAGTCGGCGAGTGGATGCCGGTGCTGCCGATCCTGCGTTCGGACGATGGCCGCTCCCTGCCGCAAACCCTGCGCGGCGGGCAGATCACGTCCAAAGAGATCGCCGGCCTGACCCTGTATGGCGGCCAGTTCCGCGCCAACAGCCCACGGGACGACAGCAGCATGACGGACATGTCGATGTTCGGTAAAACCGCGTTCACCTCCGATCGCTTCAACTTCCAGGGCGCCGAATATGCGTTCAACGACAAGCGCACCCAGGTCGGCGTGTGGAATGCCCAGCTCAAGGACATCTACCGCCAGCAATACCTCAACCTGACTCACAGCCAGCCTGTGGGCGACTGGACCCTGGGCACCAACCTCGGCTTCTTCTATGGCCAGGACGACGGCAGCGCCCGTGCCGGCAACCTGGACAACCGGACCTGGTCCGGCCTGTTCTCGGCCAGGTACGGCGGCCATACCTTCTATGTCGGCCTGCAAAAACTCAATGGCAATAGCGCGTGGATGCGGGTCAATGGCACCAGCGGCGGCACCCTGGCCAACGACAGCTTCAATGCCAGCTATGACAACGCCGAAGAACGCTCCTGGCAGCTGCGCCACGACTACAACTTCGCCGCACTCGGCGTGCCGGGCCTGACCCTGATGAACCGCTACATCAGCGGCAGCAACGTGCACACCACCACCGTCAGCGATGGCAAGGAATGGGGGCGGGAAAGCGAAGTGGGCTACACCGTGCAAAGCGGCAGCCTGAAAAGCCTGACCCTGCGCTGGCGCAATTCCAGCATCCGGCGCGACTTCAGCAACAATGAGTTTGATGAGAATCGGTTGATTGTCAGTTATCCCCTTAGCCTGCTGTAGGCTGCCTCGCACTGACTAGGGGTACCAGCACTGGATATCTGCGGTGGCCCCCCCTGAAGCAGGCCGGCGACAAACCTGCGCGAGATACGCCCAACGGCGAACTTCGGGCCGTCGGCCTGCCGACCGCTGCCGCCCCCCTTCAGTGTCAGCGCTGAAGGGGCCACTTGCCGCGAGTAGCGCCCCGGCCCACCAGCGTTTAGCCTCAATGAAGAGATGGCCGGCCGTTGTAGTTCGTCAGCCAGATGATCACCCCGGTTATTCTTGCTGTATGGTGCCCGCCTGTTGCGGCCTCTCCTTAGGCGCAATCTGTGTCAGAGCCCGGCCCATACCATGAAATCCTTCGCCATCACCGCCGCCGTGTTCGCTTTGGCACTGAGCCTCAGCGCCTGCATCGGCGCGCCCGTGGCATTGACACCCCAGACCGAACAGCGCCTGCACGCCCAGGCCCCGATCCGTTTCCTGCTGACGTTCGATGACGGCCCCAGCGCCTCGGGCTACGCCAACCCTAGCCGTTTGGTCATCGATAGCCTGGCCAACAACCCGGTGCAACCGGGGATCAAGGCGATCTTCTTTTTGCAGACCGAGGCCTGGCGCTCTGGCGGCAGCCCGCGCGGGCGCAAGACCATGGAGCGCGAGCACGCCGCCGGCCATATCCTGGCGTTTCACACCGCCACGCGCTGGCATAGCAATCATCGGCTGTTGAACGACGAAGAGCTGACGCAGACCTTGAGCCTGGGCGCCGCGACTATCGCCTCGATCACCGGCGCTGCGCCGAACCTGATACGCCCGCCCTTCTGGAATTACGACAAACGCACCTTCGCCGCCTACCAGCGCCACGGCATGCAGATTCTGCTGACCGACCTGAGCGCCAATGACGGCAAGATCTGGGGCTTCAATGCCAGCCCACGGCGTCGGGCCAACCTGCTGCGGCAGCTGTCGCTGGTGCGCGAACGCATTGCCCTGGGCGAACTGCCGACTGTAGAAGGGGTGATCCCGGTGGTGGTGACCTTTCACGACATCAATCGCTACACCGCCCGGCATCTGCAGGAGTACCTGCAGATCCTGATGGACAGCGCCCAGGCCAATGGCCTGAAGACCGCCGCCGAACCGTTCTACACCGACCGCTCGGCACTGGAGCGCGGGGCCCTGGCGCGCACAGTGAAGGATGCCAGCCAAGCCGTGCACTTACCGGGGATGTGGGACTGGGTGTGGGACGCCGCCCCCCAATGATCCAACCCGACCACAGAGCCGTGTTTCGTTAACCGACACCCCAGACGATTTAGCGACGTGTGCAGCGGGCGCGAGCAAATTTCATTACGCCAGGACACAAAGCATCGGCCGGTATGGCGGAACCCTTTTATTCCAATCATCAACCTACAGAGAGCCCCCTATCTCGAATAGAAAGGTTCTCTGATGAACACTATCGCGCCACTGAACCACAGTCTGCCCCTCCCTTCCCTTGAGCCTTCCACACACTCGGCACCCGCCCCCGCCAAGAGGGAGCGCCGTCAAGCGCCCTCCTTGGCGCAGGACACTGGAGAAAGCCCTGCTCCGCCTGCTAGACGCGTTCGCCCATCGCAAGAACAGGAAGCGATACTGGTCGATGACGGTAATCTGATTGCCCGGCATTCAATCCGCACCCGGCAATATGACCTGGATAAACCCACCCTGCTGGACGATAAGCTGACACTTGAAACAGGTAATACCTCAGACACTATTCATGTCAGTAACCGTACCGACGGACGACTCAATGTAGAGGTCAATGGCAAGTCATACATCTTTGACGCAAGAGACGCGAAAGATGAAGTCCCCACAAAACTCGTGATTAAAAGTAACGGCGGTGACGACAAGATAAAGGTCGATGCCGATGTCATGCTTTACGTAACGATTGAAGCAGGGGATGGCAATGATCACGTAAGGGCGGGAGGTGGTCCAAGCCGCCTGCTGGGAGGCAACGGCAACGACTTTCTCCAGTTGGGCAGCGGTGCAGGCTATGCCGAAGGCAATGAGGGTAGCGACATGATGATAGGCGGCTCCGGTAACGCCATCCTGTACGGCAATAACGGCAACGACTGGATGTATGCGGGGCCTGGGGCAGCCAGCAAAAAAAGCCACATGGACGGCGGCAGCGGCTCAGACACAATGTATGCCGGCAACGGCCACACGATTATGAATGGCGGCCGGGGTGACGATGTGATGCTGGGTCGCGATCGAACCACCTTTTACAGCGGCAAAGGTAACGACACGATCCGCTCCAACAATCGGGACGACCTTATCTACGCAAAACCCAGCGACAGGTTCCTGAACTCTGCGCACGCGAAGTTAAGGGCAGTCACACCCAGTGAAGCCGGTAAAAGAGGGTTTAACGTCCAAGGCACAGCAGAGTTCAAACAACGCGTCGAAGATGACCTGGAGCTTTTACGCAGCTCGCCGGCAGGCCAGAAAATGCTTGCCGAGATGGACGCCGCCGCTGACAGAAATGGAGTACCGGTAACCCTTCAGGATGGCGGAAAAAGAGACAGGACAGATTACGCGTTCAACCAACAAGAGCCGGATCAGTTGGATCCTGAGGCCCCCGTAAAAGGCTATGTTCACAACGGGGTACAGGGCGCGTCAATCACCGATGGCGTCGTCCGCTACTCCCCTTCCAGTACGTTTGACGCCCCTGTATCAGGCGGTTTTCCGATAACAAATCTCTACCATGAAATGGTGCATGCCTATAACGGCGCCACGGGTTCCTTCCTCCCCGGAACGACCGAGGAACCGGTCGCGGGTGAACCTCCCGAAGACACACCCAATATTGAACGACAGGCTGTCGGTCTGCCGACGGGTGCCGAGCCATTCGACTTTGACCATGATCCGCTCACCCCGCCGACCGCCACCAATCCCGCCCCCTTCACGGAAAACTCTTTACGCAAAGAAATGGGACTTAATCTGCGCGATCGCTATACCTGACACTCCTTGTTTTAAAGCAGGCCAATGATACATAACCGTGCGCGACCGCGAAGTTCTACGCGTTCATGTGTGGTCCGAAAAAAACGGTATTGAAGTTCGGCGGAATCCTGTTCAGGCGGCCAACCACTCATCTCCAAACCCCCTATCGCGAGACGATGCAATGTCCATCTCAGCCCCTGCACAGTATCCAAACGTATTCTCCTCATCCGCACTCAGTCCAACACCGGCTGCTAACGCCCTGCCAAACCCCATTTCCATTGAAGTTCCCCTGCTACAAAACTCAAATGCGACTTTCACACCGAAATCAAAACTAACACCAGACCAACACTACGTAGAAAAATATCCAACCTATACAAACTCTGCTCCTTTATATAAGGACGACCTTATCAAAATCACCCATAAAACCACTTGGGAGACGGTCAGCGACAATGAACGCACAAACAGAAGCAACGTCATCAAAATCGAAACAGGTGAAAAGCCCGACGTTATAAAAGTCAATCAATCTTCGAACAATGAAGTCCAGCTGCAAGTCAACGACAGGCATTACACATTAAAAATCAACAATCACGAAAGTTACCCTGAAGAACTGCACATCAAGTCAAAAGGCGGCGATGATCACATTCGGGTTGATCCGCGCGTGACGATCCCCATTACGATCGAGGGCGGTAAAGGTCGAGACCGGATTGAAGCCCTTGGCAGTGGTGATACCCGTGTCTACGGAGGAGCGGGGAACGACAACATCACGCTGGGCAGCGGCAACGGCTACGCCGAAGGGAATGACGGCAATGACACAATGAAAGGCGGATCAGGAATAGCCGTCATGTATGGGAATAACGGCAACGACACTATGTCCTCCGGGACTGGCAGCGAAGGCACATTCAGCTATATGGATGGCGGCAACGGCAACGACACGATGGTCAGCGAAAGCCCGATGAATGTCATGCATGGCGGCCCCGGTGATGATTTGATGACAGGAAATGCACAGACCGTGTTCTATACAGGGCGTGGTCGGGATCGTGTCAACTCATACAATGCAAACGATACTATCTATGCCAAGAAATATGACCTCGTCACCAGTATCCCCGGCACCCGATATAAAAAAGTCAACATCAGCAATGCGGGTCATAAAGCGTTCAAGATCGAGGGCTCAAGCAAATTCAAACAACAAACCCAGGATGATCTTGAATTCTTCAGAAACTCACCAACGGCACAAAAAATGCTGAGTGAACTGGACCGGGCCGCCGAGCGCAACGGTTCCCCCGTAACAATCCGAGAGACTACCGTTCGCCCCAACTATACATTCACCAACAACTTCACCAGAGAACACGACAAACAATTAAAAGAATATGACGAGCTCGCAGAATCGCCCCAATTGGGATTCATACACGGCAACACCAAAGGCTCAGTCGCCACGGGGGCAAAGATACACAACAATCCCGGCCTCATCTTCCGCGAGCCTCCGGTCATCAGCCTCTACCATGAAATGGCCCACGCCTATAACGGCGCCAATGGCACCTTTTTACCCGGCAAAACCGCAGATGAACCGAATCCGGAGCGCCAAGCCGTCGGGGTAGAGACCAATGCCCCCGCCTTTGATTTTGACAACGACCCGTCGACACCCCCGACGACTACCAACCCCAACCCCTTTAATGAAAACGCACTGCGTGAAGAAACGGGTACTGCGCGGCGGGATGCTTACTTTCCGCCTGACGAGGGGTGAGCGGCTCCAGGCGGGGGTAAATCGTCGTCAATCCCGCGACTCAACCCCCAACTCATCCCACACCGACTCGGCCAGGTGAAACGTCGCATTGGCCGCCGGGATCCCGCAGTAGATCGCGCTCTGCATCAGTACTTCCTTGATCTCGGCACGGGTCACGCCATTGCTGGCGGCGGCGCGCAGGTGCAGTTTGAGCTCTTCGTTGCGGTTCATACCGATCAGCATGGCAATGGTGATCAGGCTGCGGGTGTGCCGGGGCAAGCCCGGGCGGGTCCAGATATCGCCCCAGGCATGGCGGGTGATCATTTCCTGGAACTCGCTGTTGAACTCGGTCAAGGCATTGAGGCTGCGATCGACATGGGCATCGCCCAGCACTTCACGCCGCACCTTGAGCCCATCGGCGTAACGTTGTTTCTCGTCCACAAAACCTCCTAAAACCAACCATTAATGACTGTGCCACAACAAGCGCTACTCGCCTGGACCATCAGCCCGCCAACAAGAACGCCAGTACCCGCTCGCTGAACGCAGCCCCGGCCTGTACGTTGGACAAGTGCGCCGCATAAAACTCGGCATACTCGGCGCCCGCGACACGCTCTTGAATAAAGTGCCCGCCAGCCGGCGGTGTGACGGCATCCTCAGTACCGGCAATCACCAGCGTCGGCACCTTGATAGACGCCAGTTGCTCACGCAGATCCGCATCGCGCACCGCGCCACAGTTGGCGGCATAGCCTTGGGGCGATGTGGCCGCGAGCATGTCGGTAATGCGCTTGGCCTGAGCGGGATGAGCCTGGGCAAAATCGGCAGTAAACCAACGCGCAACCGACGCATCACGCAAGCCGACCATTGCCGCCTGGCCCTCGCGCAGGACCATTTCGATCCGCGGGTTCCAGATGTCCGCAGTGCCGATCTTGGCTGCCGTGTTGCACAGCACCAGCTTGAGCAAGCGCTCACCGGCGTTGATGCCCAGCCACTGGCCAATCAACCCGCCCATGGACAAACCGCAGAAATGCGCACGCTGGATATCCAGCGCATCCAGCAACGCCAGCACGTCACGCCCCAGTTGCTCAATGCTGTAGGGGCCCTCGGTGACCAGGGATTTGCCGTGGCCACGGGTGTCCAGGCGCAGCACCCGAAAATGCTCGGTGAAGGCCGGCATCTGGGTATCCCACATATGCAGGTCGGTGCCCAGTGAATTGGACAGCACCAGTACCGGCGCGCCTTCAGGACCTTCCAGTTGGTAATTCAGTTCGCCATCGGCGAGTCGTACAAATCCCACAGCAGCCTCCTCAGGCAGAAAAAGCAAAGTGCTCAGCCACGGCGCGGCTGACCCAGGTCTGTGCCTGGCCCAGGTAATGCGCCGGGTCCAGCAGGCGATCCAATTCCACCGCCGACAGCTCGGCGGTGACTTGCGGCTCATCGGCCAATACCGCGCGCAAATGGCGCTGCTCGGCGACCGCGCGTTTGCAACACTGTTCCAGCAGGTGATGGGCGGTTTCACGGCCCAGGCGCTGGGCCAATGTGCTACTGACGGCCTCGGCCAGCACCAGGCCCTGGGTCAGGTCGAGGTTGTGGCCCATGCGTTGTGCATCGACTTCCAGGCCTTCACTCACCAGCAATGCCTGATGCAAGGCACCGGACACCAGGCGGCAGATTTCGGGCAGGGTTTCCCATTCGGCATGCCACAGGCCCAGGCTGCGCTCGTGCTCCTGGGGCATGGCGCTGAACATCGTCGCCACCAGCCCCGGCACCCGCGTAGCAGCGCTGATCAACACCGCCGCGCCAACCGGGTTGCGCTTGTGCGGCATGGTCGAGGAGCCGCCCTTGCCTGGGGCTGACGGCTCGAACACTTCCGCCGCTTCGGTCTGCATCAGCAGGCTGATATCCCGCCCGAGCTTGCCCAGGCTGCCGGCGATCAGGCCCAGCACGCTGGCGAACTCCACCAGACGGTCACGCTGGGTGTGCCAGGGTTGTTCGGGCAGCGTCAGTTGCAACTCCGCTGCCAGGGCTTGCGCCACCGGCATGGCGTGTTCACCCAGTGCAGCCAAGGTGCCGGACGCGCCGCCGAACTGCAGGACCAGCAGGCGCGGCTGCAGCTCCACCAACCGTTGGCGATTGCGCGTCACCGCCCCCAGCCAACCGGCGATTTTCATCCCCAGGGTGACCGGCGTTGCGTGCTGCAACCAGGTACGCCCGGCCAACGGCACGTCGGCATAGCGCTGCGCCTGGGCCGCGAGAACCGCGCCCAGCCGGGCCAGGTCCGTGTCGATCAGTTCCAGCGCCCGCCGCAGTTGCAGCACCAGGCCGGTGTCCATCACATCCTGGCTGGTGGCGCCCAGATGCACATAGCGCTCGGCGCCGGCGTCCTCGCTGGCAATCAGTTTGCCCAGGGCCTTGACCAGCGGGATCGCCGAATTGCCCGCCGTGGCAATCGCCGCGCCGAGGGCATCCACGTCGTACAACGAGGCCAGGCATGCCTGGGCAATCGGCGCGACGGCGGCCTGGGGAATCAACCCGATCCGCGCCTGCGCCCGGGCCAGTGCGGCTTCGACATCCAGCATGCCCTGCAAGCGTCCCTGGTCACAGAACACCTCGGCCATGCTGTCGGCGGTGAAGTAAGCGTCGAACAGTTGGTTGCTCGTGCGCAGTGTCATAAGTCATCCCTTACAGATCGTGGTGCAAGTACTCAGCCTGTTTCGGCAGGCGCAGGCTGAACAGGAACGCAATCGCCATCATGCCGGTCACGTACCAGTAGAAGGTGTTTTCCAGGCCAATGGATTTCAGGCCCAGGGCCACGTATTCCGCCGAACCACCGAAGATCGCGTTGGCCACCGCATAGGCCAGGCCCACACCGAGGGCGCGCACTTGTGGCGGGAACATTTCGGCTTTTACCAGGCCACTGATGGAGGTGTAGAAACTCACAATCGCCAGCGCCAGGGTAATCAATACAAAGGCCAGGAACGGGCTGGTCACGGTTTTCAGGGTCAGCAGGATCGGGACTGTGCACAAGGTCCCGAGCGCGCCGAACCAGAGCATCGAGTTACGGCGGCCGATCTTGTCCGAGAGCATGCCGAACAGCGGCTGCATGCACATATAGAGGAACAGCGCGCCGGTCATGATGTAGCTGGCGGTCTTGGCGTGCATGCCGGCGGTGTTCACCAGGTACTTCTGCATGTAAGTGGTAAAGGTGTAGAAGATCAGCGAGCCGCCGGCGGTGTAGCCGAGCACGGTGATAAACGCGGCCTTGTGATCGCGGAACAACGCGGCAATGCTGCCGGCGTCCTTGTTTTCCCGCATTTCCTTGCTGGTGGTTTCTTTCAGGGAGCGGCGCAGCAACAGCGAAATCACCGCCGCCACGGCCCCGATCACAAACGGAATGCGCCAGCCCCAGGCCCGCAGCTCGTCCTCGGTGAGCAGTTGTTGCAGGATCACCACCACCGACACCGCCAGCAGTTGCCCGCCAATCAGGGTCACGTACTGGAACGAGGCGAAGAAGCCGCGCTGGCCCTTGAGCGCGACTTCACTCATGTAGGTCGCCGTGGTGCCGTACTCGCCACCCACCGACAGGCCCTGGAACAGCCGCGCCATCAGCAGCAGGGCCGGAGCCCAGGCGCCGATGTCTTTGTAGGTCGGTAGAAAGGCGATGACCAGGGAACCGGCGCACATCATCAGCACCGAAATCATCATCGAATTCTTGCGCCCGTGCTTGTCGGCGACCCGGCCAAACAGCCAGCCGCCGATGGGGCGCATCAAGAAGCCTGCGGCGAACACGCCAGCGGTGTTGAGCAGCTGCACCGTGGGGTCGTCGGAGGGGAAAAACGCCGGAGCGAAATAGATCGCGCAGAAGGCATAGACGTAGAAGTCGAACCATTCGACCAGGTTGCCGGAAGAGGCCCCGACAATCGCAAAAATCCGTTTGCTGCGTTCTTCTCCGGTGTAGTGACTGGTACTCGTTGTCATGTAGTTTTCACTCGTAGGGAACGGGTTAGAGTCTAGACACACTTTGCAACAACCTCGTTCCGCAAGCAGACCTTTGAATGGCAGCCAAGCCCGCTCCCACAGGTGATCGCATTCCACTGTGAGAGCGGGCTTGCCCGCGACAGCGCCCTGGCAGGCAACTCAATAATCGAAAAACACCGTCTCTTCATCGGTGCCCTGAAGCACCACATTCCACTGATACACCCCCGACGCATCCGCCTTGGCAACCAACGTGCCGCGCCGCTCTGCCGGCACACACGCCAGCAACGGGTCATCGCCATTGGCCGCTTCGCCGTCGAAATAAATCCGCGTCAGCAAGTGCTTCACCAAACCACGGGCAAACACCAGCACCACCAAATGCGGCGCCTGGGTCGTACCCTTCAGGCCCGGCACGCTACCGGGCTTGATGGTGCTAAAACGGAAACGCCCTTGCGCATCCACCGGCACCCGGCCAAAGCCTGCGAAACTGGGGTCCAGGGCTTTGTCCTGGTCGTCCTCGGGGTGGTCATATTTACCGGCGGCGTTGGCCTGCCAGACTTCCAGCATGGCATCGTTGACCACCTCGCCATTGCCATCCACCACCTGCCCGGTGATGGCCACACGCTCGCCGAGGGTGCCCGCATTCGCCAGGTCTTCGCAGTTCAACCAGGTCAGGCCGATGTGGTAGTACGGCCCGACGGTGTGGGACGTGGTTGCGTTGAGGGTCATGTCATTTCTCCATCGGCGTGGCGTCGCGGCCGCGCAGGACGATGTCCCAGCGATAGCCGAGGGCATAGTGCGGCACGGTCTTTTCCAGGTCGAAACGGGCGATCAGGCGTTCCTTGGCCGAGGTGTCCGGCACGCAGTTGTAGATCGGGTCATAGGCCAGCAGCGGGTCGCCGGGGAAGTACATCTGGGTCACCAGGCGCGTCAGCACACTGGGGCCGAACAGCGAAAAGTGGATATGCGCCGGGCGCCAGGCGTTGTGGTGATTGCCCCACGGATAGGCGCCGGGCTTGATGGTCTGGAACTGGTACCAGCCATCGGTATCGGTGACGGTGCGACCGGTGCCGGTGAAGTTCGGGTCCAGGGGCGCGTCGTGCTGGTCGCGCTTGTGGTTGTAGCGACCGGCGGCGTTGGCCTGCCAGATCTCCACCAGGATGCCCGGCACAGGCAGGCCGTTTTCATCCAGGACCCGGCCGTGAATGATGATGCGCTCGCCTTGGGGCTCGCCCTCGTGCTGGGCGGTCAGGTCGTTGTCGTGCTCGGCAATGCGTTCGGCGCCGATGGTCGGGCCGGTGATTTCCGACAGCGAATGGGGCAAAAACACCAGCGGCTTGGACGGCGAACGCAGGTTCGTCGACTGGTACGCCGGGTGCAGGTAATCAGGCTGAGTACCCGCTTGCGGGCGCCGGTATCCGGGCTTGTCACTCATGGAGCATTCCTCTTTTTCTTGTAGGTCTCAAACGCGTTCGATGGCCAACGCCAAGCCTTGGCCAACGCCGACACACAGGGTCGCCAGGCCTTTGCTGCCGCCGGTTTTTTCCAGTTGATGCAGGGCCGTCAAGACCAGGCGCGCACCGCTCATGCCCAGGGGATGACCCAAGGCAATCGCGCCGCCGTTGGGATTGACCTGGGGTGCGTCGTCCGCCAGGCCCAACTCACGCAGCACCGCCAAACCCTGGCTGGCGAAGGCTTCGTTGAGTTCGATCACATCAAAGTCGCTGACCGCCAGGCCCAGGCGCTCTACCAACTTGCGCACCGCTGGCACCGGGCCGATGCCCATCACCCGGGGTTCGACCCCGGCACTGGCCATGCCCAACACCCGGGCGCGGGCGGTCAGGCCGTGCTTTTTCACCGCGTCCGCGCTGGCCAGAATCAACGCGGCGGCGCCGTCGTTGACCCCGGAAGCGTTGCCGGCGGTGACGGTCTTGTCCGGGCCGTTGACCGGCTTGAGCTTGGTCAGGGCTTCGAGGGTGGTATCGGCACGCGGGTGTTCGTCGTGCTCCACCAGGGTCTCGCCTTTTTTATGGGCGACCCGTACCGGGACGATTTCTTCAGCGAAAAACCCCGCGGCCTGGGCCATGGCTGTGCGTTGCTGGCTGCGCAAGGCGAAGGCGTCCTGGTCGGCGCGCGAGACGTTGTAATCATCTGCCACGTTATCAGCGGTCTGCGGCATGGCATCCACGCCGTACTGGGCCTTCATCAACGGGTTGATAAAGCGCCAGCCGATGGTGGTGTCTTCCAGCTTCATGTTGCGCGAGAACGCGGCGTCCGCCTTGCCCATCACGAACGGTGCACGGGACATCGACTCGACACCACCGGCAATCGCCAGCTCCATTTCGCCACTGGCAATGGCGCGGAACGCGGTGCCGATGGCGTCCATGCCCGAGGCGCACAAGCGGTTGACCGTCACCCCGGGAATGCTCGGCGGCAGGCCGGCCAGCAGCGCGGCCATGCGCGCCACGTTACGGTTGTCTTCGCCGGACTGGTTGGCGCAACCGAGGAACACTTCGTCGACCGCGTTCCAGTCTACCGACGGGTTGCGCGCCATCAGGGCCTTGATCGGCAGGGCCGCCAGGTCATCGGCGCGCACCGTGGACAGGCCACCGCCGAAACGGCCGATGGGGGTGCGGATCGCATCACAGATAAACACGTCGCGCATCAGGCTTCTCCTGGGGTTTGGCCATGGGCCGCGGCGGTACGGGCTTCAAGATCGCGCAAGGCGTTCAGTTCGACTGGCGTGGGTTCGGCGCTGGTGCTGACCTGCTCGGCAAAGCGGATCGCCCAGCCGGTGGCGGCAATCACTTGCTCGCGGGTCACGCCGGGATGCAAGGCGGTGACCACAAATTCGTGGGTGCCCTCCTCCGGCTCCATGATGCACAGGTCGGTAATAATCCCGACCGGGCCTGCGCCTGGCAGGCCGAGGCGCTTGCGCGAGTCGCCGCCTTCGCCATGGCCGACCGAGGTGATGAAATCCAGTTTGTCGACAAACGAACGGGACGACTGCTTGAGGATGATCAACACGCTCTTGGCGGAGCCGGCAATCTCCGGCGCACCACCGGCACCCGGCAGGCGCACCTTGGGTTGGTGGTAATCACCGACCACCGTGGTGTTGATATTGCCGAAGCGGTCGACCTGGGCTGCGCCGAGAAAACCGACGTCAATGCGCCCGCCTTGCAGCCAGTAGCGAAAAATCTCACCCGTGGGCACGACACTGTCGGCGGTTTCCGCCAACTCGCCGTCGCCAATGGACAGCGGCAGGACCGAGGGCTTGGCGCCAATCGGGCCGGACTCGTAGATCAACACCACATCCGGCGACGACGTCAGGCGGGCCAGGTTGGCGGCCTTGGACGGCAGGCCGATGCCGACGAAGCACACGGCACCGTTCTTCAGGCGGCGCGCGGCGGCGACGGTCATCATTTCATTGGTCGAGTAAGTCATTACTTGGCCTCCTGCGCGGCAGCCAGTTTGGCCTGGAATTGACTGAAGTCAGCGGTACCATGGATGTATTCATTGATCCATGCGGTAAACGTCCCACGGTCCCGAGCGATCGGATCCCAGGCTTGATAGAAGCGATTGTCACGCTCGGTGTAACCGTGGGCGTAGGAAGGGTGCGCGCCCCCTGGTACATGGCACACGGCGGTCAGGGCCCAGGTCGGCAGCACGCAGGCGTTCATGGGGGCGTTGAGGTCGTCGACGATTTCTTCGACGGTGACGATGCAACGCTTGGCCGCCAATGCCGCCTCTTTCTGCACCCCGAGAATCCCCCACAACAGCACGTTGCCCTTGCGGTCGGCCTTTTGCGCATGGATCACGGTGATGTCCGGGCGCACCGACGGCACCGCCGCCAGCACTTCGCCGGTGAAGGGGCAGGTCACGGTCTTGATCAGCGGGTTGACCTTGGGCAGGTCAGAACCGGCATACGCCCGCAGCACCGCGAACGGCAGGCCGGAGGCGCCGGCCACGTAGGCGTTGGCCAGGTCCGCATGGCTGTGTTCTTCGATCTCCAACGGTTGCGGCCATTGCTTTTCCACCGCATCCCGCAGGCGATGCAGGGAACCTACGCCCGGGTTGCCGCCCCAGGAAAAAATCAACTTGCGCGCACAGCCGGCACCGATCAGTTGGTCGTAGATCAGGTCGGGCGTCATGCGCACCAGCGTCAGGTCTTTCTTGCCCTGACGGATGATTTCATGACCTGCCGCTGTAGGGATCAGGTGGGTAAAGCCTTCGAGCGCGACGGTATCGCCGTCATTGACGAACTGCTTTACCGCATCAGCCAGCGAAAGGATTTCAGCCATGGGGTTGGGCTCCCGGTGTAGGTCGAAAAAGGCGCTGGAGGCAGCGCCGAAGTACTTGAAGAGTAAGCCGGGGTCAGGGGTCAAACAATCCGATAATCGACTAACCGTTCGATAATCGAACAGATTGTTACCTGGCTAACATTCCTCCAAACACCCCTGCTTTCCATGCGAACAGCGTCCCTGTGGGAGCGGGCTTGCTCGCGAAGGCGGTGTGTCAGTCAACACACTTTTGTCCTGAGCCACCGCCTTCGCGAGCAAGCCCGCTCCCACATTTTTCAACCGTGCCTGCATTAAGTCTCAGGTGGCGTCGGCGTGGCTGACGAAGCCCTTGATCAATACCGCAGTGGTGGCCAATGCAGCCGGAATCACCAGTGCCGTCAGCACTTGCTCGAAGTTCCAACCCAGCCCCAACAGCGTGGCTCCCATCCACGCACCGAGGATCGCGCCAAAACGGCCAATCCCCAGCATCCAGGACACCCCGGTCGCCCGGCCCTGGGTCGGGTAAAACCGCGCCGCCAACGAAGGCATGGCCGATTGCGCACCGTTGACGCACATCCCGGCGATCAACACCAGGGTGGCCAGGAGGGTGATATTGCCCAGGCTCTGGCCCACGGCGTAGGCAAAGACCCCAGCCAGCAGGTAGAAAGTGCCGATGACCTTGTGCGGATTGAACCGGTCCATGGCCCAGCCCACGCCCACGGCGCTGAGTACCCCGCCAAACTGGAACAACGCGCCGATAAAAGCCGCCTGCTCCATGCTGGCGCCGCTGTCACGCATCAGGGTCGGCAACCAACTGGTCAGCAGGTACACAATCACCAGACCCATAAAGTAGGTGAGCCACAGCAACAGGGTGCCGGCGCTGTAGGTGCCAGAGAAGATCACCGCGAACACATTGCGCGCCTTGACGGTTTTCTGTTCCGGGACGCTGAAGCTGGAAGCCTGGGCGACGGTGGCCGGGTCGATGGGTGACAAGGCCTTGCGCACCTTGTCTGTGCCGCGATTGCGCACCACCAGGTAGCGTGCCG
The DNA here is from genome assembly GCF_014268455.2 of Pseudomonas shahriarae. Lineage (NCBI taxonomy): Bacteria > Pseudomonadati > Pseudomonadota > Gammaproteobacteria > Pseudomonadales > Pseudomonadaceae > Pseudomonas > Pseudomonas shahriarae. The sequence continues at coordinate 1,600,169 of NZ_CP077085.1, read as the reverse complement.
ACTCCGGCAGCCACAGCACCAGCACGCCCACCAGGATCAAGGGCAGGATGCCGCCGATCAGCAGCAGGCTGTGCCAGCCGAACATCGGGATCAGCTTGGCCGAGATAAACCCGCCACCGGCCATGCCCAGGTTGAAGCCGCAGAACATGCTGGTCACCAGCAACGACTTGTGGCGCTCCGGGGTGTATTCGGACAGCAACGTCGTGGCGTTCGGCATGCCAGCGCCCAGGCCCAGGCCGGTCAGGAAGCGCAATACCAGCAACTGATCAACGTTGCTGCTATAGGCCGAGGCCAGGCTGAACGCACCGAACACCAGCACGGCGCCGACCAACACCACCTTGCGTCCGAAACGGTCGGCCAACGGGCCTGAACCCAGGGCGCCAAACACCATGCCGATCAACGCGGCACTCATCACCGGGCCGAGGCTGGCACGGTCGATCCCCCAATCCTGGGACAGTGCCGGCGCAATAAAGCCCATGGCCGCGGTATCCAGGCCATCGAGAAAGACAATCAGGAAGCACAGGATCACCACCCGCCATTGATAGCGGGACAGCGGTTGCGCATTGATAAAGGACTGCACGTCCAGACATGTACCAACAGAAGGCGAAGGCTGATTCATTATTTTTATTTCCACACCGATGGCGGGCGGACGACGGCGAGTCGTCATTATTATTGGGGCGAAACCGAAACCGCGGCGGTAGAGGCTGTCGCGGTCAATCACGCTGCCGCGACATTAATGAGCCAGGGGAAACACCGTCAATTCGTCAAACCGGGATCTGTGCGGTCACCGAACAGCTTAAGCAAACAACTGGGCACTCAGCTCCTGGCTGGCGCAGAGCATGCTCGGCAGGAAACGTTGTTCCAGCTCACTGCGGCTGACCCGCCCGGCGTGGGTGCTGACATTCAGCGCAGCCAATACCTGGCCGGACGCGTCATACACCGGCACGGCGATGGAGCGCAGACCCTGCTCCAGTTCCTGGTCGACAATGCACCAGCCCTGTTGCCGCACTTGTTGCAGGCATTCAAGCAAGGCTTGCGGCGTGGTCAGGGTGCGGCTGGTCTTGGTTTGCAGGTCGGCATGGTCCAGGTAGTCCTGCAGCGACGCGTCATCCAGGGCCGCCAGGAGGATTCGGCCCATGGAGGTGCAATAAGCTGGCAGTCGGCCACCGACCGAAAGATCCACCGAAATCAGGCGTTGGGTGGTGGCGGATCGGGCGATATAGAGGATGTCGTCGCCCTCCAGGGTCGCCATGTTGCAGGCTTCATGAAGCTGCTCACTCATGCGGTCCAGGTAAGGCTGGGCAGAAACCGCCAGGGGCGTGGACGACAGATAGGCATGGCCCAGGGTCAGGACCTTGGGCAGCAGGGAGTACGTGCGCCCGTCGGTGGTGGCGTAGCCGAGTTTGATCAAGGTATGCAGGCAACGCCTGACGGCAGCGCGGGGGATTTCCGTGCGATGGCTGATCTGGGCGATGGTCAGGTGCCGCTTGCGCTCCTGGAACGCCTGTACCACGGCCAGCCCGCGGGCCAGGGAGGTCATGAAATCCGGGTCGCCGGTAAACGCCTGGATGCGCTTGGCCGGTGACGCAACGATCGGCGGCGCCACTGAGGCAAAGGAGTTGCGCAATTGATCGTTCATTTCAGGTCCTTTCTCTTATTTTCAAGCGCCATTACAAGCCGGCAGGCAACGGATGTACAAGGCAAGGGCGCCAACATTGGGCGATTATCGGACGGTCATTCGATAATCGCAATTTACGCCGCTGGGCGCTGCCAGGCCCCGCACTGAATTTGTTGCACTCACTTAACCGACGGCGTTCGGCCTGGCAATGTTGACTTAATTAACGACCGTGCAACTGTCACATACAGAGTGTTAGGCAAGTACGGCGTCAAGTTCCCGACATGAGGTGAATAGCAATACAGCTACGCCAAGTTGACGTTTTTTAACTTGTTGACGATAGTCTTATGCAAATGCGCCGCTATAATGCACCCTGTGACAAGGTCGAGTTGGCCTCAAGGGCATGCCTGCCCCCACCAAGCCTCAGCTTTTCCTTGTCCTGGCCTGGGTTGCAGATACCGGGTACTCAGCTCCACAGCCTGCCCATATTTGTGATGTAAAAAGAAAACTGTTGCTACGACAGCTGTTCTTCCCCGGTGCCGTGGCCGCGTGCAATAACTGAAGTGGTTGATCGTGTAATACGCCCATCACTTGCGTCATCGCGCATCACCGGAATCAAACTCAACTCAATTAGGTAACAAAGTGACGAAAGACGAACTGCGCGCGGAACTTGAGCGCCAGGAACAACGTTACAAGGATGTTTACGGCGGGGAAGTCACCACCTACGCCGCCCAACCTGAGCCGGAGCGCAAACCATGGCGCAAACGAGCCAGTCTGCTCGACCAGGCATTTGCCCAGGAAATCCAAAAGATCGAAAAGGACCTCAAGGCCGAAGAGCCATAAGCCTCTCGGACTGAGCCTTCCTGGCAAGTCATTGCCCTGCCAGCCCCCCTGGCAGGGGCGCCCGGGTTTTGCCCTGCAATCGTCAGTTTCGCCGCTCTGACGAAATTTCATACACCTGTTTCAGACCCTTCATCTTAATTGTCGCACCCTGCCACGGCCCCTCTATTCTTTATAAATCAATGAGTTGCCAAACCACCGAAATATCTGGTAGTCGCACCCCTCCTCCAAATTAATTCGTTGAAGAATGTTACCGGCGAGCAGCTAGTGCATAGATTACTGAGGTTTTCTGGCATAATCGCGCCCCCTTACGACCGGGTCATAAAACCTTCATGATCGATTTATTCAGCGGACTGGATGCTTGGGTTCTTGTGAGCCTGTTGCTCGCCCTCGCCTTTGTCCTCGCCTTCGAGTTCATCAATGGCTTTCATGACACCGCTAACGCGGTGGCCACAGTCATCTATACCAAAGCGATGCCGCCGCACCTGGCCGTATTCTTTTCCGGGGTGTTCAACTTCCTCGGCGTGTTGCTCGGCGGGGTGGGCGTTGCCTATGCCATCGTGCACCTGCTGCCGGTGGAGTTGCTGATCAATGTAAACACCGGCCATGGTCTGGCCATGGTGTTTTCATTATTAGCAGCGGCCATCACCTGGAATCTCGGCACCTGGTATTTCGGGATCCCGGCATCCAGCTCCCACACCCTGATCGGTTCGATCCTCGGTGTCGGCCTGGCCAATGCCTTGATCAACGATATTCCGCTGGCAGACGGGGTCAACTGGCAGAAGGCCATTGATATCGGCGCCTCGCTGGTGTTCTCGCCCATGGCCGGCTTCCTGGTCGCAGCCCTGGTGTTGATTGGCCTTAAATGGTGGCGTCCGCTGTCCAAGATGCACAAGACACCGGACCAGCGCCGCAAGCTCGACGACAAGAAACACCCGCCGTTCTGGAACCGCCTGGTACTGGTGATTTCCGCGATGGCCGTGAGTTTCGTGCATGGCTCCAACGACGGCCAGAAAGGTATTGGCCTGATCATGCTGGTGCTGATCGGTATCGTGCCCGCGCAGTTCGTACTCGATCTGGGCAGCACCACTTACCAGATCGAGCGAACCCGCGACGCCACCCTGCACCTCAACCAGTTCTACCAGCGCAACCACGAAACCCTCGGCGAATTCCTTGCCCTGGGCAAAAGTGTCAGAGACGACCTGCCAGGCAAGTTCCGTTGCAACCCGCAACAGACCGAGCCGACCATCAACGCCCTCCTCGGCACATTGAAGGGTGTCTCTGACTACCATTCCTTGACCTCCGACCAGCGCATTGAAGTCCGTCGCTACCTGCTGTGCCTGGACGACACCGCGAAGAAAGTCGGCAAGCTGCCTGGCCTTGATTCCCGCGAGAAGTCGGACCTGGAAAAACTGCGCAAAGACCTGACCGCCACCACCGAATACGCACCGTTCTGGGTAATCCTCGCCGTGGCCCTGGCCCTTGGCCTGGGCACCATGGTGGGCTGGAAGCGCGTGGTACTGACGATTGGCGAGAAGATCGGCAAGCAGGGCATGACCTATGCCCAGGGCATGTCAGCGCAAATCACCACCGCCACCATGATTGGCTTTGCCAATATCTTCGCCCTGCCGGTGTCCACCACCCACGTGCTGTCTTCGGGCGTGGCCGGGACCATGGTCGCGAACAAGAGCGGGCTGCAAGGCGGCACCGTGAAGACCATCCTGATGGCCTGGATCCTGACCCTGCCAGCCACAGTGAGCCTGTCGGCCGGCTTGTTCTGGCTGGCGTCCAAGGCGTTGGGCAGTTAACCGACAACGCAATTAAAAAGGCGTGACCTGCGAGGGTCACGCCTTTTTTTGTGCCTTTGTGGCTAGAGAGCTAAATATCGGGCAAAAAAAAGGGCGACCGAAGTCGCCCAAAATGCCTTGCGTGCTCATGTAACCCGGAAAAACCTATGGTTTTTTACGCTTGTTCGCGTCTTTCCAGATAAAAAATCCAAACCCTACAAAAAACAGCACCATGAGGCCGACAGTCAGCACCCCGGCAAAAACCACATTATCGAAAAACATGACCGGCCTCCTGCTCTTGCCTTGTTGCGATGGGGCTAAGTTAACCAAGAAGTCGGAGGCAGAAATTGACGGGGATCAATGTCGCCCGCAACGGGGCGTAAAGAAGGGAGATAACTGACCTGAATCAATAGATTCAGGGCATTTCAGCGCTTTTTCGGTTTGTTTTTCGACTTTTTCTTCGCCTTGCCCAGCGGCATGGCCTGCTCGAACGCCTGGCGCACGTCATTCAGGCGCTTGTCATTGAGATCGTGGACCCGTTTGGCGCGTTCGGCAGTCAGGTCGATCAGCTTGTCGTCACTCATGGCATGGCTTACGTGGTGGCTGGATTGACTCAATAATGCGTCCTGGCCCGCCCGGGGGTCAAACCTCGACGTCCACCCACAACCCCTGGCGGGGTGCATCCTCGATCAGCGGCGCGACCGGCACGGTGTTATCGGCATTCAGTTCGTCACCAGGAATAGCCAGGTGCTGCTCGGGATCTTCGTCGGCCTCGCGCCGGCGTTTTTGCTGTTCCTGCTGGCGTCGTTGTTCCTCGCGCAGCATCAGGGTCGATTGCTCCGCGTCGCGGTTCTTGAGGTCAATGGTGCTTTCGCTGGAACTCGCCTGCGCAGGCACCACCGGCGGGATATCGGGTTTGGGGCGCACGGGGTCGAGTTGTGACGTGACCGGCACAACACTCAAGGGCAAGATCGGTGGCAGCATAATTATTGGTCTCCTGTCAGCAGGCTGTCGGCTGCTGTACCAGCGACTTGAGCCTGGGGCCGCCAACTTGTGACCCAGTCGTCAGTCGCCAGTGCCCTGCCACCCGTCGAATCGTCCTCTTTCACTCCGGCAAGCGGAGTAGTTTTTGTCAGAGTCCTTTGGCTGGGGGCCTTGTTCCGTTAGAATAGTCGGCTTTTTCACGGCGGGAGTCAGGCAGCATGGCGCAGCAGTATCAACCGGGGCAACGCTGGATTAGTGACAGCGAAGCAGAGCTGGGGTTAGGCACCGTTCTGGCACAGGACGGCCGCTTGTTGACCGTGCTCTATCCGGCCACTGGCGACACCCGCCAGTATGCGCTACGGAATGCGCCCCTCACTCGCGTGAGGTTCTCGCCGGGTGACACCATCACCCACTTCGAAGGCTGGAAGATGACCGTGCGCGAGGTCGACGATGTCGACGGCCTGCTGGTCTACCACGGCCTCAATGGGCAGAACGAGCAGGTCACCCTGCCGGAAACCCAACTGTCGAACTTCATCCAGTTCCGCCTCGCCAGCGACCGTCTGTTCGCCGGCCAGATCGACCCGCTGGCCTGGTTCTCCCTGCGCTACCACACCCTGGAACACACCAGCCGCCAGTTGCAGTCCTCGCTCTGGGGCCTGGGCGGCGTGCGTGCGCAGCCGATTGCGCACCAACTGCACATCGCCCGTGAAGTGGCTGACCGGATCGCGCCACGGGTGCTGCTGGCCGACGAAGTGGGCCTGGGCAAGACCATCGAAGCCGGCCTGGTGATCCATCGCCAACTGCTGTCCGGGCGCGCCAATCGCGTACTGATCCTGGTCCCGGAAAACCTCCAGCACCAATGGCTGGTGGAAATGCGCCGGCGTTTCAACCTGCAGGTCGCGCTGTTCGACGAAGAACGTTTTATCGAAAGCGATGCCAGCAACCCGTTCGAAGACACCCAACTCGCGCTGGTGGCCCTGGAATGGCTGGTGGACGACGAAAAAGCCCAGGACGCACTGTTTGCCGCCGGCTGGGACTTGATGGTGGTCGACGAAGCCCACCACCTGGTCTGGCACGAAGAAAAGGCCAGCGCTGAATACCAACTGGTCGAGCAACTGGCCGAGACCATTCCCGGCGTGCTGCTGCTGACCGCAACCCCGGAACAACTGGGCCAGGACAGCCACTTCGCCCGTCTGCGCCTGCTGGACCCGAACCGTTTCCATGACGTCAAAGCCTTCCGCGCCGAGAGCGAGAACTATCGCCCGGTCGCCGAAGCCGTCCAGGAACTGATGGACAAGGGTCGCCTCTCGCCGGCCGCGCACAAGACTATCCAGGGCTTCCTCGGCAACGAAGGCGAAGCACTGCTGGCTGCCGTCAACGATGGCGACACCGAAGCCAGTGCGCGCCTGGTGCGTGAGCTGCTGGACCGCCACGGCACCGGCCGCGTGCTGTTCCGTAACACCCGCGCCGCCGTACAAGGCTTCCCCGAGCGCAAGTTGCACGCCTACCCGCTGCCGTGCCCGGACGAATACCTGGAACTGCCGCTGGGCGAGCATGCCGAGCTGTACCCGGAAGTCAGCTTCCAGTCGCAACCGGATATAGAAGAAGAAAACCGCTGGTGGCGCTTCGACCCGCGCGTCGAGTGGCTGATCGACCAGCTGAAAATGCTCAAGCGCACCAAAGTCCTGGTGATCTGCGCCCACGCCGAAACCGCCATGGACCTGGAAGACGCCCTGCGCGTGCGTTCCGGCATCCCGGCCACGGTGTTCCACGAGGGCATGAACATCCTCGAACGGGACCGTGCCGCCGCCTACTTCGCGGATGAAGAGTTCGGCGCCCAGGTGCTGATCTGTTCGGAAATCGGCAGTGAAGGCCGCAACTTCCAGTTCGCCCACCATCTGGTGCTGTTCGACCTGCCATCGCACCCGGACTTGCTGGAGCAGCGCATCGGGCGTCTGGACCGGATCGGCCAGAAGCATGTGATCGAGCTGCACGTGCCGTACCTGGAAACCAGCCCGCAAGAGCGGCTGTTCCAGTGGTACCACGAAGCCTTGAATGCCTTCCTTAACACCTGCCCGACCGGCAACGCCTTGCAGCACCAGTTCGGCCCGCGCCTGCTGCCGCTACTGGAAAATGCCGACGACGGCGAATGGCAAGCCCTGATCGACGAAGCCCGCACCGAGCGCGAGCGCCTCGAAGCCGAGCTGCACACCGGCCGCGACCGTTTGCTGGAGCTCAACTCCGGCGGCGCTGGCGAAGGTGATGCGCTGGTCGAGGACATCCTGGAGCAAGACGATCAGTTCACCCTGCCGATCTACATGGAAACCCTGTTCGACGCGTTCGGCATCGACAGCGAAGACCATTCGGAAAACGCACTGATCCTCAAGCCCAGCGAAAAAATGCTCGACGCCAGCTTCCCCCTCGGCGATGACGAAGGCGTGACCATCACTTACGACCGCAACCAGGCGCTGTCTCGCGAAGACATGCAGTTCATTACCTGGGAGCACCCGATGGTCCAGGGCGGCATGGACCTGGTGCTGTCCGGTTCCATGGGCAACACCGCAGTGGCGCTGATCAAGAACAAGGCGCTGAAGCCAGGCACTGTGTTGCTGGAACTGCTCTATGTCAGTGAAGTGGTGGCACCGCGTTCGTTGCAACTGGGTCGCTACCTACCCCCGGCGGCCCTGCGCTGCCTGCTGGATGCCAATGGTAATGACTTGTCGGGCCGGGTGTCCTTCACCACCCTCAACGACCAGTTGGAAAGCGTGCCACGGGCCAGCGCCAACAAGTTCGTGCAGGCCCAGCGCGATCAGCTGACGCCACGGATCAACGCCGGCGAAGAGAAAATCGCCCCGCGCCACGCCGAACGTGTGGCCGAGGCGCAACGTCGCCTGGCAGCAGACACCGACGAAGAGCTGGCGCGCCTGACCGCCCTGCAAGCCGTCAACCCGACCGTACGCGACAGCGAACTGGTTGCCCTGCGCCAACAGCGCGAGCAAGGCCTGGCTATGCTCGACAAGGCGGCGCTGCGGTTGGAGGCGATTCGGGTGTTGGTCGCCGGTTGATCCGCGCCCTGCCCTGATGAACAAAAAGGCCCGCGCAATGCGGGCCTTTTTTATGGGGGGTGTCCTGCCGGTTTACCCCCCAAATCAATATCGGATGACGGCCAGCGTGGTTTAACGGGGCGCCTCAGATCAAGATCAAAAGCAAAGCGAGGCGGCCTGACCTTCGAGGCGTGCGCGTCCTTCTGTGGGAGCTGGCTTGCCTGCGATGGCGGCAGGTCAGCCAATAGATTTATCGACTGATACACCGTCATCGCGGGCAAGCCCGCTCCCACAGGGGAATGCAGCTTCACGCTCTTGCTTTGCTGTTGCTCTGCTTTTGATCTTGATCTGAGGCGCCCCGTTAAACCACGATGGCCGCAGGCAGGCATTGCGCAGTGGGCACCCCGGCATGGATGCCGGGGTAGCCGCGACACGGCCACGGATGGCCGATCGCGGCGGGCCCGCGGAGCAATGCCTGACTGCGGGCATGCCGAGCCTAGGCGAGGCACCGAGTGGTGGGGAAAAAGCGCTTTGGTTACTTTCGCGCTCTTTGTACGGACCGGACACATGGTTGACGGGTGTGCGGGGACATGGTGGACACTTTTGGCGAGCCAACTTCGCCGGAAAGCCATCATGCCCTGGGACACGAGAGATACCATGAGCCTGAAAGAAGAGTTCATTGCCTTAGCACGGCAACCCGGCAGCAATAAACGAGAGCTGTGTCGACGGTTCGGCATCAGTCCGCAAACGGCCTATAAGTGGTTGAAACGCTATGAAATGCAGGGGCAGTCTGGACTGCAAGAGAAGTCCCGAAAACCTGCGACTAGCCCAAAGCTAACCGCGCCAGCTCTGGAAGCGGAAGTCATAGCGCTTAGGCGAGCACATCCCGCTTGGGGCGGACGTACAATCAGCAGCCTTTTGAAAAAGCAGATTGCTCCTAGCACTGTCACCAATGTTCTGCACCGATGCGGGCTGATTCAGCCTGTTCAGAAGGAACAAGAAGCAAAGCTGAGATTTGAACACGATGCACCTAACGATCTTTGGCAGATGGATTTCAAAGGGCACTTCCCGACGCAAGAAGGCCGATGCCATCCGCTGACGTTGCTGGACGATCACTCACGATTCAATTTGGCGATTCAAGCTTGTGATAACGAGCGTGGAATCACAGTGAAGGAAAAGATGATCGAGGTATTCCAGCGCTTTGGTTTACCGGCTCGCATCAACGTTGACAATGGGCCGCCATGGGGCTCGCCACGCAACCCTGGGGAAATCACAGAATTAAGTATCTGGTTGATTCGCTTGGGGATCAGGATCAGCTTCAGTCGTCCTTATCACCCTCAAACCAATGGAAAGATTGAGCGCTTCCATCGTTCACTCAAAGCCGAGGTGCTTGATGGGCGTCAATTCTCCACGATCAAGGATGCTCAAACAGCGTTTGATCAATGGCGTGAGGTCTATAACTTAAAACGCCCTCACCAAGCACTGGACTACAAGGTGCCTATGGACCGGTATCGAGCAAGCCCCTGGGCTTATCCGCAGCAGCTATCGGAGTTTGAATATGGGCCGGATGATGTGCTGGCCAAGGTTTATCACAGCCGATTTCGCTTTCAGAAACGTTACTTCAGCATTGCCAAGGGGCTGGTTGGGCAGCACATCGCAGTTCGGCCTAACCCTGAAAGTGACGGGCTCTTTGACGTCTACTTCTGCCACCATTTCCTACGAACGATCGACGTGAGCAAACCGGACTATGGTTCATAATGTGTCAACTATGTCCCCGCACATGTGTCCACTATGTGTCCGGTCCGTACACGCTCTTCGAAAGTGACCCGCCGTAAGGGCGGAACCAATAGCCGCCGTGACCGCAGCAACGGATATGTACACAAACCCAATAAGCACTAGATAAAAGAGTTGTGTAGATACCTATGCTGCGCTGGCGTCACCTCGGTTTCAAGCAGTAGCCGCCGCCGCCGGCACCTCAACCCTCCCCAACCCATCCTTCATCCGCTTGGCATCGCGCACAAAACACCGCGAAGCCTGGAACAGAAACAGCATGGTCAGGAACAACGCCACCGGAATCAGGTACATGGCGTCATGCAGCCCCACCGCCTTGAACGCCTCGGTCATTTGCTCGGCACCCGCCGCGTACATTGCCGCATGGGCAAAGTGATCGGACAGCGCGCCCACCACCACCGGTCCCATGCCACCCCCCAGCAGATACAGGCCGGCGAAGAACAGCGCCATGGCCGTGGCCCGCAGACGCGGCTCCACCACATCCTGGATCGCCGTGTACACGCAGGTGTAGAAGTTATAGGCAAACAACCAGCCCACACTGAACACCGCGACAAACACCCCGATCTCGATGCGCCCCGCATGCAGGGCCCAGGCAGTGCATACCGTGGAGATAATCAGGCTGAAGGCGGCAAACAGTAAGCGGCCATTGGCAATGCGCTGGTGAATCTTGTCCGCCACCAGGCCGCCCAAGGTCAGGCCGAACAGACCGGTCACGCCGACAATCACCCCGGTCGCCACGGCCGCTTCCTGCAGGGGCATGAGGAAGTAACGTTGCAGCATCGGCACCAGGAACGAGTTGCAGGCATAGGTCGCAAAGTTAAAGCACAGCCCCGCCAGCACCAGCCACAGAAAGGTCGGCACCGCCAGCACGCGCCGGATCGGCCGGTCGACTTTCTCCTGGGAGACTTGCACGGTTTCGGCGGCGCCGCGCTTGGGCTCCTTGATGTAGAACATGAACACCGCAAGGATCAGCCCAGGGACGGCCGCAATAAAGAACGGCGCACGCCAGCTGTCGAACGCCTCGACCATCGCACCGATGGTGAAGAACGCCAGCAACAGGCCCAGGGGCAGGCCCAGCATGAAAATCCCCATGGCCCGGGCGCGACGGTGGGCCGGGAACAGGTCGCCGATCAACGAGTTGGCGGCCGGCGCGTAACTGGCTTCACCAATGCCGATGCCCATGCGCACCAGCAGAAAGGTCCAGAAGCTGCCAACCATGCCGTTGACCGCCGTCAGCGCGCTCCAACTCGCCAGGCCCCAGCCCATCAGCTTGCTGCGCGAGCCGGTATCGGCCAGGCGCCCCAGGGGCAAGCCGGCAATCGCATAGACGATGGTGAATGCGGTGCCGATGATGCCGAGCTGGAAGTCACTGAGGTGCCATTCCATGCGGATCGGCTCGATGATGATCGCCGGGATCGTGCGATCAAAGAAGTTGAACAGGTTGGCCAGGAACAGCAGGAACAGAATGCGCCAGGCATTCGCCGCTTGGGTCGAGTTCTGCATGGGTCCGTCTCTTTTATTGTTATAGAGGCTCGATGCCGACGCATCCTGCCCGGAACCTGCAATCTAGTCAGGCGCGGCGCGGTTGTCTGTAATGATTCGTAAAGCTGATAGGGCGTAATTTCATCCAGGACAGCCGGATTTTCCCGCTAAAAAAATAAGCATGCGCCCCCCTTCCCAAGCGCCTTGGCAGGCATAGAATAGCGAGCCTTCCGCAGTTCCCCCTTACCTCTTATTGATGACGTGCCATGTCCGATGCCAGTCCGTGTCTGAATTGCGGTGCCTGCTGTTCACACTTTCGCGTGTCTTTCTTTTGGGGCGAATGCGCCTCATCAGGCGGCACCGTACCCGATGACCGCGTGGTACAGATCAACCCCACGCGGGTGGCGATGATCGGCACCGACCAGAAACCGGCACGCTGCTGCAGCCTGGAAGGCGAAGTGGGCAGCACCACCCGTTGTTCGATCTACGAGCAGCGTTCCAGCGTGTGCCGGGAGTTCGAGGCCTCATGGAGCCAGGGTGAAGTGAACGTCGATTGCGACGCCGCCCGCGCCGCATTCGGCTTGGCGCCGCTGGAGCAACCGCCTTACGAGTTCGAGCTGCCCATCAGTGCTTAGCACCATTGGCTATGGGGAGCATGCCAAAATCAAAGCAATCAAAATGCCATTACGGCTTGCGATTCCGTTGAGCCTTCTATACTCGATTCCATAGGTCATCGCCACGCGCAGTGACACGAGATGACTCTGCAACGGGACGTGCTATGGAATGGCTGGGTCTGCATTTTTTTACCCCGCTTCCCGAGAGCGGGTATTTATTACTTAATTGCACCCATAACCCCTTCCTGGTGCTACTGGCGTACCTGGTTGCCTGCGCCGCGAGCTTTGGCACCCTGGACATGGCGGAGCGTGTCGGCCACGTTGATAACCTGACGGCAAAACGCCATTGGCGCTGGATCGGTGCCGGTTGCCTGGCCGGCGGGATCTGGTCGACGCACTTCATCAGCATGCTGGCGCTCCAGGCGCCCATCACTATCCATTACGAATGGTTCCTGACGCTGGCTTCATTGGCGATCGCATTGATCGCTTCGTTGTTCGCCATGCAAACCCTCAGTCATGCCCGAATGCGTTTTCATCAGTACCTGACGGCGGCCACCTGCATGGGCCTGGGCATCGCCCTGATGCACTACGTGGGCATGGCCGCCATGCGCTCCGAGGCCCAGGTGTATTTTTCCAGCGGGCTGTTTGGGTTGTCGGTGGCCATTGCCATTGGCGCCAGCCTGGCCGCCTTGCTGTTGTCCCGCTACCTGCGCAATGGCAATGGAATGTTCCACCAACTGCTCAAGTACGCTGCCAGCCTGGTGCTCGGTGCCGGCATTATCAGCATGCACTTCACCGGTATGGCTGCCATGCAATTGCTGCTGCCCACCGGGGCCTTGCCGGCATTGCCCATCGACAACAACCCGACGCAACTGGGCCTGTCGGTGGCCGTCATCACGTTGTTGGTCATCGGCAGCAGCATCAGCGCGGCCCTCGCCGACAAAAAACTGCAGCACAAGGAACGCGACCTGCGTCGGGTCAATGCCCTGCTGACCGAGCTGGACCAGGCGCGCGCATCCCTGCAGCAAGTGGCCCACTACGACGCCCTGACCAGCCTGCTCAATCGCCGGGGCTTCAACCAGATCTTCGCCGAAAGCCTCGCGCAGAAAGCCCAGGCCGAGGGCATGCTGGCGGTGATCTTCCTCGACATCGACCACTTCAAGCGGATCAACGACAGCCTCGGCCATGATGCCGGCGATGAGCTGCTGACAGTCCTGGCCGGCCATATCAAGAGTTCGATACGCAGTCACAATGATGTAGTGGCGCGCTTTGGCGGTGATGAATTCTGCATCCTGATCAACATCCGTCATCGCGACGAAGCGCGGCACATGGCCCAGCGCATCATGCAGAAAATGAAAGAGCCCATCGAGCTGGCTGGCCGGCGCATGGTGATGACCACCAGCATCGGTATCAGCGTGTTTCCCGAGGACGGGACCACCTGCGAGGAACTGCTGAAAACCGCCGACCTGGCGCTGTATCAATCCAAGGATGGCGGGCGCAACAGCTTGAACTTCTTCAGCTCCAACCTGAAAACCCGGGCCTTTCTCGAACTGCAGCTGGAAGAGGAATTGCGCAATGCATTGCGCAACCAAAAGGAACTGGTCCTGCACTACCAACCGATTCTGGACCTGCACAAAGGCAAGGTCACCCGCCTCGAAGCCCTGGTGCGCTGGCAACACCCGCAACATGGGCTGCTGGCGCCCGAACGGTTTATCGGCATCGCCGAAAACAACGGCCTGATCGCCGAGCTGGACAACTGGGTGCTGCGCCAGGCCTGTGCCGACCTGGGTTGGCTGACGGACCAGGGGCACCCGGACCTGGTCATGGCCGTGAATTGTTCGGCCCTGAACCTGGCCCGGGACGAACTGGCAGATGAAATCGAATACGCCTTGCGCAACAGCGGCATCGCCGCCAGCCGCCTGGAGCTGGAAGTGACCGAGAATGCCTTGATGGGCAACATCAGCAGCACCCTGATCCTGCTGCGGCAAATCCGTGCGCTGGGTGTGGCGCTGTCCATCGACGACTTCGGCACCGGCTACTCCTCCCTCTCCTACCTCAAGCGCCTGCCCCTCAACACGCTGAAGATCGACCGCTCCTTTATCCAGGACATTCCCAAGTCCACCTCCGATATGGAGATTGTCCAGGCAATCATCGGCATGGCCCACACCCTGCACCTACAGGTCATTACCGAAGGCGTGGAAACCCAGCAGCAACTGGAGCTGTTGATCAAACATGGCTGCGATTACGTGCAGGGTTACCTGCTCAGTGCAGCGGTGCCGGCCAGTGAAATCAGTGCCGTGATCACGGCACTTGACCAGCGCAACCCGCCGGGCCTGGCGGGCAGCAAGGACACGACCAGCGCCAAGGGTTCATCGACGGGTTCTTCGGTAGTCCGCCCTATTCGCTGAAACGCCAGCATCAGGGCAAATAGCCAGTATTTGATTAAAGAACGCCGACGAACGGCCGATTCATGAGAGTCCAACGTAGCTTTTCCCTAGAAAACCTAGGGTTAAACCCTATCGGGTAAAGTCGCGAACTCTCACTCGGTGATGGCTCTTTGATGTTTTCCGGCCATCCGTCCAGGCACATGGCGCACAATGACTTCTAAAAATAATCCTGTTACCGCGGTATCCGACGTGTTGCTGACAGCGCCTGCGGAAAAACCCTCAGGTTCAAAGTCATTGACCAGTCAACGTGCGCTGGGCACCCAGCAATACCTGTACTTCACCGAAACCAACACCGACCGCATCCTCGACAACCTCGATGGCCTGCGCGACATGGTGTTCCCGCGCCCGCCGCACCTTGACGGTGACAGCGAGCTGCACAGTGAGCAGGAGTTTCCCTCGGTCTGCCTGATCGGCCTGGGGCGCTGTGGTTCCAACATCGCCCTGGATGTGGCGGAACTGGTGTACAACGCCCGCAAGTTTTATCTGAACGAGTTCAGCACCGAAGACAAATCCTACGTTGAAAAGGGCTACAGCCCAGCCCAGTGGATCCGTAACAACTTGCGCCTGGGCGCCAGCAAGGCCAGCAAGCCGGTGTTTCTGGTAGAACCCCTGGTGATGCTCGGCGACCTGGACAAAGACATCGCCGGACGCATCCGTTTCTCGCGCAAGGGCGAGAAAAGCGGCTTTTTGCGCGACTACAGCAAAATGAAAATCATGGACCTGTCGGAAGTGCATGCCGGTGGCGCCGGTAACGCACCGATCCTCGGCCAGTACCTGGCCAAGATCATCCTCAACAAAGACACCCAGCGTTTTTCCAGCCCTGACTGGAAGATGATCCATTCGTACCTGATCGACTCTTGCGGGATCAAGGCCAACCAGTCGCGCCTGTACTTCTCGATCTTCAGCGCCGGCGGCGGCACCGGCTCGGGCATGGCCTCGGAGTTCGGCCTGGCCCAGCAACACTCGTACATGAACAAGACCTTCGACACCAAACCTGCCGACGAGCATGACAGCAAGAGCGGCCATGCCTTTGTGTTCGAGCCGATTTTCACCAGTGGGATCTGCGTGTTGCCGAACATCTCCGATCACCGCAGCGAAATGTCCGAGGCGCTGCATATCAACGCCGGTCGGCTGCTGTGCAAGTACCTGTCGGAGGAATGGGATTTCTCGTACAACTTCGACAATGAAGACAGCAGCGAGGCCAGTGTCAAAGGCCGTATCCGCCCGTGGAACGCGATGATGCTGATCTCCAACGACATCATGCGTTACGCCGAAGAAAGCGACGACGGCAACATCCAGAACATTGACGTCAATGCCATGGAAAAACACGCCAACCAGTACATCTCACAGCAGATCTTCAACATCCTGACGGCTCAGGCGGTGACGACCGACTATGACCAGAACTATTTCCGCCGCGCCGGCATCGACATCGGTGAAACCATTCGCCTGGACGCCAACGACCTGTTCATGAGCCTGGCCGGGCCGGTGGCAATTGCCTACGCCGAGTCGGTGGTCCCGGAAACCCCGGCGCCGAGCAACGACAAGTTCAAGGTGTTTGAAAAAGAGCCGCAGCGCCTGAACATCGACGATTTGTTCTTCCGCTCCATCGACCTGCCCCACTTCAATAAAGTCACCCAGGCCATCGAAGGCATCAGCCTGTTGCCGATCGAATCCAAGCGCTACAAGGCCTCCCTGGAGCAGTACAAGAACTCCGGCTATGACGCAGCGGCCCTGCATGACCTGCACTTCTTCAAGAACTGCTCGTCGGTGGTGTCCATCGTCTCCCTGCCCAAGGACTACAAACTGTCCTATATGGACCTGAACCGGCTCAAGACCCACCTCAACAGCCTGTTCCCCAACACCACCCTCAAGCGCTACGCCCTGGTGATCGGTGCTTCGGCCAACCTGTCGTTGACCACCCTGATCGCCAAGAGCCCGTGCCTGTCGGATGACTTCCTGACGTTGATCGTGGCCTTTATCAAGCGCTGCTTTGCCCGCAACCCGTACCGTTTCGACGAGACCCTGGACAACTCGATCCTGGACTTCATCATCCATGAAGACTTCGACGAGGACCGTATCGACGAGTTGCTCAACGAATTCGAGAACCCGGCGAAGATCCTCGATACCAACTGGTACGCGATCAAGCCGATGTATGAGAAGAAGTACCGCGAGCTGATCAACGACAAAGAGAAGTTTGTCTCGATCAACGACATTCGCCTGTCGCGCGATTGCGTGAAGAAGGCGATCAAGTACCTGCGTGAGATTTATCGTCACCGGATTGGCAAGACCAAGGTGATCTCGCTGAACAACCATACGGGCAAGACCGCCTAGACCGAGGTGCGCCCATCGCGAGCAAGCCCGCTCCCACAGTTGACCGAGTTCCACTCTTGGAATGCGGCTGGATGTGGGGGCTGGCTTGTCTGCGATAGCGGTCTAACCGGCAACAAATACCCCTAACCTTGCCACACCAAGAAACAATTCCCCGGGCCATCCGCGGCCCGCAAAACTGTTCCCCTGACGTTTACGTCACCCTCGCCTGTGACCTTTCTTCACGGCCAGTTGCCATCATGGGCAAAGCGGTTACTCCGCTACACACTTTTAATGGCACACAACTCGCACTATTTCGGTGCGCACGTTTAGTTCGATGCCCTTTCCTGGATCAGAATCCACGGCGAAACCACCACCGCCCACAAGCTCGGATCACGCTCCACCAGGTCCAATGCCCGCGTCGCAGACACTTCGCCAAGGCTCCCGGAGGCCAGCCAGGCGGCCACTTTGTCACGGTTGTCCTCGGCCATTCCCTCGGCCGCTTCGATCAAATCCAGGCCAGCGTCGACCCACAATAGGGCACCCTTGGCAAAGAACGGTTCGAGCTCCTTCCAGGAAATTTCCGCGGTTTCGCCGAGCAGCTTGGCATAGAGGGTGCTAGGTTCTTGCGTCATGGGAACTCACCTGAGGAAAAAATCGGCGCAATCATACCGTCGAGGCTTCCCCAGAAAAACCCAGTTGCAATTGAGGCACCGATTGAAAGTGTCAGGAACGCCAAGGATTGCCCGAGACTCTGGCAAGCACCCGCCGCTATTCTGTCTTTTTCTTTCATTTAAGCGACATACCCGGCGTTTGCCCCCAGCAGCCAGCTTTTCAAGCGATCAACCGGCGCTCTACACTGTACCGGTACAGTTGCCAGGCCGCTGCCGGGGGATATCCGAGATATCTGATCCGGTTCTGTAGCCCACAAGGCCGCTAGAACTATAAAAAATACAACAGTAAGAGTGGAGCACTATGAATAAGGCTACTAAGCAGATTTCCAAACTGTTTGCCGCTATGGTCCTGGCTGGGGTTGCCGGCCATTCGTTCGCAGCTGACACCATCAAGATCGGTATTGCCGGCCCTAAAACCGGCCCTGTGACCCAATACGGCGATATGCAGTTCATGGGCGCCAAGCAAGCCATCAAGGACATCAACGCCAAGGGCGGTGTCGATGGCAAAATGCTTGAGGCCAAGGAATACGACGACGCTTGCGACCCTAAACAAGCCGTTGCCGTCGCCAACAAAGTGGTCAACGACGGCGTCAAGTTCGTGGTCGGCCACCTCTGCTCCAGCTCCACTCAACCTGCAACCGACATCTACGAAGACGAAGGCGTGATCATGATCACTCCGGCGGCTACCAGCCCGGAAATCACCTCCCGTGGCTACAAGCTGATCTTCCGTACCATCGGCCTGGACAGCGCCCAGGGCCCAGCGGCCGGCAACTACATCGCCGACCACGTCAAGCCGAAGGTCGTGGCAGTCCTGCACGACAAGCAACAATACGGTGAAGGCATCGCCACCGCCGTTAAGCAGACCCTCGAGAGCAAAGGCACCAAGGTTGCCGTGTTCGAAGGCCTGAACGCCGGCGACAAGGACTTCTCCTCGATTATCCAGAAGCTCAAGCAAGCCAACGTCGACTTCGTCTACTACGGCGGCTACCACCCAGAACTGGGTCTGATCCTGCGTCAATCCCAGGAAAAAGGCCTGAAAGCCAAGTTCATGGGCCCGGAAGGCGTGGGCAACGACTCCATCTCGCAAATCGCCCAGAAAGCCTCCGAAGGCCTGCTGGTCACCCTGCCGAAATCCTTCGACGCCGACCCTGCGAACAAGGCCATCGTCGACGCACTCAAGGCTGACGGCAAAGACCCAAGCGGTCCGTTCGTGTTCCCAGCCTACTCGGCGGTTGAAATCATCGCGGGCGGCATCGCAGCTGCCAAAAGCGAAGACACCACCAAAGTGGCAGAGGCCATCCACGCGGGCACCTTCAAGACCCCGACCGGCGACCTGAGCTTCGATAAGAACGGCGACCTGAAAGACTTCAAGTTCGTGGTCTACGAATGGCACTTCGGTCAACCAAAAACCGAAGTTTCCCCTCAGTAAGCCAGGCGTTACTGGATAACAAGCCCACTGTGCAAGCAGTGGGTTTTGTTTTACGAGGTTTATGGGCCACGCACCCGCGATCCGGGCGCTGGTTCACCTGAAAATCTTAAAACCGTCACCAGCGGTTCGCTGGCAAATGCTTTGTGCAAATGTGCTCACAGAACACAGCACCGAGCAGGAAGATGACTCCACCAGTGAAATGCGTATCGGGTTTTTAGGAGCGCTGTAATGCCTGAGATCTATCATTTTTTCCAACAGCTGGTTAATGGCCTGACCATTGGCAGCACCTATGCCTTGATAGCCATTGGCTACACAATGGTTTACGGCATCATTGGAATGATCAACTTCGCCCACGGCGAGGTGTACATGATTGGCTCCTACGTGGCGTTTATCGCCATTGCCGGGCTGGCCATGATGGGTATCCACTCCCTGCCGCTGTTAATGACTGCCGCGTTCCTTGCGTCAATCGTCGTAACCAGTGCCTACGGCTACAGTATCGAACGTGTTGCGTACCGCCCCTTGCGTGGCAGCAACCGCCTGATCCCGTTGATTTCTGCCATCGGCATGTCGATTTTCCTGCAGAACACCGTATTGCTGTCCCAGGACTCCAAGGACAAGTCCATTCCCAACCTGATCCCGGGGAGCTTTTCCTTCGGTCCAGGTGGTGCAGAAGAAGTGCTGATTTCCTACATGCAGATCCTGGTCTTCGTCGTCACCCTGGTGGCCATGCTGGGCCTGACCCTGTTCATCTCCCGCTCCCGTCTGGGGCGCGCCTGCCGGGCCTGCGCCGAAGACATCAAGATGGCCAACCTGCTGGGTATCAACACCAACAACATCATTGCCCTGACCTTCGTCATCGGCGCCGCACTGGCCGCCGTCGCTGCCGTGTTGCTGAGCATGCAGTATGGCGTGATCAACCCCAACGCCGGCTTCCTGGTGGGGCTCAAAGCCTTCACTGCGGCGGTCCTCGGCGGCATCGGCAGTATTCCGGGCGCGATGCTCGGCGGGCTGGTGCTGGGTGTGGCCGAAGCCTTTGGTGCCGATATCTTCGGCGACCAGTACAAGGACGTGGTGGCATTCGGTCTATTGGTTCTGGTGCTGTTATTCCGGCCGACCGGCATCCTGGGCCGTCCGGAGGTTGAGAAAGTATGAGCAGATATCTTAAATCGGCGTTTTTCAGCGCCTTGCTGGTATGGGCCGTGGCCTTTCCGGTACTCGGGCTCAAGCTGAGCATTGTCGGGATCAACCTTGAAGTACACGGCACCGGGCCAGTCACCCTGACCATCATTGCCCTGTGCTCGGTGCTGATGTTCCTGCGGGTGCTGTTCACCCAGCAGGTCGGTGCGCTGCTCAAGTCCAACCGTGGCCCGCTGGTCTCGCCCAAGGTCAGCCAGTTCCTGACCCTGCCGCGCACCCAGCGCTACATCATCATCGGCCTGATCGTGGCCGCGTTGATCTGGCCATTCTTCGGCTCCCGTGGTGCGGTGGATATCGCCACCCTGATCCTGATCTACGTGCTGCTGGGCCTGGGCCTGAACATCGTGGTGGGCCTCGCGGGCCTGCTCGACCTGGGTTATGTGGGCTTCTACGCAGTAGGTGCCTACACCTACGCGCTGCTCTCGCACTACCTGGGCTGGAGCTTCTGGATCTGCCTGCCTCTGGCCGGCATGGCGGCGGCCACCTTCGGCTTCCTGCTGGGCTTCCCGGTGTTGCGCCTGCGCGGTGACTACCTGGCCATCGTGACCCTGGGCTTCGGTGAAATCATCCGTCTGTTCCTGCGTAACCTCACCGATATCACCGGCGGCCCCAACGGCATCAGCAGCATTCCCAAGCCAACGTTCTTCGGCTTGTCGTTTGATCGCTCCGCTGCCGAAGGCATGCAGACCTTCCACGAGTACTTCGGGATTGCCTACAACCCGGTGAGCAAGGTGGTGTTCCTGTACCTGGTCGCCCTGTTGCTGGCCCTGGCCGCGCTGTTCGTGATCAACCGCCTGCTGCGCATGCCGATCGGGCGTGCCTGGGAAGCGCTGCGTGAAGACGAAATCGCCTGCCGCGCGCTGGGCCTGAACCCGACCGTCATCAAGCTCTCGGCCTTCACCCTGGGTGCCGCGTTCGCCGGTTTTGCCGGCAGCTTCTTTGCCGCTCGCCAAGGCCTGGTGACACCGGAATCGTTCACCTTCATCGAGTCGGCAATCATCCTCGCCATCGTGGTATTGGGTGGCATGGGCTCGCAGTTGGGCGTGATCCTTGCGGCCATCGTGATGATCCTGCTGCCGGAACTGATGCGTGAATTCAGCGAGTACCGCATGTTGATGTTCGGCGCCATGATGGTGCTGATGATGATCTGGCGCCCTCAAGGCCTGCTGCCCATGCAACGTCCACATATGGAGCTGCGCAAATGAGCCGCGAGATCCTGAAAGTCGAAAACCTGAGCATGCGCTTCGGCGGCTTGCTGGCGGTCAATGGCGTCGCCCTGACCGTCAAAGAGAAACAAGTGGTCGCGTTGATCGGCCCCAACGGCGCCGGCAAGACCACGGTGTTCAACTGCCTGACCGGTTTCTACAAACCGGCCGGTGGCAGCATCCTGCTGGACGGCCAGCCGATCCAGGGCCTGGCCGGTCACGAGATCGCCCGCAAGGGCGTGGTGCGGACCTTCCAGAACGTGCGGTTGTTCAAGGACATGACCGCCGTGGAAAACCTGCTGATCGCCCAGCACCGGCACCTGAACACCAATTTCTTCGCGGGCCTGTTCAAGACCCCGGCGTTCCGCAAGAGCGAGCGCGAGGCCATGGAGTACGCCGCGTACTGGCTGGACAAGGTCAACCTGACCGAGTTTGCCAACCGCCCGGCCGGCACCCTGGCCTACGGTCAGCAACGGCGCCTGGAAATCGCCCGCTGCATGATGACCCGCCCGCGGATCCTGATGCTCGACGAACCGGCTGCCGGCCTCAACCCCAAGGAAACCGAAGACCTCAAGGCGTTGATCGGTGTGCTGCGTGAAGAAAACAACGCCACCGTGCTGCTGATCGAACACGACATGAAACTGGTCATGAGCATTTCCGACCATATCGTCGTGATCAACCAGGGCGCGCCATTGGCCAACGGGACGCCGGAGCAGATCCGCGACAACCCGGAAGTGATCAAAGCCTATTTGGGGGAAGCGTAAATGCTGCAATTCGAAAACGTTTCCACTTTCTACGGCAAGATCCAGGCCCTGCACGACGTCAACGTGGAAGTGCGCCAGGGCGAGATCGTCACCCTGATCGGTGCCAACGGTGCCGGCAAATCCACCTTGCTGATGACCTTGTGCGGCTCGCCCCAGGCTCACAGCGGCAGCATCCGCTATATGGGTGAGGAACTGGTGGGCCAGCACTCTGCGGCGATCATGCGCAAGAGCATTGCCGTGGTCCCGGAAGGCCGTCGGGTGTTTGCCCGCCTGACCGTGGAAGAGAACCTGGCCATGGGCGGGTTCTTTACCGACAAGGGCGACTACCAGGAGCAGATGGACAAGGTGCTGCACCTGTTCCCTCGGCTCAAGGAGCGCTTCAGCCAGCGCGGCGGCACCATGTCCGGTGGCGAACAGCAAATGCTTGCCATCGGCCGTGCGCTGATGAGCAAGCCCAAGCTGCTGCTGTTGGATGAGCCGTCCCTGGGCCTGGCCCCGATCATCATCCAGCAGATCTTCGACATCATCGAGCAACTGCGCAAGGACGGTGTGACGGTGTTCCTGGTGGAACAGAACGCCAACCAGGCACTGAAAATTGCCGACCGCGCCTATGTGTTGGAAAACGGCCGGGTAGTGATGCAGGGCAGCGGCGAACAACTGCTGACCGACCCGAAAGTGCGCGAGGCTTACCTCGGCGGCTAGGGTCTGAATGTGGGAGCGGGCTTGCCCGCGAAGGCGGTGTGTCGGTGCCGGATGGTTTGGCTGACACACCTCTATCGCGAGCAAACCCGCTCCCACATTTGCTTTGTGTGAACCGTAGAATTTGCATTGTTTTAACTTTTATTCGAGCCGCCTGTAACGATCCCCTCCCCCCTTTCTCTAGTGGGGTATGCAAGCACAAACGCTTGCTTACCCACCTCACTGCTGGAGAAACATCATGACCACCCGTTCGCTGTCCGCCGCCACCCTCGTCCTCGCCCTGGGGTCGGCCTTGAGCCTGAGCACCCTGACCACTGTCGCCCATGCCGACGACGCGAAGATGGAAAAATGCTTCGG
This sequence comes from Pseudomonas shahriarae, assembly GCF_014268455.2. Lineage (NCBI taxonomy): Bacteria > Pseudomonadati > Pseudomonadota > Gammaproteobacteria > Pseudomonadales > Pseudomonadaceae > Pseudomonas > Pseudomonas shahriarae. The sequence goes on along the minus strand of NZ_CP077085.1, from coordinate 1,576,933 downwards.
CGTCGCCCTCAAAGGCAAGAATGACTGCGCCGCAGGCCCCGGCACTACCTGTGCGGGCACCTCGAAAACCGACTACCAGGCCAACGCCTGGAACCTGGTCCCTGAAGGCACCTGCGTGAAGATGGAAAGCCAAACCTCGCCGACAGGTTTTGGCCAACTGGAAGCCTTCAAGGCCAAGTCCTGAATTACCCCTGCCTGAGTACTGACGATGACACTTTCATCCCTGCCTGATGTCGCCCAGGCTCAGGCACCCGGCCTTGCGTGCCGGGCCGGGCTGGGGCTCAAGAGCGAACACTGGCATACAGTGCTCGCCACCCTGCCCGATATTGGTTTTTTTGAAGTCCACGCCGAAAACTACATGGTGGCCGGCGGGCCTTTTCATCACTACCTGGGCCTGATCCGCGAGCAGTATCCGCTGTCACTGCATGGCGTCGGCCTGTCCATCGGCGGCGAAGGCCCGCTGAGCCAGGCCCACCTGGCGCGCCTGGCGGTACTGATCGAGCGCTATCAACCCCAGTCCTTTTCCGAACACCTGGCCTGGTCCAGCCACGGCCCGGTGTTTCTCAACGATCTGCTGCCCCTGGCCTATGACGACGCAACTCTCAAGCGAGTGTGCGAACACGTGGACCAGGTACAAACCACCCTCAAGCGGCCCATGCTGCTGGAGAACCCGTCGACCTACCTGCAGTTCCAACGCTCCACCCTGGATGAAACCGACTTTATCCGCGAGGTCATCCGGCGCACCGGCTGCGGTTTGTTGCTGGACGTGAACAATGTGTATGTGTCCTGCATCAATCATCAGCAGGATCCGTTGGCCTACCTCGATGCGTTGCCTTTGCACGCGGTGGGCGAGATTCATCTGGCAGGCTTTGCCGAAGACAGCGACAGCCTTGGTGATCGCCTGCTGATTGATGATCACGGCGCGCCCATCGACAACGCCGTCTGGCAGTTGTATCAGCAGGCCTTGCAACGCACCGGGCCGGTTGCGACGCTGATCGAGCGCGACAACGATGTACCGGCCTTCAGCGTATTGCACGCCGAAGCCCGGCAAGCCGAGCGCCACTTGCTGGCTGCGGCGGTGCGCCCATGAATGTGCTCGAACAGTTTGCAAAGGCCCTGTTGGCGCCGGGCCAGCCATGCCCGGAGGGTTTGTTCAGCCACAACGGCGCCGATCCCGCCAGCCGTTTTGCGGTGTATCGCAACAACGTCCACAGTTCGTTAATCAGCGCCCTGGCCGACGGTTACCCAGTAACCCGGCAACTGGTGGGCGATGGTTTTTTCCGCGCCATGGCCGGGTTGTATGTCCAGGCCTATCCACCCACCAGCCCACTGCTCAACGAGTACGGCAGCGACCTTGCCGCCTTTATCCAGGGCTTCGCCCCCGCCGCCAGCGTGCCTTACCTGGCGGACGTCGCGCGACTGGAGCACTTGCGGATCAACGCCTATCACGCCGCCGACACACCCGTCGCCGAGCCCCAGGCCGTCATCGACCAACTGCAACAGTTGCCCAGCCTGGGCAACGTACGCCTGCACCTGCACCCCAGCGTCAGCACCCTGCAGTCGAACTATGCCGTGGTGGCGTTATGGGCCGCGCATCAAACCACCGACACCGTCGCCAGCCTCAACCCCTGGCAGGAGCAAAGCGCGTTGATCCTGCGCAACGGCCTGGAGGTCGAGGTATTCGGCATCGACAGCGGCTGCGTGACGTTTATCAACAGCCTGGCCAACGATTGGCCCCTGGAAATGGCGGTGGCGTACGCCCTCGACGCAGCGAGCGAATTTGACCTGCACCACTGCCTGGGACTGCTGATCAACCACCGCGCCATCACCCATATCAAGGTACAACCATGAATACTGCCGCTACGCGCCTGATTGCACGCGCCACCCAAACCTTCGGGAACATCCCCTACAGCCTGATCGCCCTTATTGCACGCTTTTCCATGGCGGCGGTGTTCTGGAAGTCCGGCCAGACCAAGGTCCAGGGCTTTGCCGTCGACCTGGTAGACGGCACCTTCGAACTGGGTGTGCCGCAGTTGGCCAACTCCACCGTGCCGTTGTTTAAAAGTGAATACCACGTACCGTTTGTGCCCGCAGAAGTGGCGGCGTACCTGGCTACGTTCGCCGAGCATTTTTTCCCGGTCCTGATTCTGCTGGGGCTGGCCACGCGCTTTTCGGCCCTGGCCTTGTTGGGTATGACCCTGGTGATCCAGTTGTTTGTCTACCCCGACGCCTACCCGACCCACGGCACCTGGATCGCCTTGCTGCTGCTGTTGATGGCCAAGGGACCAGGACGGGTGTCCATGGATCACTGGATTGCCCGGCGCTGGCGCTAAAGCCGGTCCAATGCCTCGCCATTGCGTTTGAACCAGCCCACCAGGTAATCGGCCAGTACTTGGGTACGGCGTGGCAACCCGCCCTGATAGGGGTGGACCAGGTACATCGGCTGGCTGCGAGTCTGATAATCACGCAGGAGCCAACGCAGCCGGCCGTCAGCCAATTCCATCTGCAACAGATAGGAGGGCAGCCGTGCGATGCCGGCGCCCACCAACGCCGCCTTTTTCAGCAGGTTGTAGTGGTTGGAGGCAAACGTGCCATCCACCCGGACCCGCAGCAATTCGTGTTGCTGGTGATACAGCCACTCTTCGCGACCACTGTAGTGGCTGTTGAGCAAGCAACGGTGGCCGACCAGCTCCGCCGGTGTCAGCGGTTCCCCGTGTTGCTCCAGATAGGCCGGGCTGGCGCAGGTCATTTCATGCCAGGCCAACAGCGGCCTGGCGACCAGCCTTTCATCGTTGGCCACCGCCGAGCGTACTGCCAGATCAAAACCGTCCCGCGCCAGGTCACGATAATTGTTGTTCAGATCCAGCTCGATCTGTACTTGCGGGTACTGCCGGGAAAACTCCAGCAACAGACCATCGAAGAAGGTTTCACCCAGGGAAACCGGAACGGTCATACGCACCGGCCCTGCCACATCGTCCTTGAGTCGCGCCAATGCCTGACGCGCGCGGTCGACCTGGATTACCAATGCCTGGGCCTGGGGTAACAGCGCCGCGCCGGCGGCAGTGAGGCTTAAACGGCGGGTGGTGCGATGCAGCAACACCACCGAAAACTGCGCCTCCAACTGGCTGATGCGCTTGGACAACTGGCCCTTGCTGCACCCCAGTTGCTGGGCGGCCAGGGTAAAACTGCCGGCTTCGATCAACACCGCAAACGCCGCCAGATCATCCATCTCGCTCATGGATTGTTTCCATTTGAAAACCAAAGGTTGCCTATTAGTGCGCTTATCCGCAGAAAAAACCACTCTAGACTCAAGGCTCACCTGAACCTCTAGAGGAACGACACATGAAAATCCTGTTGATTGGCGCCAGCGGCACGGTGGGCTCGGCGGTCAAGGCCGAACTGTCCCAGCGCCATGAAGTGATCAGCATTGGTCGCACGAGCGGCGACTTTCACGTCGATATCAGCGACAGCGCTTCGATCCGCCGACTGTTTGCACAAACCGGCAAGTTCGACGCCCTGGTGTGCGCCGCCGGCAGCGTCAACTTTGTGCCCCTGGGCGAAATGGACGCCAGCCACTTCGACCTCGGCCTGCAAGACAAACTGATGGGCCAGGTCAACCTGCTGCTGATCGGCCGCGAATTTGCCAACGACGGTGCGTCCTTCACCTTCACCAGCGGCATCCTCAACCGCGACCCGATCCGCACCGGCGCCTCGGCGGCGCTGGTCAATGGCGCCATTGATGCTTTCGTCAAAGCGGCGGCAATTGAACTGCCACGAGGCCTGCGGATCAACTCGGTCAGCCCCAACGTACTGCTGGAGGCCATGGGCAGCTATGCGCCTTATTTCCGGGGCTTCAAGCCGGTGCCTGCGGCAGATGTAGCTTTGGCCTACGCCAAGAGTGTGGAAGGCTTACAGACCGGGCAGACTTACATCGTCGGCTGATCACTTGATCAGCGACGGCATCATCTCCAACAACTGATCGCGGGGGATGGAGAACCTCAGGCTCGGACCGTCGAGCACACCCTGGACCGTCGCCGTATTGAGCTGCCGGCCATTGAGGTACAGGGCCATCTGTTTATGCATGGCCGCCTGGGACAGCGCCTTCGTGCGCTCCTGGGCCTGCGGTGTCAGCGTCACATCAACCTCGATAAACTCGGGGTGGAGGGCTTGGGCTTTTTTCAGGGTCAAGGTGATATCGGTGAAGTCGGTCTGTGAGGTATAGAACAGCTTGGCCGGCACCTCGGCCCAGGCCAGGGGTGCCACGCAGGCCAGGGCGAAAAGGGTCCATCGAATGTTCATATGAATGCGCCTTTCGAAAAACTTAAACTTGGCATAAGGCTTCCGTAACATCCACGGGAAAAGGCTTAATTTCAGGCTCCGTTAAAATGCTGCAACCTAATCGCCCATCACCGACTTGTGATGCAGCGCCAGCCTGCGTAACGTGGCGGCACTTGTCAGGAGACCCGATAATGCGTGCCGCCCGTATCCTTGCTCTGTTTGCCCTACTGCCCCTGTTCGCCGCCTGCCAGGTGTTTGAGCGCGACCCGGCCAAGCCGTCCACGGCGGGCCTGACCCGCATGCAGGGCGAGTTGACCGCCATCGGCGATAAACTGCTGTTCCAGCCCTGCCATGACCAGCGCAACTACGTGGTCAACGATACCGGCGGCACCAGCATCCTCCAGGAAGCGGCGTCCCTGGCCGGCCAGCAAGGGGCCTTGTTTGCCGACTTGCGCGGCAAGTTCTCCGGGGTCGCCAGCGGCACCCAGGGCCAGGTGGAGCTGCAGCAGCTGTACCGCGTCGAACGCTCGACCTCGGCCTGTGACGACCCGGACTTCAAGCGCATGATCCTGCGCGCCAACGGCCACAAACCCGCGTGGGCGCTGAATGTCACCAACAAGGGCATGGTCCTGCAGCGCGAGGGCCAGCCACCGCTGCCGGTACCTTATGTGGAAGAGCAACTGGGCGATGGCCGTTTCAACCTCACCACCGAAGCCAACGGCCAGAAGATCGAACTGTGGGTCGCGCCCCAGCGCTGCATCGACAGCGTCAGCGGCAGCCTGCAGCACATGAGCGCCGAACTTCGGATCAACGGCCAGGTGCAGCGTGGCTGCGCGGCGTTTGGCGGCTCGCGAGACGACTGATTCGGCCCTGCGCTGTTTTAGCATGACGGGAAACCGCCGTTGGGGCTTATAATCGCCGGTTTGCAAAACCGCCGGCCCTACCAAACGCCGCATACCGGATCCTGTCATGCTACGAATCACCGAACTCAAGCTGCCCATCGACCATCCCGAAGAAGACCTGCGGCCTGCGATTGTGCAGCGCCTGGGCATCGCCAGTGATGATCTGCTCGATTTCACCCTGTTCAAACGCAGCTACGATGCACGCAAAAAATCATCGGAGCTGTGCTTCATCTACACCGTCGACCTTGAGGTCAAGGGCGAAGCCGCCCTGCTGCTCAAGTTCGCCGACGACCGCAATATCAACGCCGCACCGGATGTCAGCTACAAGGTAGTCGGCCAGGCGCCGGCCGACCTGAGCGAGCGACCGATTGTGGTCGGTTTCGGTCCTTGCGGGATTTTTGCCGGGCTGTTGCTGGCGCAGATGGGTTTCAAGCCGATCATCCTCGAGCGTGGCCGCGAAGTACGCCAGCGCACCAAGGACACCTGGGGCCTGTGGCGCAAAAGCGTACTCAACCCCGAGTCCAACGTGCAGTTCGGCGAGGGCGGCGCCGGGACCTTTTCCGACGGCAAGCTCTACAGCCAGATCAAGGATCCGAAGTTCCACGGGCGCAAGGTGCTGCACGAGTTCGTCAAGGCCGGCGCGCCAGACGAAATCCTTTACGTCAGCAAACCGCATATCGGCACCTTCCGCCTGACCGGCGTGGTAGAAAACATGCGCCAGCAAATCATCGCCCTGGGCGGTGAGGTGCGTTTCGAACAGCGGGTCACCGACGTGCTGATCGAGGACGGCCAGTTAAATGGCGTGGTCGTCGATGGTGGCGAGCAGATCCTCTCCAGGCACGTGATCCTCGCCCTCGGCCACAGTGCCCGCGACACCTTCCGCATGCTCCACGGCCGTGGCGTATACATGGAAGCCAAGCCGTTTTCGGTGGGTTTCCGTATCGAACACCCGCAGTCGCTGATCGACGCCGCGCGCCTGGGCAAGTATGCCGGGCACCCGAAACTGGGGGCGGCCGACTACAAGCTGGTGCACCACGCCAAGAACGGCCGTTCGGTGTACAGCTTCTGCATGTGCCCGGGCGGTACGGTGGTGGCGGCCACTTCCGAGCCAAATCGGGTCGTGACCAATGGCATGAGCCAGTACTCGCGTAACGAGCGCAATGCCAACTCCGGGATCGTGGTCGGTATCACCCCGGAAGTGGACTACCCGGGCGGCCCGCTGGCCGGGATCGAGTTGCAGGAGCGCCTGGAATCCCATGCGTTCATCCTCGGCGGCAGCAACTACGAAGCACCGGCGCAACTGGTGGGTGATTTCATCGCTGGCAAGCCGTCCACCGCTATTGGTAGCGTGGAACCTTCCTACAAGCCGGGCGTTGCCCTCGGCGACTTGGCCCTGGCCTTGCCAGACTTCGCCATCGAGGCCATCCGCGAAGCGTTGCCGGCCTTTGAGAAGCAGATCAAGGGCTACTCGCTGCATGACGCAGTCCTGACCGGGATCGAAACCCGCACTTCGTCGCCACTGCGGATCACCCGCGACGCGTCGATGCAGAGCTTGAATGTGAAAGGCCTGTTCCCGGCGGGTGAAGGCGCAGGTTATGCCGGCGGGATCCTGTCGGCAGGCGTTGACGGGATTCGGATTGCCGAAGCCGTGGCGCGCAACATCCTCGGGATCGAAGCCTGAGTAAACGCGCTCCATTGTGGGAGCGGGCAAGCCCGCCTCCCACAGTGATCGTCATGCGCCAGGCAGTTTAGATATTGGCGCGCAATACGCTGTCCGGCAACGGCTCGCCACGCTCGACACTGGCGGCAACCGCGTCGATCAACTCTTCCAGCGCATACCCCTGCCCAACCAGCCACGCATCGTCGTAGTAGGTCGTGGCATAACGCTCGCCACCGTCACACAGAATCGCCACGATAGACCCCGACTCCCCTGCCGCCTGCATCTGCTGCGCAGCAATCAACGCGCCGATCAGGTTGGTGCCGCTGGATCCCCCGACCCGCCGTCCCAAGCGCTGCGCCAGGTAATGCATGGCGGCCAGCGACAAGGCATCCGGCACCTTGACCATTGCATCAATCACCTTGGGCAGGAACGACGCTTCCACCCGTGGCCGACCAATGCCTTCGATCCGTGAGCCGCAGTCCAGGCGCAAGCTGGCATCACCGCTCTGGTAATACTCGAAGAACACCGAACGCTCGGCGTCGGCACACAACACTCGGGTGCAATGCTGGCGATAACGCACATAGCGCCCCAGAGTCGCCGTGGTACCGCCGGTACCCGGGCTGGAAATCAGCCAGCTCGGCTCTGGATGCCGCTCGAAGCGCAACTGCTGGAAGATCGACTCGGCAATATTGTTGTTCGCCCGCCAGTCGGTAGCCCGTTCGGCATAGGTGAACTGATCCATGAAGTGCCCACCGCTTTCCTGCGCCAGGCGCTCGGATTCGGCGTAGATCTGCGTGGGGTCCTGCACCAGGTGGCTCTTGCCGCCATAGAAGGCGATCTGGGCAATTTTTTCCTGGGACGTGGTGGCCGGCATCACCGCAATAAACGGCAGGCCCAGCAAGCGCGCGAAGTACGCTTCGGAAATCGCGGTGGAGCCACTGGAGGCCTCGATCACCGGCGCGCCGGGCTTGAGCCAGCCGTTGCACAAGGCATACAGGAACAAGGAGCGGGCCAAGCGGTGCTTAAGGCTACCGGTGGGGTGGCTGGACTCATCCTTGAAATACAATTCGATCCCCGGCAAGCCCGGCAATGCCAGTGGGATCAGGTGGGTGTCGGCGCTGCGCTGGAAATCAGCTTCAATAATGCGAATGGCCTCTCGGGCCCACGGACGGTGGTCACTCATGCTCAAGTTCCATTAAGTTTTCAGGCGTGATCTTAGGGTGTTTCCCAAACTGCACACAGATACAGTCATGACTTAATTCGATCCCTAATTGCTAGGCTTTGAGCCAATCCCTAGCACCGCACTTTTATATAACAAAAAAGAATATAACTTTTGTTTTAACAACTAACAGTACGGGTTAGGGTACGCCCCTATTGAACCTTGATTGGAGAGCGTCCCTTGCCTCTGCGTAGCACGTTTACCCGTTTCTTCCAGCTCGAAGCGGCCAGCGGTCTGTTACTGATCGCTGCAGCCGCCTTGGCCCTGATCATCAACAACTCGCCGCTGTCGTCGTTCTACAGCAGCTTTCTTGAAGTGCCCGTCGCCGTACAGATCGGCGCCCTGCAGATCGCGAAGCCATCGCTACTGTGGATCAACGACGGCCTGATGGCCCTGTTCTTCCTGCTGATCGGCCTGGAGGTCAAGCGCGAGCTGCTCGACGGCCATTTGTCCAAGCCTTCCCAGGTTGTGCTGCCAGGGGCTGCGGCCATCGGCGGCATGGTGGTGCCGGCGCTGATCTACTGGGCCTTGAACAAGGATAACCCGGCGGCACTCGGCGGCTGGGCCATCCCGATGGCCACCGATATCGCCTTTGCCCTGGGCGTGCTGGCACTGCTGGGCAAGCGTGTACCGGTGTCGCTGAAGCTGTTCCTGATGACCCTGGCGATCATTGATGACCTGGGAGCCATCATCGTCATTGCGATTTTCTACTCCGGCGAACTGTCCACTGCGTCGCTGGCGGGCGCCGGCGCCTGCCTTGTCGCGTTGATCACCATGAATCGCCTGGGCGTGGTCAAGCTCGGGCCGTACCTGATCATCGGCTTGATCCTGTGGGTCTGCGTGCTCAAGAGCGGTGTTCACGCCACCCTGGCCGGCGTCACCCTGGCGTTCTGCATTCCGCTGCGCACCAAGAACGCCGAGCCCTCGCCCCTGCTCGGCCTGGAACACGCCCTGCACCCGTGGGTGGCATACGGCATCCTGCCGCTGTTCGCCTTTGCCAACGCTGGCGTGTCGCTGGCCGGGGTCAATCTGGAAAGCTTCACCCACCACGTGCCGATGGGTATCGCGGCAGGTTTGCTGGTGGGCAAGACGGTCGGTGTGTTTGGCCTGACCTGGCTCGCCGTGAAAACCGGGCTGGCCGCCCTACCGACCGGCGCCAATTGGGGCCAGGTCATGGGTGTCGCCATCCTGTGTGGCATCGGCTTCACCATGAGCCTGTTTGTCGGCTCACTGGCGTTCTTGCCGGGCAGTAGCGAATACGCCGGGATGGACCGGATGGGCATTCTCACCGGCTCGATCCTCGCGGCATTGATTGGTTATGCCGTGACGGCGATGGCCAGTCGTAAGCAGGTGACAGTCAACGCTTAACGCGTTATGTGGGGGCAGGCCTGTCTTGCCCCCATGCGCTGTTTCAGCCTCTTCTCCCCTCGCTTACAGCACCTTCCTACCTTCTTTCTCCTGCGCCTCCCCTAACGTCGCACACCCGTCTGCAAGAACGGATGTCACGCCCAGGTGGGCAGGATGGCCAACAACAAGGACAGCCCTCTGCTGTCGGGGGCGTGTTCGCCAAATCCTCTCTACGAAAATCCAAAAGAACAAAGAAGATTCGCACCATGAGATATCTGATTGCAGCCTTCGATAAGGTTACTGACCTCCAGGCGTTTGTAGTCGAGCAACATGGCTGGGAGGTCTACAACCTGCCCCCGCTCAACTAACGGCTATAGAAACCTTGGCCGGCAGAGCAATAAATGACTCGGCTCATCACTTCCAACTTACCTGCAACGTTTAACGCGCCCGGCCGAAATCAAAAATCGCATTAAGAAAGTCCTTAGCCGAACCGAAAAAAACCCCGACCAGGCACCCGGTCGGGGTTTTTCTTTTACTGTATGACGCTTAGCGGGTAACGCGGCTGGTCCCATCTACAGTCATGATGCGCACACGGTCGCCGATGCGGAAGATTTCGTTTTCCTGCACCGCCTGGACGTAGGCGCGCATGCTGCCGTCGTCTTCGCGCACGGTGATTTCCACGCCCTGGGTACGGGTCAGGCCTTCTTCGGTGGCCGAGCCCAGCAGGCCGCCCGCCACTGCGCCGATAACGGCAGTCACGATGCTGCCGCGACCGCCACCGATGGCGCTACCGCCAACACCGCCGATGACCGCGCCTGCTGCGCCGCCGATTGGGGTCTTGGTGCCTTCGATCTTGACCGGACGCAGGGATTCGATGGTACCCATGCGCACGCTTTGCACACGACGGGCTTCGTCACGGGAGTACGAGTCGCCGGTCAGACTGGAGGCGCAGCCACCCAGCAGCAACGACATGGTGGTAAAGCAGGCAACCAGCAGAACAGACTTACGCATAGCATCAACTCCAAAGGACATATCTTTATTAGACTCCGCTGCTTGACGCCTGTCACGGCACGGCCCGGAGAAAATTGCTTTCATTCAGCCCCAGTACAGACAGGCTGTATCGCAAAAACCGACAAACGGTAGCACCTACACCCAGACAAGGAATTTCATGGACTACTTCATCATTGTAGCTACCACCGCCGCCGGCCTGTACTTCCACTGGTGGCTCTACCGGCGGATCAAGCGCTGGGTAGATCGCGACCTGGCGCTGTCCCTGGCTGGAGACGATCAGCGCAAGCGCAACTTTATGCTGCAACAGTTGGACCGCGCCAAGGCAGAGAAGGTCAAGCGTAAGGATTTACCACAATGGCTGCAGGACGCAGCCCGGCAATACACACCACAAGCCCCGGAGTAGAGACTTCGGCAGGAACACCTGACTCCAGGCCACAGCGCCCATATGGATTACAGGTGTTTAAAGGCGCACTCAGGGCGCCAGGCGCTCGCGGGTCCAGTCGGTACCCTGCAAGCGATAGTTCAAGCGGTCATGCAAGCGGCTCGCCCGGCCCTGCCAGAACTCGATGCGTTCCGGCAGCAGGCGATAACCCCCCCAGTGCTCCGGGCACGCCGGCTGGGTATCGCTGAAGCGCTGTTCGGTCAGCGTGAGCAAGTCCTGCAATTGCTGGCGATCACGGATCACCTGGCTTTGCGGGGAAGCCCAGGCACCGATGCGGCTGCCCAGGGGTCGCACCTGATAGTAGGCATCCGATTCCTCAGGCGTGACCTTGACCACCCGCCCCTCGATGCGCACCTGGCGCTCCAGGGTCGGCCAGAAGAAGGTCATGGCAGCAAACGGGCGGGCTGCCATTTGCTGACCCTTGGCGCTCTGGTAGTTGGTAAAGAAGGTAAAACCCTGGGCATCCAGGCCCTTGAGCAGCAGGACTCGGCAGTGAGGCCGGCCCTCCTGGTCCACGGTCGCCAGGGTCATCGCGTTGGCCTCCACCGGCGCTTGCTCGGTCTTGACCGCATCGCTGAACCACTGGTGGAACAAGGCAAACGGCTCGTCCGGGGCCTGGGCCTCGCTCAAACCGTCCCGCGTGTAGTCACGGCGCATATCCGCCAATGCCTGGTTCATGGGGCTTTATCCTTCTCGCTCAACTGCTCAGTTTTTCGCCTGGTCGTTTGCCGCTACTTTTTTCGCAGGTGCCGCTGCCTTGGCGGCCACCGGCTTTTTGGCTGCCGGCTTGGCGGCGGCTTTTTTCGCGGCTGGCTTGGCGGCGGTCTTCTTGGCCGGGGTTTTCTTCGCGGCCACGGCTTTCTTGGCCACCGGCGCAGGAGCAACGACGTCCTGTACCGCTACCAGTTCAGGCTTCGGCGGGTTTGGCGAGTTGTACTTGCTCAGCAGTGCCAGCATGGTGGTGCGCTGGGTGAACATGATTTCCATGCGACGGTTCAGGGCGCGGCCCTGGGTGCTGTCGTTGGCGGCGCGGGGCATCAGGTCGCCCATGCCACGCAACATCAGGCGGTCCTGCTTCAGGCCGCTGAGGCTGAAGATCGAAGCGATGGACTGGGCACGCTCCTTGGTCAGGGCCTGGTTCTGCACGGTGTCGATGTGGCCCAGGACCAGCACGGCAGTCTTCGGATCCTTTTCAACGGCCTTGGCGACACGGGTAAACGGACCCAGGGTCACCGGCAACAACATCGCCGGGCGCTTCGGGTTGTACGAACCATCGACCGGGGCAATCACCACCAGTACGTTGTCGCGACGTTCCAGTTGCAGGTTGCTGTCCTTGATCGCGGCGCGCAGGCGTGGCTCGTAGTCATCCAACCAGGCCTGGGTGATTTTCGGGTCTGGCATCGGGATGTTGGTCACATCGACTTTGTTCAGGGGTTTTGGCTTGCTTTCAAACGGCCACCACCATTTGGTGTCGCTTTCAGCCTTGGCCACTACCGGCGCCGCAGCGGGAGCAGGTGTTGCCGCCTTCAGATCGGCCTTGAGATCAGCCTTGGCGTCAGCCGCCTTGGCATCGGCCTTGGCGGTAACGTCCTTGGCCGCCGCCTTGTCGGACCCGAATGACCACCAATGCTCGCCAGACGCATCATTTTGTGGGTTTTGTGCACAGCCAGTAATAGTGAGGCAAAGCGCCAGAGCCAAGGACTTGTTCGATAACATGAGATATCCACAAAATGAGAAAACACAGGGGTCTGAATGACCCGTTAAACGGACGCTTCACGAAGTTTAAAGTAACAATACTTTTCCAGCGTCTTTTGTAGGTGCCTTTTTAACAAAAAAACGCCAGACAGCAAGCTATTTACAGACAACCGGCCAATATTCTTACCAACTTTTGCGCGCGCGGGTCCATAAGTACATACGGCCCCAGTGTATTGGTCACAAAACCAAATGCTACATCATGTTCCGGATCGGCAAAGCCCACGGAACCACCGGCCCCAGGATGCCCAAATGCACGTGGGCCAAGGCCGAACGTCGCGTTGGGCACGTCTGGCTGGTCCAACATGCAACCCAGGCCAAAGCGGGTTTGCGTCAATAAGGTTTTATCCGGCCCAACACTGTGCTCGCGGGTCAGTTGTTCAAGCATATCGGCTTCCAACAAACTTCCGTCCAACAAACCACTATAAAACCCGGCCAAACTGCGCGCATTGCCATGACCATTTGCCGCGGGCTGCTGCATGCGGCGCCATTCAGGCTTGTTAGTGCTGGTTAGTATAGAAGGCGGATTGGTAAACGCCCGGGTAGTCATTGCTTCGGGCTCACGCAGGGTGACCTGTAACAACCGTTGGGCTGCCGCATCCCCCATATTGCCTTTGCTCCGGGCAATGTGGGCGACACGATAAAATTCCTCGTCCGCCAACCCGACATGGAAGTCCAGGCCCAGTGGCCGGGCAACCCGCGCCACAATCGACTCCCCCGGCCCACGCCCATCGGCGCGGCGCAGCAGTTCACCGACCAGCCAGCCATAAGTGATGGCCGCATAGCCATGGCCTTCGCCGGGTGTCCACCAGGGGGTTTCGGCGGCCAGGGCGGTAGTCATCAAAGGCCAGTCATACAGGGCCTCGGCAGGCAATATGTCACGCAACGCGGGCAGCCCGGCCTTATGGCAAAGCAGTTGGCGCAGGGTGATGTTGTGTTTACCTGCCGCAGCGAACTCCGGCCAGTAGTTGGCAACCGGGGCGTCCAACTGCAATTTGCCCTCGGCTACCAGTTGCAGCGCGGTGACGGCGGTGAAGGTCTTGGTGCAGGAGAACAGGTTGGCGATGGTGTCGCTGTGCCAGGCCTCGGCACCGTCCTTGTCGGCAGTGCCGGCCCACAGATCGAGGACGGTTTGCCCGCCAATCTGTACACACAGCGCCGCACCACGCTCCTGAGGGTCGTCAAACAGCGCGGCGAAGGCTTCGCGCACTGCTTCGAATTGAAGCTCGTAATGACCCTGAATCTGCACCTGCATCCCCCTCGGAAAAGTCCTGCGTTAAATGGCGTTCATTGTTCCAGCCATTACTGGCTTTGGGAACCCGTGGCAGCCTGGGCGACCTTGGCTTTTTCAGCTTTGCGGCCCAATTGCTGGATCGCCGCCAGGTTGCTTTTACGCACACTGTCGACAAAACCCTGGAAGGGCACATCGGTGATCCCCACCAGGCCGAAATGGCCATTTTCACCGTCCAGCAATCGCCCGGTCACCGGCTGGTCGAGGTACTGGAACCAGTGCACGCCAACAATCGACGGCTCGGCCATGGCCTGCTTGAGGAACGTCGCGTAAGCCGGGCCACGCGCCTCCTCCCTGGCCAAGGGCGTCAAGCCGCCCCAGAACGGGCCACGGTCGGTCGAGCCGAAGTTGAACTCGCTGATCAATACCGGCTTGTCCAGCCCGCGCAGGGCGGCGAAGTCATAACCGTCCTGGGGCTTGAGGGTGTACATATTGAAGCTCAGTACATCGCAGTACTGGGCGCAGGACGCCACGGCTTCCGGGGTGCTGACCGCATAGCGGCCACCCAGCAGCAGCTGGTTGGGCGCATGCCATTTCAGCGCATCGGAGATGGTCTTGAAGTAGGCGTCAGCGAAGGTCTTCTGGAAGTACTGGAAATCAGCTTCGATTTCCGGGTGCTCGGGGTTGGGTACCGGCGGCTCGAAGCCTGGATCTTCCATCAACTCCCAGCCCGCCAATTGAATACCCCAGGCTTTGGACAGGCCATCTTCGTTACGGTATTTATCGCGCAGTTGCTTGAGGAACGCACGCTTGGCCGGCACATCGGTGGTCATGCGCAGGGTGCCGTAGGCCAGGGCATAGCGGGATTTCGCATCGTTGCCAGGACCGGCCCACGCCAGTTCGTTATCGGCAAAGAAACCGATCAACCAGGGGTCGTCGCGATGGTCACGGGTGGCAATCGCGACCGCCCGCTCGGTGGCCATGGCAAAGCGCGGGTCGAAGGGATCGGGCATGCCGCCCCACCAGTCGATACCGGTGCTGATACTGGTGTAGTCGCCAATGATCGACAGCGGCAAGGTGTAAGGCACGCGATCCGCGCCAACCAGTTGCGGGGCGCTCCAGTTGCCGACGGTGTTGAAACCCCAGGCCTGCAGGCGGTCCAGGGTGTGGCTAACCCAGCGCGCCTGGTCAAACCCCTGGGCTGTGCAGGGCTGGGCCTGGGCTGCCGGGTCGCACGCCTGGCCATAGGTGCGTTGCAGGTTAGCGCCGTAGAAGTCATACCAGCGCCCCACATTGAAGCCACGCCCTACATCCGCGCCATTGCCGCCACGGTTGTCGCCACTGCCGTAATACTTGTCGAAGGGCTCACCCGCCTTGGGCAACGCGCCAAACATCCATTCGCGGCCGGCGACATAGGTCTGGCTGTTGTCCGGGGTCACCGTATTGACGCCCAGGGAGTAGAACGGATGCCCCAGGGGTGTCACCAGGTACCAGCGCCCATCACGCTTTTCGGTACGGAAGAAGCCGCTGGCGTCAAAGGCCGGGCCCTTGGTCCAGCCGCCAAACTTGTCCAGGCCCGCCTTGTCACGCTCCGCAAGCCAGCCCTTGAGCTGTTGCTGCTCCTTGGCGGCCGCGGCTTTCAACTGCTCGTCGCTGCTGACCTTTTCCGGCCAGCGCGCGCGGTTGGACTGCCCGTAGGCATCCACCAACTCACTGTAGGCGGCCTTGAGCACCGGCTCGCTGTCCTGCACGCCAAAGCGCTCCAGCAGGATACTTTGCGGCGCAGCCGGCTGGATCATCGACAGCGTGACCGAGACCACCTGGCTGCGGTCGAGCTCGCCAGCGCTGCCGGCCAGCATCACGCGCTGACCGTCCACGGTGATCGGCATCGGCGGCCCGGCTTTCATACCCTGGCTCAAGGGCGAATTGGCTTGCAGTGGCACCAGCAGCGTTTGCGCAGGTCCCGCCGGCAAATCAATCCGGCTGACCAGGGTCTTGCCGTCGCTGCTCTGCACCTTGACGTACAAGGTCAGCGCCCAGTCCATCGCACTCTGGATACGCAGGCTCATGGCACTCGATTGCGACCAGTCCCACACGCCACTCTGCGGGCTGAGCACCAGGCTCGGTTCCGCCGCCGGGTTGAAGGTGATGCGGCGCAACACCTCGCCTTCCGGGGTCTGCTCGGCGTTGTATTGCGGCAGGCTGGCGTCCTGGGTCGCCACCTTGACCACATCGGCCGGCCGGACAAAGTTGAACAGCGTCTGTTGCCCGGCCGGCGCGGCCAGCAATGGCGCAGCGAACAACAAGGCAAAAAGAGCAGGCAGCGTGCGGATCATACGAACAAGGTTCTCCCAATTGGCCGGTGAATGGCCTGATGACATACATGAGATAGACCACGAAGTGGGCGAATTCGCCCACTGCGGCTTAAGAAATTTCGCGCCGGAAAGGCGGCAAGGCATTCAGGATCGCCTTGCCATAGCGCTGAGTGACCAGACGGCGGTCGAGCAAGGTGATGGTGCCCCGGTCTTCTTCGGTACGCAGCAAGCGACCACAGGCCTGGACCAGCTTCAACGAGGCATCCGGTACCGAG
This sequence comes from Pseudomonas shahriarae, assembly GCF_014268455.2. Taxonomy (NCBI): domain Bacteria; kingdom Pseudomonadati; phylum Pseudomonadota; class Gammaproteobacteria; order Pseudomonadales; family Pseudomonadaceae; genus Pseudomonas; species Pseudomonas shahriarae. The sequence goes on along the minus strand of NZ_CP077085.1, from coordinate 1,560,501 downwards.
ATCTCCATGAACGGATTACCGCCCCGGGCTTCGATCCACTCGGCCAGCGCAGCCTCGACCGGATCATCCGGCACCGAGAACGGGATCTTGGCGATCACCACGTGCTCGCAGTAGGCACCGGGCAGGTCGACACCTTCGGCAAAGCTCGCCAGGCCGAACAGCACGCTGGAGTCCCCGCCATCAACCCGCGCCTTGTGCTTGTTCAGGGTTTCCTGTTTCGACAGGTTGCCCTGGATAAACACCTGTTTGCGCCAGTCGCGGTCGAGGCCGTCGAACACGTCCTGCATCTGTTTACGCGACGAGAACAGCACCAGGGTGCCCTTGGAGCCTTCCACCAGCGACGGCAGGTCACGAATGATTGCCGCGGTGTGGGCCGGCGCATCCCGTGGGTCGGCCTTGAGGTCCGGCACCCGCAGCACGCCAGCGTCAGCGTGATGGAACGGGCTGGGGACCACGGCAGTGACGGCTTTTTTCGGCAGGCCGGCGCGCATGCGGAAGCGGTCGAAGGTGCCCAGGGCCGTCAGGGTGGCCGAGGTCACCAGGGCGCCGTAGGCCACATTCCACAGGTTGCGCCGGAGCATTTCTGCGGCAAGGATCGGGCTGGCGTTGACCTCGATATCGAACAGCGCACCGCTCTCCGACAGCGTCAGCCAGCGGGCCATGGGTGGATTGTCTTCCGGGTCTTCAACGGTGAAGGCCGTCCACAACTCCCAGTTGCCCTGGGCACGGGACAACAGGCTGCCAAACAACGGATACCACTCTTCGGCCTGGTTGCTGGCGATGCCGATATTGACCTCGCCGTCCATGCCTTCCTTGAGCAGGTCGGTGAGGCGGGTGAACAGGTCGGTCAGGCGTGAGAAGCCCTTCTTCAACTCGACGCCCATCTCGCGCATATGCTCGGGAATCAGCCCGCCGACAAAGCGATGGCGTGGCCGCTCGCGACCTTCAACGTCTTCGCCGGGCTTGAAGTCCGCCACCTGTTCGCAGGCGCTGAACATGAACTGTTGCTGGGTCTTGATCTCCCGCGCCAACTCCGGCACCTGTTCGATCAACTTGCCCAGGTCGCCCGGCAGCGGATGCTGGGCCAGCAGCTTGGTGAGGTTCTTGGCGGTGGTTTCCAGCCAGTCAGCGGTGGAACGCAGGCGTGTGTAGTGGGCAAAGTGGCCGATGGCCTTGTCGGGCAGGTGATGGCCTTCGTCGAACACGTAGAGGGTGTCGCGCGGGTCGGGCAGCACGGCGCCGCCGCCCAGGGCCAGGTCAGCCAGGACCATGTCGTGGTTGGTGACAATCACGTCGACCTTGCCCATGCCTTCGCGGGCCTTGTAGAAGGCGCACTGGCCGAAGTTGGGGCAGTGCCGGTTGGTGCACTGGCTATGATCGGTAGTCAGGCGCGCCCAGTCGGCATCTTCAAGGGCGTTGGGCCAGCTGTCGCGGTCGCCGTCCCACCTATTGCCGGCCAGCTTCTCGATCATGCTGGTAAACAGCTTCTGGCTGGCCTCATCGACTTCGATCTTGAAGCCTTCTTCTTCGAACAGCGAGGCCGTGGCGGTTTGCGCGTGGCCTTCCTGCAACAGCACATCCAGCTTGGACAGGCACATATAGCGGCCACGGCCCTTGGCCAGGGCGAAGGTGAAGCTCAGGCCACTGTTGCGCATCAGGTCCGGCAGGTCTTTGTAGACGATCTGCTCTTGCAGGGCCACGGTGGCGGTGGCAATCACCAGGCGCTTGCCGGCGGCCTTGGCAGTGGGAATCGCCGCCAGGCTGTAGGCCACAGTCTTGCCGGTACCGGTGCCGGCCTCGACGGCCACGACCGCAGGGTCGCCACTGCGCCGGCCTTCGTCGTCGGTGTCGATATCCCCGAGGACCTTGGCCACTTCGGCGATCATCAGGCGCTGGCCGTAGCGCGGTTTCAAGCTCTTGGCTTCGAGAAAACGCGAGTAGGCGCCCTGGATCGTGGTTTTGAGTTCAGTGCTGATCATGGATAGTCGGGCGCAAAAAACGCTGGATAAATTTTCAGTGGTTCGGATCGGCCGCTATCATACCCCGCTAATTAATCCCGCGCAGAACGGAGTACCTCAATGACCGTGTTTAGCCTTGCCTACACCCTGCATGTATTGGCCGCCCTGGTATGGGTCGGCGGTATGTTTTTCGCCTGGATGATCCTGCGCCCGGCTGCAATGGCGGCGCTCGACGGCCCTCCACGGCTGAAATTGTGGATGAATGTGTTTCAGCGTTTTTTCGTGTGGGTCTGGGTCGCGGTGCTGATCTTGCCGATCAGTGGCGTCGGCCTGTTGCAACTGCGCTTCAACGGGTTTGAAACCGCGCCGCGTTATGTGCAAGTGATGATGGGCTTGTATGTGGTAATGACCGCGCTGTTTATCCGCATCCAGGCGTTGCAACTGCCTGAACTGCGCACGGCTGTGGCGGCCGAGGACTGGGCGACGGGCGCGCAGGTGCTGGGAAGAATCCGAAAGCTGGTAGGGATCAATCTGATTGTCGGGTTGGTGGTGGTGGGCGTGGCTTCGGCTCGGCCGATGTTCTGAGGTTGTTCCTCAGTGCCTCATCGCGGGCAAGCCCGCTCCCACACTTTGATTTGTGAATACCCAAAAATGTGGGAGCGGGCTTGCCCGCGATGGGCCAGTGCCGATAGCTCAAAGCCGCTGGATGGTCACCGTACCGGCAGGCCCCGCCGGCCCCGCCTGGCCTTCCAGACCCGGCCGGCCTTTCTCGCCGCCGTCGGCGCGGTACACCAGGCAGCCCTTGGACGCGCCGCCCTTGCCCGGCTTGCCGGCCACACCCGGTAAACCACCCGCACCACCCTCGACCCAGACCTTGATCTGCTCACTCGGATAATCCCGCGGCAACTCGATGCGCACCGCCGCCCCCGCCGCCCCCGGCAGCCCGTCGCCGCCGTTGTCACCATTGGCGCCACGTCCGGCCGAACCCCAGGTGCAACCAGGGTCTTCGCCATTGGCACCATCCAGGCCGCTGTAACCCTGGGCACCGGTGCCACCACGGGCATCGACGGACAGCTCTTCTGCAATCAACCCATTGATTCGCAGGGTCAGGTCACGCCCCGGCCGGGCCGGTTTTTCATGGGTGCCGGGCGCGCCACGGGAGGTGATTTGGCTGCCATGCTCCAACTGCGCATGCCGCACCTGCAACTGCAGGGCCGAGGCGCTGGGCACGATGGCAATCCGCGCTTCGCGGCCCAGGTGCAGTTCGTCGACAGTGACCTGGGTGATATTGGCCGGAATCAACAAGGTGCCATAGTCCGCCACTTCCAGGCGCTCCAACTGCAGCACGCTGGTGCTGTTGGGCAAGCGCATCAGCGAGTGAGTCTCGACACTGACGCTTTCGGCCAGGGCAATGGGGCTGACCAGCAGGGCCAGGAGAAAAACCTTACGCATGATTGGCATCCTTGTTGTCTTGGTTAGCCGTAGGCGCAGGCAGGCTCTTTATATGGAACATCCCCAGCAACAGGATCAGCAGGCGGTCACGCCAGGGGTGAGCACGATGTTTGACGCTGGCGTTGAACAACACCAACTCCAGAAGATGGACCAGCAACAACAGGCTGCCGACCAGGTTGACCAACAGATGAAATGGATTAGTCAGCGGTTTGAACAGGTTGACCAGCACCACCGTCCAGAACAGCATCGCCAGCAACTTCCCCAATCCTAGCAACAGCTTCATGCCCTACGCCCCCTTGCACATTATTCTTTGGGCGCACAGTAACGAGTTCTACAGGCGATTTGCCAGTGAAGGATTAAAAAACTTGAGAAGGCTGCGACTTGGCGGCCAGATCGCCGAGATTCGTCTGATACAGCTGTAAGAAATGCCCCTGGCACCGCCCAGGGGCATATCAGAAATGTCTTAGCGGTTGATTTGAATTTCCACGCGACGGTTCTGGGCGCGGCCGTCGGCGGTTTTGTTGTCGGCCACCGGATGGCTCTCACCGGCCCCCGTCACCGACACAAAGTTACTGCGGGGCACGCCGGAGCTGACCAGGTACTCGGTCACCGAACGGGCGCGTTTTTCCGAAAGTTTCTGGTTGTAGGCATCTTTACCGACGCTGTCGGTGTGCCCGCTGACCCGCAACTGCGCAGTCGGTGCTTCCTGTTTCAGGCGTGTGGCAACCGTGTCGAGCTTGGTTTTGTCGGCGGCCGTCAGCCGGGCCGAATCGAACTCGAAGTGCACATCACGAATCACGATGGTCTCTTCCTGGACCACGACCACTTCCTCGACGACGACCGCCTCAGGTACCGGCGGGCAGCCGTTGGCATCCACCTGCACGCCCTTCGGGGTGCCCGGGCACTTGTCGCGACTGTCCGGGACGCCATCCGCGTCTTCGTCACCGTCGCCATGCACCCAGCAATAGGCGCCGGCCATGCCGCCAATCAACAATGCGCCACCGCCAGCCCATGAAGAGCTTTCGGTAGCGCCCAGCGCGGCCCCGGTTACGCCGCCGAGGGCGGCACAGGTGGGCCAGTCGGTTTTTTGCAAGCCTGCGCAACCTGTCAATACTCCGGTTAGCAGAACCAAGGGTAGAGCTGTCCGCATGATGCTCATTTGATTTCTCCTGAGGGGATCGGCCGCAAGCCGATGGGTGGAGTAAAGACCGCTCTTTTCATCTGCGCCAGCCGGCCATACCCCCGTATTCATTGGCCGAGGCCGCTTTTTCCGGTCGACAGGCGAGCGCCCGCTCTAGGCCCGCACGCTCAAGCAGGCTAGTCTTGAAGGTTCTGATGTGAGGATCTTCGATGACCGCCGGCAATTCTTCCCGTACTCCGCAGCAAGCACTCGCTGCCCTGCTTGATCGCCAAGCCCCCAAACGCCTGCTGGTGTTGGGCGCCGGCCACTTCCCGGCGCTGGAGGCATTCCAGCAGGCGCACCCTGACACCGTGGTCTGCGTCGCCGGGCCTGGGCCATTGCCACCTGAGGTGGCCGCCCAGCGATTTGACCTGGCCCTGGTGGTCGATTGCCTGGAGCACCTGTCAAAACGTGCAGGTCTGGAGCTGCTGGGCGGCGTGCGCAACCTCAATGCCAGCCGCATCGCCGTTCTCGCCGACCTTGCCGCCTGCGGCTGGAAGGACACCGACTTTTTCTCCCTGGCCCTGCAGACCAATGAGCAGTTTTGCCGCGACAATCAGGTACTGACGCTGTTTACCTACGATCTGCTTGAATACAAACAAGTGCCGGACTGGCTGAATGCCCGGTTCTGGGCCAACCCGGAAAATTTCGGAAAGTATTGGTGGTAACCATGAGTACATCCATTTGCCCTTGCGGCAGCGGCAACCTGCTGGATGCCTGTTGCGGCCATTACCACACTGGCCACCCCGCGCCGTGCGCCACCGCGTTGATGCGCTCACGCTACAGCGCCTATGTGCTGGGGCTGGTGGATTATCTGGTGGCCACTACGCTACCGGCACAACAGAACGGCCTCGACCGTGATGCCATCGGGGCCTGGAGCGCGCAAAGCACCTGGCTCGGCCTGGAGGTGGAAAGCTCCGAGGTGTTTGGTGGGCAGCCGGAACATGCCTTTGTCACTTTTACCGCACGCTGGCATGACAGCACCGGCGAACACAGCCACCGCGAACAGTCGTCTTTCGTACAGAACGATGGGCGTTGGTACTTTATTGATCCTACGGTGGAGGTGAAGGCCGGGCGTAATGATGCCTGCCTGTGCGGCAGTGGGCAGAAGTTCAAGAAGTGCTGTTCCAGTTACCTTTAAAAACCAAGGACACTGCGTTAAACCACACAACACTCGTCATCGTTGACGACCATCGCCGGCAAGCCGGCTCCTACAAGGGATTGCGTCATGGTCAGCCGATTACGAACCTACAGCTGTTTAATGGTATTGACCGTTGGCCTCTCGGGCTGTGCGTCCTGGTTCGCCGATGACACGCCGCCGCCACAGATCCACCTGGTCAAGGTCGAGTTGGTGCGGGCCAAGCTACTGGAGCAGAAATTCAAGCTGCACTTTCGCGTGGATAACCGTGACGACTCGGACCTCACCGTGCGCGGCCTGATCTATAAGATCAGCCTGGCTGACGTGGAGCTGACCGAGGGCGAATCCAACGAGTGGCTGACCATACCGCCCCATGGCCGGGGATTTTTCAAGGTCACGGTGCGCACCAACCTGTGGCCACAGGTGCGGGAGATCGCCGACCTGCTGAAAAATCCGCACCGCCCCATCCCCTATCGCCTGGAAGGTGAGTTGAAAACCGGATTATTCATCGGTAACGACGTGCACGTGATGCGCAATGGCGAGATAATCCCCGGCGATTTTATTCCGGAGCGACACCAATGACTCAGCAACCCCATGTCCATGGTCCTGACTGCAACCACGATCACGATCACCACGATCACGACCATGGTCATGTCCACGGCCCGAACTGCGGCCATGCCCACCAGGAACCGGTGCGCAACGCATTGAAGGACGTTGGCCGCAACGATCCATGCCCATGCGGCAGCGAGAAGAAGTTCAAGAAGTGCCACGGCGCCTGATACGCGTCCCGCAGGAGCCGGCAAGCCGGCTCCTACAGTTCTATCGTTAGACGCAAATATTTCATTGAATTTTCGGTAGCTGAGCACTACCTATACCTACAGGCACATCAGCGGGCGTCCTGCCCGTTCAAGCATCACCAATCCTGGAGAGCTTCATGATCGACCTGTATTACTGGACCACCCCCAACGGTCACAAGATTTCGTTGTTCCTGGAAGAAGCAGGCCTGCCCTACGAGGTGCACCCGATCAACATCGGCCAGGGCGACCAGTTCAAGCCAGACTTCCTGAAGATCGCTCCCAACAACCGCATTCCTGCCATTGTCGACCAGCACCCGAGCGACGGTGGCGCGCCGATTTCGCTGTTCGAATCCGGAGCCATCCTGCTGTACCTCGCGGAAAAAACCGGCCAGTTCCTGCCCAAGGACCTGCGCGGTCGCCAGGAAGTGCTGCAATGGTTGTTCTGGCAAATGGGCGGCCTGGGCCCGATGGCCGGGCAGAATCACCATTTCAGCCAGTTCGCCCCGGAAAAAATCCCCTACGCGATCAAACGCTACGTCGATGAAACCGCGCGCCTCTATGGCGTGCTCGACCGGCGCCTGGCGGACCGCAGCTTCGTTGCCGGCGAGACCTACAGCATTGCCGATATGGCGATCTACCCGTGGATCGTGTCCCACAAATGGCAGAGCCAGCGCCTGGAAGATTTCCCCCACCTGCATCGCTGGTTCAACCTGATCAAGGAACGCCCGGCGACAGTGCGAGCCTATGACCTGGTGCAGAAGGTCAACCCGCCGAAACCCTGATGCACGCTCCCCCCTGTGGGAGCTGTCGAGCCCCCGGCGAGGCTGCGATGCAGGCGCTGGGGCTGCCAGATACAGCACGATGCTCCTATCGCAGCCTGGCTAAAGCTCGACAGCTCGCACATGTGCTCAATCAAATCCTGAAAATTAGCATCGCCTCCCGCTTGCGTCGGTTCGCCGCGCTCACTAACGTAGCGCCTTTACTGACGCTACCCCCCGCAGGAGCTTTGCCATGGCCTCGCCAGCCCTTTCACGTTTTCTTCCCCGGTTCGGCGTTGCCGCGGCAGTGGCCAGTGCCTTGGGCCTGGCCGGTTGCCAGTCCCTGAACAGCCAGGACACCCTGCCCCCCGTTTCCGGCGTGCAGCCGCTCAAGGGCCTGGCGCAGAATGTTTCCGTACGGCGTAACAGCCAGGGCATGCCGCTGATTGAAAGCAATACCTTCCACGACGCACTGTTCACCCTCGGTTATGTGCACGCCAGCGACCGAATCAACCAGATGGTTACCCTGCGCCTGTTGGCCCAGGGCCGACTGGCGGAGATGTCCGGTCCGGACGTGCTGGATGTCGACCGCTTCATGCGCGCCGTCAACCTGAAGAAAAGCGCCAGCGAGCTGTACAACGCCTCGTCGCCGCGCCTCAAGCGCTTCTTTGAAGTGTATGCCCGCGGGGTCAACGCCTACCTGTTCCGCTACCGCGACAAACTGCCGACGGACCTGGCCCAGACTGGCTACAAGCCCGAGTACTGGAAGCCGGAGGACTCGGCGCTGTTGTTTTGCCTGCTGAATTTCAGTGAGTCGGCCAACCTGCAGGAAGAGTTGTCCGCCCTGGTACTGGCGCAAAAAGTCGGCGCCGACAAACTCGCCTGGCTGACCCCAAGCTACCCGGACGAACCGCTGCCTGTGGCGGAGTCCGACAAGCTCAAGGGCGTCAATCTCGGGCAGATTCCCGGCCTTGCCACGCTCAACAGCATCAACGAACACCTGGGCAGCCTTAACACCCTTGGGGTTTCCACCTCCAGCAACTGGGCCATCGCCCCGCAACGCAGCCGCAGTGGTCGCAGCCTGTTGGCCAACGACCTGTCTACGCCTATGCAGGCGCCGTCCCTGTGGAATTTCGTACAAATCCGCGCGCCGAAATACCAGGCGGTCGGGGTGTCGATTGCCGGGATTCCTACCTTGCTGTCCGGTTTCAACGGCAAGGTGGCGTGGAGCATGAGCCAGGTGTCCGGCGATACCCAGGACCTGTTCCTGGAGAAGGTCAAACGCCAGGGCAGCGCGCTGTACTACGAGCACAACGGCAAATGGCTGCCGACAATCGTGCGTAACGAAACCTTCTTCGCCAAGGGCCAGCGGCCGATTCGCGAGGCGGTGTACGAAACCCGCCACGGACCGTTGCTCAACAGCGCCCAGTCGCTGACCAGCGGTTACGGCCTGGCCCTGCAAACCGCCAGTTTCAAGGACGACAAGAGCCTGGATGCGTTTTTCGACCTGTCCCGGGCGCAGAATGTGGAAAAAGCCTCGGACGCCAGCCGCGAGATTCGGGCCATCGCCCTGAACATGGTATTTGCCGACGCCAGCAATATCGGCTGGCAGGTCACCGGGCGGTTCCCCAACCGCCGCGAAGGTGAAGGCCTGCTGCCCTCGCCGGGCTGGGACGGGCGCTTTGACTGGGACGGCTACGCCGATGCGATGCTGCATCCCTATGACCAGGACCCGCCACAGGGCTGGGTCGGCACGGCCAACCAGCGTACGGTGCCCCACGGCTACGGCATGCAACTGTCCAACTCCTGGGCCGCGCCGGAGCGCAGCGAACGCCTGGCGCAACTGGCCGGCAACGGCAAGCACGACAGCCGCAGCGTGATCGCCATGCAGTACGACCAGACCACGCTGTTCGCCGCCAAACTCAAAAGCATGTTCCAGGCGCCGGGCATGGCCCAGCCACTGAAGCAGGCGATTGATGCCCTGCCTGCCGCTGAGCGGGCCAAGGCGCAGCAGGCCCTGGGCCGCCTGATGGCGTTCGACGGGCGGCTGGCAGCCACCTCGGCCGACGCCGCGATCTACCAACTGTTCCTGCAGGAAAGCGCCAGGCAGATTTTCCTCGACGAGCTGGGCCCGGAATCCAGCGCCACCTGGAAAGCCTTTGTCAGCAACGCCAACCTGTCCTACGCGGCCCAGGCCGACCATCTGCTGGGGCGTGAAGACAGCCCGTTCTGGGACGACCTGCGCACCCCTGGCAAAGAAGACAAACCGGCGATTCTCGCCCGCAGCCTGGCTGCTGCAATCACCGCCGGCGACAGCCAGTTGGGCGCAGATCACAAGGCCTGGCAATGGGGCAAACTGCACAGCTACACCTGGAAAAACACCGGCGGCCAGACGATTCGCGGCCCATTGGCAGCCGGCGGCGATCACAGTACGTTGAACGCAACGCCTTACAATTGGGGGCAGGATTTCGCCACCAGCCAAGTCCAGGCCCTGCGCATGATTGTCGATTTCGGCCAGGTGGAACCGATGATGGGTCAAGGCGGGATCGGCCAATCCGGCAACCCTGCCAGCCCGAACTATGCCAATGGCATTGATCCGTGGCTCAAGGCGCAATACCTGAGCTTCCCGATGCAGCCACAGAACTTTGAAAAGGTGTATGGCAAGACTCGTCTGACCCTGGTTCCGGGAAAGTAATCCCACGTAGGCGCCCCGCCCGCACTGCGATGGTGCTGAAGATTTTTAGCGCCCGATATCGGGCGCTTCCTACGTTACCCTTCGTGTAATCCCGCCAATTAAAAAGACTGTTCAGAACTATGGTGCAGAAATTGCTACTTGCGATTCGTCTGACACCGTTCAGTAACAGTCCTAATCGCGCCACAAGCGCTTATCTTGGTTCCCAGGGATTACATAATGAAAAAAGCATTGCTGACCCTTTCTGCACTCGCACTGTGCATGGCCGCCGGTACCGCCTTGGCCAAGGAATACAAAGAATTGCGTTTTGGTGTGGACCCTTCCTATGCGCCATTTGAATCCAAGGCCGCCGACGGCAGCCTGGTGGGCTTCGATATCGACCTGGGCAATGCCATTTGTGCGGAGCTGAAGGTCACCTGCAAGTGGGTGGAAAGTGACTTTGACGGCATGATCCCGGGCCTGAAAGCCAAGAAGTTCGACGGTGTGATTTCGTCCATGACCGTGACCCCGGCCCGCGAGAAGGTCATCGACTTCTCCAGCGAGCTGTTTTCCGGGCCGACCTCCTATGTATTCAAGAAAGGCTCGGGCCTGAGCGAAGACATCGCCTCTCTCAAGGGCAAGACCGTCGGCTATGAACAAGGCACCATCCAGGAAGCCTACGCCAAGGCTGTGCTGGACAAGGCCGGAGTGAAAACCCAGGCCTACCAGAACCAGGACCAAGTCTATGCCGACCTGACCTCGGGCCGCCTGGATGCGTCGATCCAGGACATGCTGCAGGCCGAACTGGGCTTTCTGAAATCGCCACAAGGGGCGGGCTATGAAGTCAGCAAGCCCGTAGACAGCGAATTGCTGCCCTCCAAGACCGCAGTCGGCATCGCAAAAGGTAACAAAGAGCTCAAAGCCCTTCTGGATAAAGGTATCAAAGCGTTACACGATGATGGCACCTACGCCACCATCCAGAAAAAACACTTCGGCGATCTGAACCTGTACAGCGGCAAATAACGCTGCGGCGCCCGCCGCTCCAAGGGGTGGGCGCACTACCGATTGCCAAAGGCGTACCCCATGTTTGAAGACCTGTTGCAGACCCTCGGGCTTGGCGCGTTCAGCTTGAAAGGGTTTGGCCCGCTGTTGCTGCAAGGCACCTGGATGACCATCAAGCTGTCGGTGCTGTCCCTGGCCGTCAGCGTGCTGCTGGGACTGATCGGCGCCAGCGCCAAGTTGTCGAGCCTGGCGCTGTTGCGCATTCCCGCGCAGCTGTACACCACCTTGATTCGCGGCGTGCCGGACCTGGTGCTGATGCTGTTGATTTTCTACAGCCTGCAAACCTGGCTGACCAGCTTCACCGACTACATGGAATGGGAATACATCGAGATCAACCCGTTCGGCGCCGGGGTGATTACCCTGGGCTTTATCTACGGTGCGTATTTCACCGAGACTTTTCGCGGCGCGATCCTCGCCGTGCCCCGCGGCCAGCTCGAGGCCGCCACGGCCTATGGCCTCAAGCGCGGGCAGCGCTTTCGCTACGTGACCTTCCCGCAAATGATGCGCTTCGCCTTGCCGGGCATTGGCAATAACTGGATGGTGATGCTCAAGGCTACGGCGCTGGTGTCGATCATCGGCCTGGCCGACGTGGTCAAGGCTGCCCAGGATGCCGGCAAAAGTACCTACCAACTGTTCTTTTTCCTGGTAGTGGCGGCCTTGATCTACCTGGCCATTACCAGCGCATCAAACTTCGTCCTGCGCAGGCTGGAAGCCCGTTACGCCGCCGGCTCACGGGAGGCCGTGCGATGATCGAACTGTTGCAGGAGTACTGGCGGCCTTTCCTCTACAGCGATGGCAACCATATGAGCGGCCTGGCCATGACGATGTGGCTGCTCACGGCCTCGATCTGCATGGGTTTCGTGGTGTCGATCCCACTGTCCATCGCCCGCGTCTCACCCAAGCGCTGGGTCCGTTGGCCGGTGCAGTTCTACACCTACCTGTTTCGCGGCACACCGCTCTATATCCAGCTGCTGATCTGCTACACCGGTATCTACAGCCTCGCTGCGGTTCGCGCACAACCATTGCTGGATGCGTTTTTTCGCGACGCGATGAACTGCACCCTTCTGGCCTTTGCCCTCAACACCTGCGCCTACACCACGGAAATCTTCGCCGGAGCCATCCGCAGCATGGCCCATGGTGAGGTCGAAGCGGCGAAAGCCTATGGCCTGAGCGGCTGGAAACTCTACGCCTACGTGATCATGCCGTCGGCCCTGCGCCGTTCATTGCCGTACTACAGTAATGAAGTGATCCTGATGCTGCACTCGACGACGGTAGCCTTTACCGCGACGATCCCGGACATCCTCAAAGTCGCCCGGGACGCCAACTCGGCCACCTTCCTGACTTTCCAATCGTTTGGTATCGCTGCGCTGATCTACCTGACCGTGACCTTTGCCCTGGTCGGTCTGTTTCGTCTGGCGGAGCGGCGCTGGCTGGCCTTTCTCGGGCCGAGCCATTAAGGAGCCCCTATGCGGCAACAGATTCATCCCCTCCTCGCCCCCGTGCCAGGCACGGCACGGCAGATCCACAGCTTTCACTTCGGGCCAGAGCAGGCCGAAGGCAAAATCTACATCCAATCCTCGCTGCACGCCGACGAACTGCCCGGCATGCTGGTGGCCTGGCACTTGAAGGTACGCCTGGCGGAACTGGCTGCAGCCGGCCGCCTGCGCAGCGAAATCGTGCTGGTGCCGGTGGCCAATCCAGTGGGCCTGGAGCAAGTGCTGATGGACATTCCCCTGGGCCGCTACGAGCTGGAGAGCGGGCAGAATTTCAATCGCCTGTTTGTCGACCTCAGTGACGAGGTCGGCAATCAGGTCGAGGGCCGGCTGGGGGATGATCCAAGGCGCAACGTCGCGCTGATCCGCGACAGCCTGCGCCAGGCCCTCGACCGCCATGTACCGGCCACGCAGCTGCAATCCCAGCGCCTGGTGCTGCAACGCCTGGCCTGTGATGCCGATATGGTGCTGGACCTGCATTGCGACTTCGAAGCCGTCGCCCACCTTTACACCACGCCCGAGGCCTGGCCGCAGGTCGAGCCGCTGGCCCGTTACATCGGCGCCGAAGCCTGCCTGCTGGCCACCGATTCCGGGGGGCAATCCTTCGATGAGTGTTTCACCCTGCTCTGGTGGCAATTGCAGCAACGTTTTGGCGAGCGCTTCGAGATTCCCCAGGGCAGTTTTTCCGTGACCCTGGAGTTGCGCGGCCAAGGCGATGTCAATCACGGCCTGGCCAGTCTCGATTGCCAGGCGATCATCGACTATCTGATCCGATTTGGCGCCATCAGCGGCGAACCTGCACCCCTGCCCGACTTGCCCTACCCCGCCACGCCGCTGGCTGCCGTCGAACCGGTGGCAACCCCGCTAGGTGGCTTGCTGGTGTTCCACGCGCTGCCAGGAGAATACCTGGAGGCCGGGCAGTTGGTCGCCGAGGTCATTGACCCCATTCACGACCGCGTCACCCCCGTTCACTGCCGCCATGCCGGCCTGATGTACGCCCGCTCGCTACGGCGCATGGCCACGGCCGGCATGGTGATTGCCCATGTCGCCGGCCTTACGCCCTATCGCAGCGGCTATTTACTATCGCCTTGAGGATGCACGCCCCATGTACAAACTGACCGTTGAAGGCCTGCATAAAAGCTATGGCGACCATGAAGTGCTCAAAGGTGTTTCGCTAAAGGCCAAAAGCGGTGATGTGATCAGCCTGATCGGCGCCAGCGGCTCGGGGAAAAGTACCTTCCTGCGTTGCATCAACTTTCTTGAACAACCCAATGACGGCGCCATTAGCCTGGATGGCCAGCCGATCCGTATGGTCAGCGACCGCCACGGCATGCGCGTGGCCGACGAAGCCGAGCTACAGCGCCTGCGCACCCGCCTGGCGATGGTGTTCCAGCACTTCAACCTGTGGAGCCATATGAGCGTGCTGGAAAACATCAGCATGGCCCCCCGCCGGGTCCTGGGCTGCAGCAAAAAGGACGCCGAGGACCGTGCCCGGCGTTATCTGGAGAAGGTAGGGCTGCCGGCACGGGTGGCCGAGCAGTATCCGGCGTTCCTCTCGGGGGGCCAGCAACAGCGAGTGGCGATCGCACGCGCCCTGGCGATGGAGCCGGAGGTGATGCTGTTCGACGAGCCGACATCGGCCCTCGACCCGGAACTGGTGGGCGAAGTGCTGAAGGTGATCCAGGGCCTGGCTGAAGAGGGGCGGACCATGATCATGGTGACCCACGAGATGAGTTTTGCGCGCAAGGTTTCCAGCCAGGTGCTGTTTTTGCACCACGGGCTGGTGGAGGAGGAAGGCACGCCGGAAGACGTGCTGGGCAACCCGAAAAGCGAGCGTTTGCGGCAGTTTCTAAGTGGCAATCTGAAGTAAGAGGCCAAGGCAAGAGGCCTTACTGTGGCGAGCGGGCTTGCCCGCGTCGGGCTGCGTAGCAGCCCCTGTAACGTTGCCGCCTGTCTTCAGATACACCGCGGCGCCAGGTTTCAGGGCTGCTGCGCAGCCCAACGCGGGCAAGCCCGCTCGCCACCACAAAAGCTACCAGCGGTTTGTGGAGGCCTGTCAGGCCACTGGCGCGGGTGGTGGCTCATCCGGCAGGGTCGGCACACCAGGCTCGGTAGGTTGTTCCGGGGTATCGGGGTCAGGCTGGCCAGGGATGCCGCCGGCGGCGGGGTCGGCCATCAGGGACCAGGCCAGAACACCAATCTGGTTGGGTTCAAGCCGGGCAAGTTCGGCGCTGATTCGCGGGTCGATCTTCATAGGGTACTCCTCAAGCGTGGCTCGGCGCGCTGTGCACGCGCCGAGGCAGTACTCCCAATAGAGTGCCTGCCCGCTGACAAATTCCCTTGCCCTGTAAGACGTTTCGATCAGGTGCGTGGCAGGGTGACGCCGCGCTGGCCCTGGTACTTGCCGCCACGGTCTTTATAGGACACTTCGCACTCTTCGTCGGATTCGAAGAACAGCATCTGTGCGACGCCTTCATTGGCGTAGATCTTGGCCGGCAAGGTGGTGGTGTTGGAAAACTCCAGGGTCACGTGGCCTTCCCATTCCGGCTCAAGCGGAGTCACGTTGACGATAATGCCGCAGCGCGCGTAGGTGCTCTTGCCCAGGCAGATGGTCAGCACATTGCGCGGAATACGGAAGAACTCGACAGTGCGCGCCAGGGCAAAGGAGTTTGGCGGGATGATGCACACGTCGCTCTTCACATCGACGAAACTCTTTTCATCGAAATTTTTCGGATCGACGGTGGCCGAGTTGATGTTGGTGAACACCTTGAACTCATCGGCGCAACGCACATCGTAGCCATAGCTGGAAACCCCGAACGAAATCAGGCGCTCGGCGCCCTCTCCGCGCATCTGGCGCTCGACGAAGGGTTCGATCATGCCGTGCTCTTGCGCCATGCGGCGAATCCACTTGTCCGATTTGATGCTCATGGCGGGTGTCCTGAATAGCGAGGTGGAAAATTCTGTTGGGCATCTTACCGGGGCTGGCCTCGCGGTTCAAAGGACGCGGGGGTTTTTCTTGATTAAGTTGCGCCCGATCACTGTCAGCCGTATGGGGCGGGCCCTGCCCCTGAATTAAAGGGCCGCAGGCCTGTAAAAGGCACCGCCAGTCACGAAAATAGAGAAACCTTCGGAAATACCATTGGCACGTTCCGGAAAAAGGGTTAAGGTGGCGCCACTGTGCTGCTTGTGTCACTGAGAATCTCTACACGATATGTTGAATTTCGATCCAACCATCTCCAAGAATTTTTCCTGCTCTTTGCACTCAGTCTCGGCCAGGGCTTTTCCTGAGTCGCAGTTAACTTTGTCCAAGGAGATACACCATGTCTAATCGCCAAACTGGTACCGTTAAGTGGTTCAACGATGAAAAAGGCTTCGGCTTCATCACTCCACAATCCGGTGACGACCTGTTCGTTCACTTCAAAGCTATCCAATCCGACGGCTTCAAAAGCCTGAAAGAAGGCCAACAGGTTTCTTTCATCGCTACCCGCGGTCAGAAAGGCATGCAAGCTGAAGAAGTTCAAGTTATCTAACTTGTACTGACTTAGTCGAAAGAACCCCGCCCTTAAAAGCGGGGTTTTTTTATGCCTGGAATTTGATGCTGCCCTTGCCAGCGAGAGCCGCCCTCAAGGTCGCCATCGTCGGCAAGCCGGGCTCCCACAACGCAAAACGCCCGGTGCATTCCCATGCACCGGGCGTTCTCATAGCTACCTTACAAGCCGTTACTGAAACAACGACTCACTCGACAAGCCATTCTTCTCCAGGATCTCCCGCAAACGCTTGAGACCCTCAACCTGGATCTGCCGCACCCGCTCGCGGGTCAAGCCGATCTCCAGGCCAACATCCTCCAGGGTACTGCTCTCATGGCCACGTAGACCGAAGCGGCGAATCACCACTTCGCGCTGCTTGTCCGTCAGCTCCGAAAGCCATTGGTCGATGCTCTGCGACAAGTCATCGTCCTGCAACAGCTCACACGGATCCGTTGGTCGGTCATCCGTCAGGGTGTCCAGCAGGGTTTTATCGGAATCCGGACCCAGCGAGACATCGACCGAAGACACACGCTCATTAAGACCCAGCATGCGCTTGACCTCTCCCACCGGTTTTTCCAGCAGGTTGGCGATCTCTTCAGGCGATGGTTCATGATCCAGCTTTTGAGTGAGCTCACGTGCTGCCCGCAGGTACACGTTAAGCTCCTTGACGACATGAATCGGCAACCGGATGGTCCGGGTCTGATTCATGATTGCCCGTTCGATGGTCTGGCGAATCCACCAGGTAGCGTAGGTCGAGAAGCGAAAACCCCGCTCGGGGTCAAACTTCTCCACTGCCCGGATCAGGCCGAGGTTGCCCTCTTCGATCAAGTCCAACAGGGACAGCCCACGATTGACATAGCGTCGGGCGATTTTCACCACCAGTCGCAGATTGCTTTCAATCATGCGCTTGCGCCCAGCAGGATCACCCTTTTGCGACAGTCGCGCAAAATGGACTTCTTCTTCGGGAGTGAGCAAGGGGGAAAAGCCGATTTCATTGAGATACAACTGGGTCGCATCGAGCGCCCGGGTGTAATCAATGTACTTATGCTGTTTTAACGCTGTGGAGTTTTTGGACTTGGTACGAACTGAAGGTACAGCGGGTCCCTCATTCGACATCGAATCCGCACCGATGCCGGTCTCCATAAGGAGAACCTCATCGTCGATGTCAAACTCCGGCGCTTCTTTACTGAGAGCCATTGTTATAGTCCTTTGGTGAGTTCGACCTCAAGCTCAAGCGACGCCTTTATCCTTGGCAACGCTGGAGCCTGTTCCTTCTACGTGAGGGAACAGGCTGACAACACATCAACGCCGGGGTAGGAATTGCAGTGGATCTACAGGCTTACCTTGGCGGCGAATCTCAAAGTGCAGTTTCACCCGGTCTGTACCAGTTGACCCCATCTCGGCAATTGTCTGTCCGACTTTGACTTGCTGCCCCTCCCGAACCAACAACCTGCGGTTATGACCGTAGGCACTGACGTAGGTATCGCTGTGTTTGATGATGACCAATTCGCCGTAGCCCCGTAAACCACTCCCGGCGTATACAACAGTCCCATCAGACGCAGCTAAAACAGGCTGTCCCAAATCCCCGGCGATATCAATGCCTTTATTCAAACTACCGTTTGAAGAGAATTTTCCAATAAGAATGCCATTTGAGGGCCATCCCCAACCCTTCGGCGCAGGCCCCACAGGTGGCAACGGCGCGGGTGCCGGCTTCCTCGCAGCCGCCGGCGCAGCGGTGCCTGCAGGCCGGGTGAAGACCGTCGTCTTGCTGGAAGAAGAAGCCGAGGAACCGGATTTTGTCACAACTGCCGTGGGTGCCGAACCCGTGCGCCCATCGAAACGTATCGTTTGCCCCGGATGTATCGTATAGGGCACCGGGATGTTGTTCCGCGCGGCCAGCGCCTTGTAATCCCAACCATAACGGAAGGCGATCGAGAACATAGTATCGCCCTTGCGCACCACGTACTGCCCGGTGGTCACCGTAGGCCGCTGCGGTGCCGCGCTATTGCGGTCGACGACCCGTGCCCCGCCGCCTGTGTTGGAACAGGCAGCCAACAAGGAACTCAAGACAAGGCCAATCACCAGTCGCTGAAAGCTCGTTTTACTCATACGCTGCGCAATGACTGTGAGACTCACCCGCCGCTCCCTTTGTGGTGGCTGAAACATGAACGCCTGTATCAGGCTTGAAATATGTCGCCAGTATAACTGGCTGCCGGACTTTAACCGGCAACAAGGTAGAAACGAAAAATTCATCTCGTTAAGTAACTACCCAACTTGATGTTGACTCAATGAACCCCGCTGTAAGACACATACCCGGCAATAGAATTCAGTGCGCCGTCATAAATGATCAGGCCAGCGGCCCATTAAGTAACGGCACAAAACGCACTGCCCCCAGGACATGCCGCGAAAAACCTTCTTCTTCGCGCACAATCAACATCAGTTGCTGCACTTCACCCGACCCGACCGGAATCACCAGGCGCCCACCCGGGGCCAGTTGGTCGAGAAGCGCCTGAGGCACATCCGTGGCCACGGCCGTCACGATGATGCCGTTATAGGGCGCCAATGCCGGCCAGCCCTCCCAGCCGTCCCCCCAGCGAAACACCACATTGCGCAGGTTCAATTCCACCAGGCGCTCCTTGGCCCGGTCCTGCAGGACCTTGATCCGCTCGACGGAAAACACCCGCTCCACCAACTGCGAGAGCACGGCGGTCTGGTAGCCGGAGCCGGTGCCGATTTCCAGCACTTTGTCCAGCGGACCCGCCGCCAGCAGCAGCTCGCTCATGCGCGCCACCATGTAGGGCTGGGAGATGGTCTGGTTATGGCCAATGGGCAGCGCGGTGTCTTCATAGGCGCGATGGGCCAGGGCCTCATCGACAAACAGATGACGCGGGGTACGACGGATGACTTCCAACACCTGGGCGTTGGACAGCCCCTCTTCGTAGAGCCGCTGGATCAATCGCTCACGGGTGCGCTGGGAGGTCATGCCGATGCCACGGCGCAACAGGTCGTCCTGTTCACGAGCCATCAGCGCAGCCCCTCCAGCCAGGGATCGAGACCACCGAAGGCATCATTGAAGGTGCGATCAAGTTGTAACGGGGTAATCGAAACATAACCTTGCATCACCGCATGAAAGTCCGTGCCCGGCCCGCCATCCTCGGCGTCGCCCGCTGCAGCAATCCAGTAGCCTTCCCTGCCACGGGGATCGACCACTTTCAGCGGTGCCGCGGCGCGGGCGCGATGGCCCAGGCGGGTCAACTGGATACCGCGAATATGGTCCAGGGGCAGGTTGGGGATATTGACGTTGAGCACTGTACGTGGCGGCAGCACCAGGGTGTCGTGGGCCTCCACCAGTTTGCGCGCGAAGTACGCGGCGGTCGCCAGGTTATCCACCTGGCGCGACGCCAACGAAAAGGCAAATGCCGTGCGTCCCAGGAAACGCCCTTCAAGGGCCGCCGCCACGGTGCCGGAGTACAACACGTCATCGCCCAGGTTGGCGCCCAGGTTGATCCCGGAAACCACTAAATCCGGCTCATCGACCAGCAAACTGTTGATCGCCAGGTGCACGCAATCGGTCGGCGTGCCATTTACGCTGATAAAGCCGTTGGCCAACGTTTGCGGGTGCAAAGGACGGTCGAGCGTCAGCGAACTGCTGGCGCCGCTTTTGTCCTGGTCCGGGGCAACCACCACGCACTCGGCGTAATCGGCCAGCGCAGCATGAAGCGCGGCAAGGCCGGGTGCGGTGACCCCGTCGTCGTTAGATATCAGAATACGCATGGGCTGTCCGTCTGCCCCACCGGCACCAGATCAACAAGCTCGCGCACCAAAACAGTGGCGAAGCATCCGGCCGGCAGGACGAATTCCAATTGCAGAATGTCAGTCTCGGGATAATGCCACGTCAACCCGCCAATGGGCAGTCGCAGAATGCGTCGCTCCTGACTCATGCCGGCTTTGGCCAGCCAATCGCACAGGTCTGCTTCGCTCGCTGCGACGGTTTGCTCCAGCGCATGGGTGGCGCCGCTGGCGGGCGATTCGCCTTCACCCCACTGCGGGCCGGTGGGATGCAGGTCGAGGATGGCCAGGCGCGGATCGCTGCACTCCGCCTCCCCGGCCGGGAAAAAGCTGCGGCTGTCGGTGAACGCCAGCAAGTCACCGACCTGGGCGCGCTGCCATGAACCATCGGCAACCCGCGCCGCCAGCACTTTATTGAACACAAAGCTGCGCGCGGTCGACAGCAGGCGCGAACGCACATTGCGCTGCTCCGGCAAGGCCTTGCGGGTCGCCCAGTCGCGGGCATCGACGACGTTGCCGCCGTTATGGCCAAACCGCTGGGCGCCGAAATAGTTGGGGATACCCTGTTGGGCGATCAGTTGCAGGCGCGCATCGATCGCGGCGTGGTCACCGACCAGTTGGGTCAGGCGCAGGGTAAAACCGTTGGCCGCATGGGCGCCACGCTGCAACTTGCGCTTGTGGCGGGCGGTCTTGAGGATCTTCAGGGTGTCGTTTTCCGCCGCGCTCAGGTCTGGATCGGCCTTGCCGGGCAGTTGCACGCTGAACCACTGGCGGGTCAGCGCCTGGCGATCCTTGAGGCCGGCATAGCTGACCGTGCGCAAGGGCACGCCGGCAGCCTTGGCAATGCGCCGCGCGGCCTCTTCGGTGTTCAGGCCACGCTTTTCCACCCACAGCCACAGGTGCTCGCCTTCGCCGGTCAGCGGGATATCCAGCACCTCGTCCACCTGGAAGTCCTCAGCCGTCGCCTTGAGTACCGCGCTGCCCAGTGCTTCACCATAGGCCCGCGGCCCCAACAGTTGCAGGTCGTTCATGCGCGCAGCAACAAGGCGACGGAGTGCACGGCGATGCCCTCTTCTCGACCGGTAAACCCGAGTTTTTCGGTGGTGGTGGCTTTCACGTTGACTTGATCCAGTTCTATTTGCAGATCGGCGGCAATCACTGCGCGCATCGACTCGATATGCGGGGCCATTTTGGGCGCCTGGGCGACGATGGTGTTATCGACATTACCGACCTTCCAGCCCTTGGCATGGATCAGGCCGACCACATGCCGCAGCAGCACGCGACTGTCCGCGCCCTTGAAGGTGGGATCGGTGTCCGGAAAGTGTTTACCGATATCCCCCAACGCCGCCGCGCCGAGCAAGGCATCGCTCAAGGCATGCAGCACAACGTCGCCGTCGGAATGAGCCAGCAACCCATGGTGGTGCGCAATGCGCACGCCGCCCAGGGTGATGAAGTCGCCTTCGGCGAAACGGTGCACATCATAGCCGTGGCCAATACGCATAAAAAAACGCCCCGAGTTAATTCAGGGCGTGATTCTACCTACTTTTGCCGGACATTAACCGAGCAAAGCACGTCCATGATGACGCAAGTGGTCCTCGATGAAGCTGGCGATAAAGAAGTAGCTGTGGTCATAACCCGGCTGCAGGCGCAGCTCCAGCGGATGGCCGGCGGCCTTGGCGGCTTGTTGCAAGGCCTCGGGCTTGAGCTGGGTGGCGAGGAAGTCGTCGCGATCGCCTTGGTCCACCAGCAACGGCAGTTTTTCCGAGGCTTCGCTGATCAGCACGCAGGCATCCCATTCGCGCCACTTCGAACGCTCTTCCCCCAGGTAGCGGGAAAAAGCCTTCTGCCCCCAAGGGCAATCCATCGGATTGTTGATCGGCGAGAACGCCGACACCGACTGGTAGCGCCCAGGATTGCGCAAGGCACACACCAGCGCACCGTGGCCGCCCATGGAGTGCCCGCTGATGCCACGCTTGTCGGAAGCCGGGAAATGCGCTTCAACCAACGCCGGCAATTCCTGCACTACATAGTCATGCATCCGATAGTGCTTGCTCCACGGCTCTTGCGTGGCATTCAAGTAAAACCCGGCACCCAGGCCAAAATCCCAGGCATTCTCCGGATCGCCCGGTACACCCGGCCCACGGGGGCTGGTGTCCGGCGCGACGATGATTATTCCCAGTTCGGCCGCCATACGTTGCGCGCCGGCCTTTTGCATGAAGTTCTCATCGGTGCAGGTCAGCCCCGACAGCCAGTACAGCACCGGCAACTTGCCGCCCTGCTCCGCCTGGGGTGGCAGGTAGACGGCGAAGGTCATGTCGCAGTCCAGCACATCGGAATGATGTTTGTAACGCTTATGCCAGCCGCCGAAGCTCTTCTGGCATGACAGGTTTTGCAGACTCATGGCCGACCTCAGAAATGGATGACGGTACGAATGCTCTTGCCTTCATGCATCAGGTCGAACGCCTTATTGATATCTTCCAGGCCCATGGTGTGGGTGATGAAGGTATCCAACGGGATTTCGCCGCTCTGGGCCATTTCCACGTAGCTTGGCAACTCGCTGCGGCCACGCACGCCACCGAAGGCCGAACCGCGCCAGACGCGACCGGTCACCAGCTGGAAGGGACGGGTGGAAATTTCCTGGCCGGCCCCGGCGACACCGATGATCACCGACTCGCCCCAACCTTTGTGGCAGCACTCCAGGGCCGCGCGCATCAGTTGGACATTGCCGATGCACTCGAAGGAAAAGTCCACGCCACCGTCGGTCAAATCGACGATAACGTCCTGGATCGGCCGGTCGTAGTCTTTCGGGTTGATGCAGTCGGTGGCGCCCAGTTGCTTGGCGATTTCAAACTTGGCCGGGTTGATGTCGATGGCGATGATACGGCCGGCCTTGGCCTTCACTGCACCGATCACAGCCGACAAGCCAATCCCGCCGAGGCCGAAGATGGCCACGGTATCGCCCGGCTTGACCTTGGCGGTGTTGATCACCGCACCAATACCGGTGGTGACGCCGCAGCCCAGCAGGCAGACTTTTTCCAGCGGAGCTTCTTTAGGAATCTTGGCCACGGAGATTTCCGGCAACACGGTGTATTCGGAAAAGGTCGAAGTACCCATGTAGTGGAAAATCGGCTGGCCCTTGTAGGAGAAGCGCGTAGTGCCGTCCGGCATCAGGCCTTTGCCCTGGGTTGCGCGGATGGCCTGGCACAGGTTGGTCTTGCCCGACAGGCAGAACTTGCACTTGCCGCACTCCGGGGTGTACAGCGGGATCACGTGGTCACCCACGGCTACCGAGGTCACACCCTCGCCAATCGCTTCCACTACCGCACCGCCTTCATGGCCGAGGATCGACGGGAAAATACCCTCCGGATCGGCGCCCGACAGGGTGTAGGCATCGGTATGGCAAACCCCGGAGGCAACCACGCGCAGCAGGACTTCACCGGCCTTGGGCATGGCGACATCCACTTCCACGATCTCCAGTGGTTTCTTGGCTTCAAAGGCGACAGCGGCGCGTGACTTGATCATCCGGGTTTCTCCTGGGGCTTAAAAAGTAAGACGGGCAGTGTAAAACATGGCTCATTGATTAATAATCCAGGCAAAAGCAAAACATTATTGCTGTACTAGGATAATCACCATGCTTGAAAACCGCTGGGAAGGCATTGATGAGTTCGTCGCCGTGGCCGAGTGCAGCCAATTTACCGCGGCCGCCGAACGCCTGGGCGTGTCCTCGTCCCATATCAGCCGCCAGGTGGCACGCCTGGAAGAACGCCTGCAAACCCGCCTGCTCTATCGCAGCACCCGGCGCGTCACGCTGACCGAGGCCGGGCAGACCTTTCTGCAACATTGCCAACGCCTGCAAGACGGACGCGAAGAAGCCTTGCGCGCGGTGGGCGACCTGACCAGTGAACCCAAGGGTATGTTGCGCATGACCTGCGCCGTGGCTTATGGCGAACGTTTTATCGTGCCGTTGGTAACACGCTTCATGGGGCTTTATCCGCAATTGCGGGTGGATATTGAACTGAGCAACCGCCCCCTCGACCTGGTGCATGAAGGCCTGGACCTGGCGATTCGCCTGGGCCGCCTGCAGGATTCACGAATGGTCGCCAGCCGCCTGGCGCCGAGACGCATGTATCTCTGTGCGTCGCCGTCCTACCTGGAGCGGTACGGGCGCCCCCATAGCTTGTCGGAACTGAGCCGGCATAACTGCCTGATCGGCAGTTCGGATATTTGGCAGCTGGCGCAGGACGGACGCGAATTTTCCCAGCGCGTGCAGGGAAACTGGCGCTGCAACAGTGGGCAAGCGGTGCTGGATGCGGCGTTGCAAGGGGTGGGGTTGTGCCAGTTGCCGGACTATTACGTGCTGGAGCACTTGCACAGCGGCGCGCTGGTTTCACTGCTTGAAGCCCATCAACCGCCGAATACGGCAGTGTGGGCGCTGTATCCGCAACAGCGGCATTTATCGCCAAAGGTGCGCAAGTTGGTGGAGTTCTTGAAGGAGGGGTTGGCTGGGCGGCCGGAGTATGGCGGGTGATCTGGGGTGCCTGGCCTGGCCTCATCGCAGGCAAGCCAGCTCCCACACCTGACCGCGTATCTCTGTTGGAATGCGGTCAGGTATGGGAGCTGGATTGCCTGCGATGAAGTCACCTCGGTCCAGCAGCCTACCGGCGATTAGCCCACCGCAACCTAAGCCACTCCAGATCCTCCGGCCGCGTCACCTTGATATTGTCCGCACGCCCTTCCACCAAACGTGGCGCCTGGCCAGACCACTCCATGGCCGAGGCTTCATCGGTGATGAGCGCATCAGCCACCAGGCTATCGGCCAACGCGCGGTGCAAGGCGCCGAGGCGGAACATTTGCGGGGTGTAGGCTTGCCAGATCAGGCTACGGTCAATGGTTTCCACCACCCGCCCCCGCTTGTCGACACGCTTGAGGGTGTCGCGGGCCGGTACGGCGAGCAAGCCACCCACCGGGTCGTCCGCCAACTGCGCCAATAACGTGTCGAGGTCTTCGCGGCTCAGGTTCGGCCGCGCAGCATCGTGCACCAGCACCCAGTCGTCATCGCCGGCGCCCAGGGCATTGAGTTGCAACAGTGCATTGAGCACCGAGCCTGAGCGCTCTGCCCCGCCGTCCGCACGTTGGATACGCGGGTCGGCAGCACACGCCAGGTTGGGCCAGTAAGGATCATCGACCGCCAGACTGACCACCAGCCCCTTGAGGCTCGGATGGTCGAGAAAACAGCCAAGGCTGTGTTCGAGAATAGTGCGCCCGCCCAACTGCAAATACTGCTTGGGACGGTCCGCGGCCATACGGGCACCGACGCCCGCGGCAGGAATCACGGCCCAGAAGGCCGGCAAACAGGCGCTCATTGGGCCAACTGGTAGAGGGTTTCGCCCTCCTTGACCATGCCCAATTCATGACGAGCCCGCTCTTCAACGGTCTCCATGCCTTTTTTCAACTCAAGCACTTCGGCATCGAGCACACGGTTGCGCTCCAGCAACACCTCGTTCTCGGCGTGCTGCGCGGCAATTTGCTGGGTCAGGTCGGTCACCTGCGCCAGACTGCCATTGCCCACCCAAAGGCGGTACTGCAGGCCAGCCAGCAGCAAGAGCAGGACGAGGAACAACCAATTGGGACTGCGCATCGAATATCGGGTATCCAGTGAAAAAAGACAGCCATGCAAAACTTTTGAAGCAACTGATAGCACGAAGCCTGGAAGACCCAGGCTTGTGCTTGATAGGCATCAGATTAGTGCGCAAATTCACTCTACAGCGAGTTTTCCGACACAATCCTTTGTCTTTTTACCATCAACTACTCAGCCGCGAAACTCGCCACGACCGTTGTATTTGGCTTTTCCGCCCAGTTGCTCTTCGATACGCAGCAATTGGTTGTACTTGGAAACGCGGTCGGAACGGCACAGGGAACCGGTTTTGATCTGGCCCGCCGAGGTGCCCACAGCCAGGTCGGCAATGGTCGAATCTTCGGTTTCGCCGGAGCGGTGGGAGATCACGGCGGTGTAGCCCGCAGCCTTGGCCATCTGGATGGCTTCCAGGGTTTCGGTCAGGGTGCCGATCTGGTTGAACTTGATCAGGATCGAGTTGGCGATCTTCTTGTCGATGCCTTCTTTCAGGATCTTGGTGTTGGTCACGAACAGGTCGTCACCGACCAGTTGGATCTTCTCGCCGATCTTGTCGGTAAGGATTTTCCAACCGTCCCAGTCAGACTCGTCCAGGCCGTCTTCGATCGAGATGATCGGGTAGCGCTGGGTCAGGCCCTTCAGGTATTCCGCGAAACCTTCGGAGTTGAACACCTGGCCTTCGCCGGACAGGTTGTACTTGCCATCTTCGTAGAACTCACTGGCCGCGCAGTCCAGGGCCAGGGTCACGTCGGTGCCCAGCTTGTAGCCAGCGTTGGCCACGGCTTCGGAGATCACTTTCAGTGCATCTTCGTTGGACGCCAGGTTCGGTGCAAAACCACCTTCGTCACCCACTGCTGTGCTCAGGCCACGGGCCTTCAGTACCGCTTTGAGGTGATGGAAAATCTCGGTACCCATGCGCAGGCCTTCGGAGAAGGTCTTGGCGCCCACTGGCTGCACCATGAATTCCTGGATATCGACGTTGTTGTCTGCGTGCTCGCCACCGTTGATGATGTTCATCATTGGGACTGGCATCGAGTACACGCCCGGAGTGCCGTTCAGATTGGCAATGTGCGCGTACAGCGGCAGGTCCTGGTCCTGGGCGGCAGCCTTGGCAGCTGCCAGGGATACAGCGAGGATCGCATTGGCGCCGAGGCTGCCTTTGTTTTCAGTGCCGTCGAGCTTGATCATCGCGTGATCGAGGGCTTTCTGGTCCAGCGGGTCCTTGCCCAGCAACAGGTCGCGGATCGGACCGTTGATGTTGGCTACTGCCTTGAGGACACCCTTGCCCAGGTAACGGCTCTTGTCGCCATCACGCAGTTCCAGCGCTTCGCGCGAACCGGTGGAAGCACCGGACGGCGCGCAGGCGCTGCCGATGATGCCGTTATCGAGAAGCACGTCGGCTTCGACGGTGGGGTTGCCACGGGAGTCGAGAACTTCACGACCTTTGATGTCGACGATTTTTGCCATTGTTGTAAACACTCCAAAGTTGACGAAAACGACGCAGCTGAAGGAAATCTTTTGACCGACCGCAAGGGTGGAACAACGGGGCAGGCTTGCAGACGACAAGACTCAGGCCCGGGGGCCTGAGCATAAAGCGCGGAAAGTTTACCGGAGAAACGCGGGTTACGCGGTCTCTACCGTCGGAAAACTCTTGACCAGTTCGTCCAATTGCTTGAGTTGGGCCAGGAATGGCTCCAGCTTGTCCAGGCGCAGAGCGCAAGGACCGTCGCACTTGGCGTTGTCCGGATCCGGGTGGGCTTCCAGGAACAGGCCTGCCAGGGACTGGCTGATACCGGCCTTGGCCAGATCCAGTACCTGGGCACGTCGGCCACCGGCGGAATCGGCTCGACCACCAGGCATTTGCAGCGCATGGGTCACGTCGAAGAACACCGGGTATTCGAACTGTTTCATGATGCCGAAACCAAGCATGTCCACCACGAGGTTGTTGTAGCCGAAGCTCGAACCACGCTCGCAGAGGATCAACTGGTCATTACCCGCTTCCACGCACTTGTTCAGGATGTGTTTCATCTCCTGGGGCGCGAGGAACTGGGCTTTCTTGATATTGATCACAGCGCCGGTCTTGGCCATCGCGACGACCAGGTCGGTCTGGCGCGACAGGAAGGCCGGCAACTGGATGATGTCGCATACCTCGGCGACCACACCAGCCTGTTCAGGCTCGTGGACGTCGGTGATGATCGGCACGCCGAAGGCTTGCTTGATGTCCTGGAAGATCCGCATGCCTTCTTCAAGGCCCGGGCCGCGATAGGAGGTCACGGACGAACGGTTCGCCTTGTCGAAGCTGGCCTTGAATACATAAGGGATACCCAATTTCTCGGTAACCTTTACGTACTCTTCACAGACCTGCATCGCCATGTCGCGGCTTTCCAGCACGTTCATGCCGCCAAACAGCACCATGGGCTTGTCGTTGGCAATTTCGATGTCGCCTACGCGAATGATCTTCTGGGCCATCAGGTTTACGCCTTCTTCTGATGTTGCGTCAGTGCTGCTTTAACGAAACCGCTGAACAACGGGTGACCGTCGCGCGGCGTCGAAGTGAACTCAGGGTGGAACTGGCAAGCGACGAACCATGGATGATCCGGGGCTTCGACCACTTCAACCAGCTTGCCATCACCGGAGCGACCGGAGATTTTCAGGCCAGCCGCTTTGATCTGCGGCAGCAGGTTGTTGTTCACTTCGTAACGGTGACGGTGACGCTCGACGATCACGTCCTTGCCGTAGCAGTCGTGCACCAGCGAGCCGGACTCCAGCAGGCAATCCTGTGCGCCAAGGCGCATGGTGCCGCCCAGGTCGGAGCTTTCGGTACGGGTTTCGACAGCGCCGGTGGCATCTTCCCACTCGGTGATCAGGCCCACGACCGGGTGGCCGCTGGTGTGATCGAACTCGGTGGAGTTGGCGTCTTTCCAGCCCAGCACGTTACGAGCGAACTCGATAACGGCCACTTGCATGCCCAGGCAGATACCCAGGTAAGGCACCTTGTTCTCACGAGCGTACTGCACGGCAGTGATCTTGCCTTCCACGCCACGCAGGCCGAAACCGCCTGGCACGAGGATCGCATCCACACCTTCGAGCAGCGCGGTGCCCTGGTTTTCGATGTCTTCGGAGTCGATGTAGCGCAGGTTGACCTTGGTACGGTTGCTGATGCCCGCGTGGCTCATCGCTTCGATCAGCGACTTGTACGCGTCCAGCAGCTCCATGTACTTGCCAACCATGGCGATGGTGACTTCGTGCTCAGGGTTGAGCTTGGCGTCAACCACCGCTTCCCACTCGGACAGGTCCGCGCCATTGCACTGCAGGCCGAAACGCTCGACCACAAAATCATCCAGGCCCTGGGAATGCAGGATGCCTGGGATCTTGTAGATGGTATCGGCGTCTTCCAGGGCAATCACCGCACGTTCTTCAACGTTGGTGAACTGGGCGATCTTGCGACGCGAGGAAATGTCGATCGGGTGATCGGAGCGGCATACCAGCACGTCCGGCTGCAGGCCGATGGAACGCAGTTCCTTGACCGAGTGCTGGGTAGGCTTGGTTTTGGTTTCGCCAGCGGTGGCGATGTACGGCACCAGGGTCAGGTGCATCAGCATCGCGCGCTTGGCGCCGACTTCGAAACGCAACTGGCGGATGGCTTCGAGGAACGGTTGGGATTCGATGTCACCCACGGTGCCACCGATCTCGACCATCGCCACGTCGGCATCGCCTGCACCCTTGATGATGCGGCGCTTGATTTCGTCGGTGATGTGCGGGATCACCTGGATGGTTGCACCCAGGTAGTCACCACGGCGCTCCTTGCGCAGCACG
This sequence comes from Pseudomonas shahriarae, assembly GCF_014268455.2. NCBI lineage: Bacteria > Pseudomonadati > Pseudomonadota > Gammaproteobacteria > Pseudomonadales > Pseudomonadaceae > Pseudomonas > Pseudomonas shahriarae. The sequence goes on along the minus strand of NZ_CP077085.1, from coordinate 1,531,228 downwards.
TGCTCGTAGACACGGCCGGTGGTGAAGTTGTTGTTCTGGGTCATGGTCGTGCGGATGAACCGCTCGTAGTGGCCCAGGTCCAGGTCGGTCTCGGCGCCGTCGTGGGTGACGAACACTTCACCGTGCTGGAACGGGCTCATGGTGCCCGGGTCGACGTTGATGTACGGGTCCAGCTTGAGCATGGTGACCTTAAGTCCCCGCGCCTCCAGGATGGCCGCCAACGAAGCGGAGGCAATGCCTTTCCCCAATGAAGAAACAACACCGCCCGTGACGAATATGTAGCGCGTCATGAAAAACCCTAGAAGTCTGCGTTAAAGCGGTCGGAGCCGCCGGGGAAAGCGAAGGAAGGCCGAAGCCCCCGATCACCTGCATTAATCACAGTGCACCTTTCAAAAAAACCGCCGCGTTGTGACAGACCAGCAATGGAACACCGGTACGTTGATCGCTACACATTTTTTGGAATCGCCCAGCAAAGACTGCTTGGTAATCGGCAACAACTGTGTTTCAGGAGAATCCACAGAAGTTGTATCAAGAAGGGAGCGTAGTCTACCGGAAAGGCGCTATCAGCTCAAACCTTGATCGCAGGTTGGTGGCGCCCAATGTAATTGCCAGTCATCCCCCTGCCCTGTCGAGGCCCCTGCCAGGTTGGCCACGGCCACCAGACGGCTGCCCTGGTACAGCAGCGGCAATCTGCCACGGATAAAGCCCGGTACAGCCGTTTCGTTGAGCAGACGCTTGAGGTCGCGCCGGCCACGGCCGGGCACGTCCATGACTTCACCGCCCTGGCGGTAGCGGATGCTCAAAGGGCCTTCAGGGGCATGCCCGCTGAAATACAACTGCCCGTTGCCAGGTAACTGTAGTGGGTTTTGCGGGTGCGACCAGCTCAAAGGACTGTCGGAAAACTCTGACCAATTGGTAGGTATCCACCAGATACGATCGTTGCAACGCTGCAATTGGCCGTCAGCCAAACGCCACACCGGCTGCGCGTCCTCCTTGGCATCGCGCAAGGCGCTCCAACCAACCCAATGTTCGCTGTCGGGCATCGCCGTCAACGGCGCCAGCCAATAGCGCAGGACGTTGCGCTGCCGAGCGTCGGAAAGATCGCGCAGTGGCGCAAGTGCCAACGATGGCAGCGCCAGCCAGGGAAACGCCGACGGCAGTTGAGCGGCCTGCATATCCAGTTGCGCCAACTCATCGAGCAGCTCCTGGGCCTGCGCCAGATGCCCGGCAGTACGGGCCAGGCTATTCACGGCCTGGGGCCAGCGCGCCGTAAGTACGGGAAACACATGATGGCGCAGGTAATTCCGGGAAAAGCGTGGGTCGCCGTTGGAGGGGTCTTCGATCCAGCTCAACTGCTGCTCGCGGGCGTAAGTTTCCAGTTCGGCTCGCGACACCTCCAGCAGCGGCCGCATCAGGTGCCCCCCACCCAAAGATCGCTGGGCGGGCATGCCGGTGAGGCCCCGCACTCCCGCGCCCCGCAGCAGGCGAAACAGCAAGGTCTCGGCCTGATCGTCACGGTGCTGGCCAGTGAGTAGCAACTCACCTGGGCCGATTGCCTCGGCGAACGCCTGGTAGCGCGCGTCACGGGCCGCACGCTCCAGGCTTGCACCCGATGGCACCTGCACACGCATGACCCGCAGCGGCACACCGGCGGCATCACAGACCGCCTGGCAATGGGCTGGCCACGCGTCGGCCGCAACCTGGAGGCCGTGGTGAACATGGATAGCCTGCAGTGGCGGCAAGGATTGGGTTTTTGCCAGATCGGCAAGGAGGTGCAGCAGAACCGTGGAGTCGAGTCCGCCGGAGTAGGCGATCTGCCAGGCCGGGGCGTCGCGCCAGGGGGCCAGGGTTTGCAGGAGTTTGGCGGTTAGAGTTGGTTTCATCGCACGTTACCGCCGCAAAACTGGAATACGTTAGCCAAGCATATACAACGCCAATGTGGGAACGGGCTTGCCCGCGACAGCGGTGTACCAGTCAACCCATCTGGCACTGACACATTGCTATCGCGGGCAAGCCCGCTCCCACAGGGTAATGCAGTAGCTTAGAGACCGTAGCTCATCAGGCGCTCGTAACGACGGGCCAGCAGCGCCTCGTTGTCGAATTTCTTGAGCATGTCCAACTGCGCGCAGAGTTCGGCGCGGATGGTGGCCGATGCGGCCGCCGGGTCGCGGTGGGCGCCGCCCAGGGGTTCGGCAATCACTTTGTCGACGATACCCAGGCCTTTCAGGCGATCAGCGGTGATCCCCATGGCTTCGGCAGCATCCGGGGCCTTTTCTGCGGTTTTCCACAGGATCGAGGCGCAGCCTTCCGGCGAGATCACCGCATAGGTGGAGTATTGCAGCATGTTCAGTTGGTCGCAGACGCCAATGGCCAGCGCACCACCGGAACCGCCTTCACCGATCACGGTAGCGATGATCGGGGTTTTCAGACGCGCCATCACGCGCAGGTTCCAGGCAATCGCTTCGCTCTGGTTGCGCTCTTCAGCGTCGATGCCTGGGTAGGCGCCAGGGGTGTCGATAAAAGTCAGGATCGGCATTTTGAAACGTTCAGCCATTTCCATCAGGCGGCAGGCCTTGCGGTAGCCTTCCGGACGCGGCATGCCGAAGTTGCGACGCACTTTCTCACGCACTTCACGGCCTTTCTGGTGACCGATCACCATCACTGGCTGGTCATCCAGGCGAGCAATGCCGCCGACAATCGCCGCGTCATCGGAGAAGTGGCGGTCGCCATGCAGCTCGTCGAATTCGGTGAAGATGTGGTCGATGTAGTCCAGGGTGTACGGACGGCGCGGGTGGCGGGCCAGGCGCGCGATCTGCCAACTGGTCAGCTTGCCGAAGATGTCTTCGGTGAGCGTCTTGCTCTTGTCTTGCAGGCGGGAGATTTCATCGCCGATATTCAGCGAATTGTCATTGCCGACCAGGCGCAGCTCTTCGATCTTGGCTTGCAGGTCAGCGATCGGCTGTTCGAAATCAAGAAAATTCGGGTTCATAAGCGTCCGTCTTGGGTCGACGGCCAGGGAGTGCCTGGCCAGCCGGTTGTCTATTCGCGCCCTACCTTAAGGGAGAGGCGCGTCAAGGTCGAGATTAAATGTCGAGTCGAGGTCAGGGGTACAAGGGCAGCCCTGACCGTCAACGGTATTGGAGGAAGACGTTGTCACGCCCGAACTGGTCACGCAATGCTTGAATCAAGCCATCAGCCGGGTCAATTCGCCACGTCTCGCCAAACTGCAACATCGCCTTGGCATCGCTGCCGGTGTACTCCATGGTCACCGGGCACGCACCACGGTGACGTTTGAGCAGATCCCCCAGCCAGCGTAGCTGATCGCCCTTGAGCGCTTCGGTTTTCACCTTCAGGCGCAGGCTTTCGGCCAGGTTGGTGCGGGCATCTTCCATGCTCATTACGCGTTTGATCCGCAGGCGCAGGCCGCCGGAGAAGTCATCGTTGCTGACCTCGCCCTCCACCACCACCATCGCGTCGGTCTGCAACAGCGACTGCGCGGAATGGAACGCATCGGCAAACAGCGACGCTTCGATACGCCCGGAGCGGTCGTCGAGGGTGATGAAACCCATCTTGTCGCCCTTTTTGTTCTTCATTACCCGCAGGGCAATGATCATCCCGGCCACGGTCTGGGTATCGCGCGCCGGTTTCAGGTCGATGATGCGCTGGCGGGCAAAACGCCGGATTTCGCCCTCATATTCGTCAATCGGGTGGCCGGTGAGGTACAGGCCCAGGGTGTCTTTTTCACCCTTGAGGCGTTCCTTGAGGGTCAGCTCCTTGGCCTTACGGTGGTTAGCGTACACATCGGCATCTTCTTCGACGAACAACCCGCCAAACAGGTCGGCATGCCCACTGTCATGGGTGCGGGCGGTTTGTTCAGCGGCCTTGATCGCTTCTTCCATGGCGGTCAGCAGTACCGCGCGGTTACGGTCGATATTGGCCTGGTAGGCCTTCGACTCGTCATGGAAGTACGGACCAAGACGGTCAAGTGCGCCGCTGCGGATCAGGCCATCGAGGGTACGTTTGTTGATGCGCTTGAGGTCGACCCGGGCGCAGAAGTCGAACAGGTCCTTGAACGGACCGTCCTGGCGCGCCTCGGTAATCGCCTCAACCGGGCCTTCGCCCACGCCCTTGATCGCGCCCAGGCCATAGATGATGCGACCTTCGTCGTTCACCGTGAACTTGAACTCCGAGGCGTTCACGTCCGGCGCGTCGAGGCGCAGCTTCATGGTCCGCACTTCTTCGATCAAGGTCACGACCTTGTCGGTGTTGTGCATATCCGCCGACAGCACCGCCGCCATGAACGGCGCCGGGTAGTGGGCCTTAAGCCAGGCAGTCTGGTATGACACCAGGCCGTAGGCGGCGGAGTGGGATTTGTTGAAACCATAACCGGCGAACTTTTCCACCAGGTCAAAGATGTTACCGGCCAGGTCGGCGTCGATATTGTTGGTGGCGCAACCCTCAATGAAGCCGCCGCGCTGCTTGGCCATTTCCTCGGGTTTTTTCTTACCCATGGCCCGGCGCAGCATGTCCGCACCACCAAGGGTGTAGCCGGCCATGACCTGGGCGATCTGCATCACCTGTTCCTGATACAGGATGATGCCGTAGGTCGGTGCCAGTACCGGCTTGAGGCCTTCGTACTGGTAGTCGGAGTGCGGGTAAGCCAGTTCGGCGCGCCCGTGCTTCCGGTTGATAAAGTCGTCCACCATGCCCGATTGCAGCGGGCCCGGACGGAACAGGGCCACCAGTGCGATCAAGTCTTCCAGGCAGTCGGGCTTGAGCTTTTTGATCAGCTCCTTCATGCCGCGGGATTCAAGCTGGAACACCGCAGTGGTTTCGGCTTTTTGCAGCAGCGCGTAGGTAGGTTTGTCGTCCAGTGGGATAAAAGCGATATCCAGCGGCGCTTCATCCACCTTGGCGCGTTCACGGTTGATGGTCTTGAGCGCCCAGTCGATGATCGTCAGGGTACGCAGGCCGAGGAAGTCGAACTTCACCAGGCCGGCCGCCTCCACGTCATCCTTGTCGAACTGGGTTACCAGGCCATCGCCTTCTTCGTCGCAATAGATCGGCGAAAAGTCTGTCAGCTTGGTCGGCGCGATTACCACGCCACCGGCGTGCTTACCAACGTTACGCACCACGCCTTCGAGCTTGCGCGCCATGTCCCAGATTTCGGCGGCTTCTTCATCGACCTTGATGAAGTCGCGCAGGATTTCTTCCTGCTCGTAGGCCTTTTCCAGGGTCATGCCGACTTCAAAGGGGATCATCTTCGACAGACGATCCGCCAGGCCGTAGGACTTGCCCTGCACCCGCGCCACGTCACGAATTACCGCCTTGGCCGCCATGGAACCAAAGGTGATGATCTGGCTTACAGCGTTACGGCCATATTTCTCGGCCACATATTCGATGACACGGTCGCGACCATCCATGCAGAAGTCGACGTCGAAGTCGGGCATCGATACCCGTTCCGGGTTCAGGAACCGTTCGAACAGCAGGTCATATTCCAGCGGGTCGAGGTCGGTGATCTTCTGCACATAAGCCACCAGCGAGCCGGCACCCGACCCCCGGCCAGGGCCCACCGGCACGCCGTTGCTTTTGGCCCACTGGATAAAGTCCATTACGATCAGGAAGTAACCGGGGAACCCCATCTGGATAATGATATCCAGCTCGAAGTTCAGCCGGTCGACATACACCTGGCGCTTGGCCTCGTAGTCTTCGGTGGTGTCCTTGGGCAGCAGGACGGAAAGACGCTCTTCCAGGCCATCGAACGACACCTTGCGGAAATACTCGTCGATGGTCATGCCATCGGGAATCGGGAAGTTGGGCAAAAAGTGTTTGCCCAGCTTCACTTCGATATTGCAGCGCTTGGCAATTTCGACGGAGTTTTCCAGGGCCTCGGGCAAGTCGCTGAACAGCTCAGCCATTTCCTCGGCGCTTTTGAGGTACTGCTCTTCGCTGTAGTTCTTCGAGCGACGCGGATCGTCCAGCGCCCGGCCTTCGCCGATACACACGCGGGTTTCGTGGGCCTCGAAGTCTTCCTTCTTGATAAAACGCACATCGTTGGTGGCGACCAGCGGCGCACCCAGCTTTTCGGCCAGGGCCACGGCAGCGTGCAGGTGCTCTTCGTCGTTGGGGCGATTGGTGCGCTGAACTTCCAGGTAGAAGCGGTCAGGGAACACCGCCATCCACTCCCGGGCGAGCACTTCTGCCTCCTGGGGATTGCCGCCCAGCAAGGCGAGGCCGACCTCCCCTTCCTTGGCAGCCGACAGCATAATCAGCCCTTCGCTGGCCTCGGCTACCCATTCGCGCTCGATGATGATCGAGCCGTTGCGCTGGCCGTCGATAAAACCGCGGGAAATCAGTTCAGTCAGGTTGCGATAACCCACGCCGTTCATCGCCAACAGGCTGATGCGACTCAAGGCGTTATCGGGGTCTTTGTTGGACAGCCACAAGTCGGCGCCGCAGATCGGCTTGATGCCGGCGCCCATGGCGCTCTTGTAGAACTTGACCAGGGAGCACATGTTGTTCTGGTCGGTCACCGCCACGGCCGGCATATTCATGCCCACCAGGGTTTTGACCAGCGGTTTGATCCGTACCAGGCCGTCGACCAGGGAGTATTCAGTGTGCAGGCGCAGGTGAACGAATGAAGCCGGCATAGTGATCCTGTCTAGATACGTGTGAAAACAACAAGGCCCGGATTGTACCGGGCCTTGAGTAAAACATCAGCCTGCGCCTAAAGCTCGACCAGGCTTTCGCGCACCTCATAAGCCTGGCGTACCGGGGCAAACGAGCGGCGGTGGATCGGCGTCGGGCCCAATCGAGCCAGGGCTTCCAGATGAACGGGCGTCGGGTAGCCTTTATGGCCGCCTATGCCATAGCCCGGATAGATCAATTCGAACGCCGCCATCTCACGGTCACGACTGACCTTGGCCAGGATGGAGGCGGCGGCAATTGCCGGCACCTTACTATCACCCTTGACCACCGCCTCGGCCGGCATCGCCAGCTTCGGGCAGCGATTGCCGTCGATCATCGCCAGCTTGGGGGTGATGTGCAGGCCCTCGACGGCGCGCTGCATGGCCAGCATCGTGGCATGCAGGATGTTCAGTTCGTCGATTTCTTCGACTTCGGCCCGGGCGATATGCCAGCTGAGGGCTTTTTCGCAAATTTCATCAAAAAGCTTTTCACGACGGGCTTCGGTGAGCTTCTTCGAGTCGTTGAGACCGAGGATCGGACGATTCGGATCAAGAATCACCGCCGCCGTGACCACCGCGCCGCACAACGGGCCGCGCCCTACTTCATCGACACCGGCGACCAGTTCGTGGGTTTGGGCGACCAGGCTGAAATCCAGGCCCATTTGCGTCTTCATAGGGTTTCCTGCTGGCGGCCGATCAAGGTCAACACGGCGTCTGCGGCCTGGTTCGACGCATCACGGCGCAAGGTACGGTGAATTTCGTCAAAGCCGCGGGTCTGCTCTTCGCCACCATCGATCAACGGCAGAATGGTCTGGGCCAAGGCCTCGGGGGTAGCAGCGTCCTGCAGCAACTCCGGCACCAACAACCGCTGGGCCAGCAGGTTGGGCAAGGAGATGTACGGGCTTTTGACCATGCGCTTGAGAATCCAGTAGGTCAGCGGCGCCAGGCGATAGGCCACAACCATCGGCCGCTTGTAGAGCAAAGCCTCCAGCGTGGCAGTACCGGAGGCGATCAACACCGCATCACAGGCCGCCAGGGCAAGGTGCGAACCACCGTCGAGCAGGGTCAACGGCAGGTCACGTCCTACCAGCAAGGCCTCGATCTGTGCACGCCGTTGCGGGCTGGCGCACGGCAGTACAAACCGCACCCCGGGCTTCAAGGCCAGCAGACGCTCGGCCGCATCGAAAAACAGTGCGCCCAGGCGCCCGACTTCACCGCCACGGCTACCGGGCATCAACGCCACCAGCGGCCCCTCGGGCAGGCCCAACTCGGCGCGGGCGGCGGCGCGATCAGCCTGCAGCGGGATGGTATCGGCAAGGGTGTGGCCGACAAACCTGACCGGCACGCCCTTCTCTTCGTAGAACCGCGCCTCGAAAGGCAGCAGGGTCAGCATCAGGTCGCAGCCTTCGCGGATCTTCAGCACACGCTTCTGCCGCCACGCCCATACGGACGGGCTGACGTAATGCACGGTCTTGATCCCGGCCTGACGCAGTTTGAGTTCGATATTGAGGGTGAAGTCCGGTGCGTCGATACCGATAAAGACGTCCGGTTTTTCTGCGATCAGGGTCTGGATCAGCAGTTTGCGCCGAGCCAGCAGCTCGCGCAGGCGCCCCAGCACTTCCACCAGCCCCATGACCGACAAACGCTCCATGGGAAAGTAGGAAGTCAGGCCTTCGGCCTGCATCAGCGGGCCGCCGACCCCAATGAATTCAACGGCTGGATGCTGCGCCTTGATGGCGCGCATCAGGCCAGCGCCGAGGATATCGCCGGAAGCTTCTCCGGCCACCAATGCAATACGCAGCGTGGCCATGATCAGCGGGTGATGCCGCGAGTCGATGCCTGGATCGAATCGCGGAAGATGGCAACTTCTGGAAACAGCGCCGCCGGCTCGGCCAGCTCGGCCAACGCCTGGTCAACCGTCAGCCCCTGGCGATACACCACTTTGTAAGCGCGGCGCAGGGCGTGGATGGCATCTTCGCTGAAACCACGCCGGCGCATGCCTTCGAAGTTCATGCTGCGGGCTTCGGCAGGGTTGCCAAAAACCGTGACGAACGCCGGCACATCCTTGCCAATAGCGGTACCCATGCCGGAAAAGCTATGGGCACCAATATGACAGTACTGATGCACCAGGGTGAAACCGGAAAGAATCGCCCAGTCGTCAACGTGCACATGGCCGGCCAGCGCAGTGTTATTGACGAGGATGCAGTGGTTGCCGATCACACTGTCGTGACCGATATGGGCGTAGGCCATCACCAGATTGTGATCACCCAGGGTCGTTTCCGCCCGATCCTGCACTGTGCCACGATGAATGGTCACGCCTTCACGAATGATGTTGTGATCACCGATTACCAGGCGGGTTTCCTCACCCTTGTACTTCATGTCCGGCGTATCTTCGCCTACCGAGGAGAACTGGTAGATGCGGTTGTGTTTGCCAATGCGGGTCGGACCCTTGAGGATCACGTGCGGCCCGATGACAGTCCCCTCGCCGATTTCCACACCTGCGCCGATGATCGACCAGGGGCCGACCTCAACGTCGGCGGCCAGCACGGCCGTCGGATCGATGATTGCGCGAGGGTCAATCAAACTCATAGTTTGCGTTCCGCACAGATAATTTCGGCGGAACACACAGGCTTGCCGTCAACAGAGGCCTGGCATTCGAACTTCCAGATCTGGCGCTTGCAGCTCACGAACTTGGCTTCCAGGATCAACTGGTCACCTGGGGTGACCGGGTTGCGGAAGCGCAGCTTGTCGGAGCCCACGAAATAGTAAAGCGTGCCATCGGCAGGCTTGAGGTCGAGCATTTTAAAACCGAGGATACCAGCGGCCTGGGCCATTGCCTCAATGATCAACACGCCCGGCATGATCGGATGCGCGGGAAAGTGACCGTTGAAGAATGGTTCGTTGATGCTGACATTCTTGTAGGCACGAATGCGCTTTTCCTCAACATTCAGTTCCACTACACGGTCCACCAGCAGGAACGGGTAACGGTGAGGCAGGTATTCGCGAATCTCGTTGATGTCCATCATTTCGGGGGGAAGCCTGTAATAAAGATTGGGAGCGCGCGGACTAAGGCACGCCCCTCTAGCAAATCAAGAAGGCAGTCTAGCTGCTGTGCACACTTGATATGGAAATGGTATCAGCCATCTGATGAAACATTACTGCCAGGGGTCACGTCCCCAACACGCTTTTCCAGATGTTTCAGGCGCCGCGCCATGTCGTCGAGCTGCCTTAAACGGGCCGCGCTCTTGCGCCACTCGGCCGCGGGTTGCATCGCTGTACCGGAAGAGTAGGCCCCTGGCTCGGTAATCGAGTGGGTCACCATGGTCATGCCAGTAATGAATACGTTGTCGCAGATTTCAATATGGCCCACCAAGCCGACACCGCCGGCCAGCATGCAATGCTTGCCGATCTTGGTGCTGCCAGAGATGCCGACACACGCGGCCATGGCCGTGTGATCGCCAATCTGTACGTTGTGGGCGATCTGGATCTGGTTGTCCAGCTTCACACCATTGCCAATCACGGTATCGGCCAGGGCCCCGCGATCGACGGCAGTGTTGACGCCAATCTCCACATCATCACCGATCAGCACACCGCCGACCTGGGCGATCTTCTGCCAGATGCCCTTCTCGTTGGCGAAGCCAAAGCCTTCGCCGCCGATCACGGCACCCGACTGAATCACCACTCGCTGCCCGATACGCACATCGTGGTACAGGGTCACGCGCGGCGCGAGCCAGCCACCTGCAGCGATTTCACTGCGGGCACCGATAAAGCAATGAGCGCCGACAGTCACACCGGCGCCAATGCGCGCACCACTCTCGATCACCACAAAAGCCCCGATGCTCGCCGCAGGATCTACCTGAGCATCATCGGCGATGACAGCAGAAGGATGGATACCAGGAGCCGCTTTGGGTTTCGGATCGAACAGGTGCGACACCCGCGCGTAAGCCGCGTAAGGGTCAGCCACCACCAGCGCACTCCCGGCAAACGTCTCGGCGTCAGCGGCCTTCAGCAATACGGCTGCGGCTTGGCTGTCACCCAGGTATTTACGGTATTGGGGATTTGCGAGGAAGCTCAACTGAGCTGGGCCAGCCTCCTGCAAGGTGGCTAGCCCAGTGATTTCCTTCTCCGGGGAGCCACTCAAGGTAGCCCCCAGGAACTCGGCCAATTGACCGAGTTTGATAGTCGCGGTCATGGCTTACTTCAGCTGGTTCATGCGCTCGATCACCTGGCGGGTGATGTCGTATTGAGGTTTGACGTCAATCACGGCGCCACGCTCGAAGACCAGGTCGAAGGCACCTTTCTTGATGACTGCTTCCACGGCGCTGTCGAGTTTTGGCTTCAGTTGCTTGAGCATTTCACGGTCAGCAACAGCCTTGGCTTCGTTCAGCTCCTTGGACTGGAACTGATAGTCACGGGCCTTTTGCTTGAATTCAAGCTCCAGACGCTCGCGCTCGCCTTGCTGCATTTTATCGCCACCGGCGACCAGACGATCCTGGATGCCCTTGGCGCTGCTTTCCAGGGTCTTGAGCTTGGTCAGTTGCGGACCAAATTTCTTCTCGGCATCCACGGCGTACTTCTTGGCCGCATCGGATTCCAGCAGAGCCATCTGATAGTTCAGGACGGCGATTTTCATTTCGGCAAACGCCGGGGTCGCTACCAGCACAGTTGCCAGAAGAACCAATTGAGTCAACTTACGCACGATGCACTCCTACAGAATCCGTTGTCGTTATCTTGGGTCGGACGCTTAGAACGTCTGGCCGAGGGAAAATTGGAAAATCTGGGTTTCAGCGTTATCCGGTTTCTTGACTGGCATCGCCAAGGCGAAGCTCAGAGGACCCAGGGCAGTAATCCAGGTCACACCCACACCCACGGAACTGGCCAGATTGCTCAGGCTGACGTCGTTGCACTGGGTGTTGGACTTCAAGCCGCTTGGGTTACGGATCTGCTCGCACTTGGAGTCGAATACGTTACCCACATCCCAGAATACCGAGGTCCGCAGGGAACGCTGGTCCTTGACGAACGGCAGCGGGAACAGAATTTCCGCACCACCTTGAATCAGCACGTTACCACCGAATGGCAGCGGATCATTGTCCGAGTCACGCACGGTGCCGACGTTACCGGTGTCGGCAAAGCCACGGCTTGGCGTACCACGTGGACCCAGGGTGCTGTCCTTGAAGCCACGTACCGAGTTGAAACCACCGGCGTAGTAGTTCTCGTAGAACGGCAGGCCATCGGTCGAACCGTAGCCATCACCATAGCCCAGTTCCGTGTGCAGGCGCATGGTGTAGTTATCGCTCAACGGCGTGAACAACTGGCCACGGTAGTCGAGTTTGAAGAACGACAGGTCGCTACCAGGGGTGGTGGCTTCCAGGGTCAGGCTCTGGGAATGACCACGGGTCGCCAGCACGCCTTTGTTCAGGGTGGACTCGGACCAACCGGCCGAGGCCTTGAAGTTGAGGAACTTGTCACCTTCGCGGCGGGTGAAGTCGAAGATTTCGTCCACGGTGTAGACACCGGTCTTGATCTCATCCTGCTGCGCGGTCAGGCCGAAGGTCAGACGCGAAGTCTCACTGATCGGGTAGCCCACGTTGACACCGGCACCCAGGCTGTCGATCGCATAGCTTGCAACGTCGACGTCGAGGTCTTTGTAGTCGGTGGTGCGGTAGAAAGCGTTGTAGCCCAGGCTCACACCATCAGCAGTCCAGTAGGGGTCCACATAACCGAAGTTGTAGCGGCTCTGGTATTCACTGCGGGTCAGGCCGATGGAAACCTTGTTACCAGTACCCAGGAAGTTGTTCTGGGTGATCGAGCCACCAAGGATCAGGCCTGCACTCTGTGCAAAACCGACACTGGCGGTGATCGAGCCGGAGGCTTGTTCTTCCACGGCGTAGTTCACGTCGACCTGGTCATCCACACCCGGTACGGCCGGGGTTTCGACGTTGACTTCCTTGAAGAAGCCCAGGCGCTCAAGACGGGTCTTGGACTGGTCGATCAGGTAGGTCGAAGCCCAGCCACCTTCCATCTGACGCATTTCACGACGCAGCACTTCGTCCTCGGACTTGGTGTTGCCACGGAAGTTGATGCGGTTGACGTAGGCACGCTTGCCTGGATCGACGACAAAGGTGATGTCCACAGTGTGGTCATCATCGTGTGGGGTCGGCACGCCGTTGACGTTGGCGAAGGTATAGCCTTCGTTACCCAGGCGACGGGTGATCAGCTCGGAAGTCGTGGTCATCAGCTTGCGCGAGAACACCTGGTCCTTCTGGACCAGCAGCAGGGACTTGACCTGGTCTTCAGGCACTTTCAGGTCGCCGCTGAGCTTCACGTCACGAACGCGGTACTTCTCGCCTTCGTTGACGTTGACGGTGATGTACACGTGTTTCTTGTCCGGGGTGATGGACACCTGGGTCGAAGCGATATCCATGTTGATATAGCCACGGTCCAGGTAGTAGGAACGCAGGCGCTCCAGGTCACCGGAGAGTTTTTCACGGGCGTACTTGTCGTCGTTCTTGAAGAACGACAGCCAGTTGGTGGTCTTGAGTTCGAACAGGTCGATCAGGTCGTCGTCGGCGAACTTGGTGTTACCCACCACGTTGATGTGCTGGATCGCCGCCACAGTGCCTTCGTTGATGTTGACCTTCAGGCCGACACGGTTGCGCGGCTGCGGCACCACTTCGGTTTCCACGGAAGCGGAGTAACGGCCCTGGGCAACGTATTGACGTTGCAGCTCGTTACGCACGCCTTCGAGGGTGGCACGCTGGAAGATCTCGCCTTCGGCCAGGCCGGACTGTTTGAGACCCTTCATCAAGTCTTCAGTGGAGATCGCCTTGTTGCCTTCGATCTCGATACTGGCGACAGAAGGCCGCTCGACGACAGTGATGACCAGGACGTTGCCTTCACGACCCAGTTGGATATCTTGAAAGAAGCCGGTTTTGAACAGCGCACGAGTGGATTCCACCAGGCGACGGTCGTCAGCCTGTTCCCCAACGTTCAACGGCAAGGCGCCAAAGACGCTACCCGCGGAAACCCGCTGGAGGCCGTTGACGCGAATATCGGAGATGGTGAAGGACTCGGCGTGAACTTCGGCGATCATCAATACGGTGAGAACCGCAGTTAGCAGCAGACGTTTCATGAAGTCCTTTCTTATTCCAACTGGCAATAAACAAACTGCCGCAAAATGCGGCAGATTCGCAATTCAGCGAAGCGTTACAGACGTCCCAGATCGTTGACCAAGGCTAACAACATCACCCCGACCACCAAACTGATACCGATCTGTATCCCCCAACCCTGCACCCGATCCGACAAGGGGCGACCACGCACCCACTCGACGAGATAAAACAACAGATGCCCCCCATCCAATACTGGAATGGGCAACAAATTCAGAACTCCTAGGCTAATACTCAGATAAGCCAGGAAATTCAGGAAATCAGCAACGCCCGACTGGGCAGAAGCGCCCGCCACTTTAGCAATGGTTATCGGTCCACTCAAGTTTTTTACCGAGAGCTCGCCGAACAACATTTTCTTCAGCGAATCGAGGGTCAGCACACTCATGGTCCAAGTGCGTCTTGCACCTTCGCCAATTGCAGCCAACGGCCCGAAGCTGACCTCCCGCACCATCGATGGCGGCCATTCGACACCTTTGACCCCGGCACCCAGGTATCCGCCGGCTGCCTTGGCCTCTCCACGCACCGCGAGGGTAACAGGGACGTCGATTTGAGCACCGTCACGCTCAACTTTCAGCACAATTTTCGTATCAGGACGTACACGAACCAGATCGACCACTTGCTGCCAGTCACCCAGCACCTGACCATCCAGGGCCAGCAAACGATCACCGGTCTTCAGGCCGGCCGCCTGGGCCGGCCCCTTCGGATCGAGCTCAGCCAACACCGGCGGCAGTGCCGGGCGCCATGGACGAATGCCGAGGGACTTGATCGGATCAGGCTCATCAGCGCCCTTGAGCCACTTGTCCAGGACCAGCTCGCGCGGTGTCTCGGCCGTGGAGTCCTGCTCGCGCACTACCAGTTGTACGGTGCCGCTCTCACCCAGGCGGCGAACCAACTGCAGATTGACCGCCCCCCAGCCTGTAGTAGGCTCGCCATCAATAGCAACAATTTCCTGCCCGGCGCTCAAACCGGCCTTGGCGGCGATGCTGCCCGCCTCCACCGCACCGATGACCGGCCGCACTTGCTGGCTGCCCAGCATTGCCAGGACCCAGAAGAACACCATGGCCAGCAGGAAGTTGGCGATCGGGCCGGCAGCCACGATAGCGATCCGCTGACGAACGGTCTTGCGATTGAAAGATTGATCCAACTGATCAGCCGGCACTTCGCCTTCGCGCTCGTCGAGCATCTTGACGTAGCCACCCAGGGGAATAGCGGCAATCACGAATTCGGTGCCCTTGCGGTCGTGCCAGCGCAGCAGCGGCATGCCAAAACCCACGGAAAAGCGCAGGACTTTGACGCCACAACGGCGCGCCACCCAGAAATGACCGAATTCGTGGAAAGTGACCAGCACACCCAGAGCAACCAGGGTGCCGATAATCATGTAGAGCGCACTCATCTAATCTCTCCGCATTCCAATCCCGCGCCTGCCGACTAACCTGCGTGGCGTTTCAACCATTGCTCGGCCAAGACCCGGGCCTTGGCATCCGCCTCGAACACGGCGCCCAAATCATTCACGGCAACCACCGGCTCAAGGCTCAAAATTTCCTCGATGATACTCGCGATCTGTGGAAAGCGGATGCGCCGATCAAGAAACGCAGCAACCGCGACCTCATTCGCCGCATTGAGCATCGCCGGAGCGCTGTTGCCCGCCTCTGCCGCCTCACGTGCCAGGCGCAGGCAAGGGAAGCGCTGATCATCCGGTGCTTCGAAATCCAGGCGGGCAATAGCAAACAGGTCCAGGGGCGCCACACCCGAGTCAATCCGCTCTGGCCATGCCAGGGCATTGGCAATCGGCGTGCGCATGTCCGGGTTGCCCAACTGGGCCAGCACCGAGCCATCCACGTAGTCGACCAGGGAATGAATCACACTTTGCGGATGAATCACCACTTCGACCTGATCGGCGCGAGCATCAAACAACCAGCAGGCTTCGATCAGTTCCAGGCCCTTGTTCATCATGCTGGCCGAATCCACCGAGATCTTGCGCCCCATCGACCAATTGGGATGAGCGCAAGCCTGATCGGGAGAGACGTGCTCCAGCTCGGCCAGCGGCGTCTGACGGAACGGGCCGCCAGAGGCTGTCAGCAGGATACGCCGTACGCCGACCTGGCTCAGGCCGCGGGCAAAATCGCCCGGCATGCACTGAAAAATCGCGTTGTGTTCGCTGTCCAGCGGTAACAGTACCGCTGCGCTCTTGCGCACGGCCTGCATAAACAGCGCGCCGGACATGACCAGCGCTTCTTTATTGGCCAACAGGATCTTTTTGCCAGCATCCACCGCTGCGAGGGTTGGACGCAAACCCGCGGCGCCGACAATAGCAGCGACCACGGTATCCACTTCAGAGGCAGCGGACACCTGGCACAAGCCCTCCTCGCCGACCAACACCTGGGTCGACAGGCCCGCGGCCCGCAGATCGTCCTGCAAACCACGGGCAGCGGTCCCGTCCGGCACCACTGCGAACTGCGGCCGGTGCCGCACGCACAGCGCCAACAGCTCGCTCAAGCGACTGAAGCCGGTCAGGGCAAATACCTGGTAGCGCTCAGGGTGACGGGCAATCACATCCAGCGTGCTCAATCCGACCGAGCCGGTTGCCCCCAGCACGGTGACCTGCTGCAGGCGGCTCACGAAGCGGCCATCCACAACAATACGGCAAACACTGGGATCGCCGCCGTCAGGCTGTCGATGCGGTCCAGCACACCGCCATGGCCCGGCAGCAGGTTACTGCTGTCCTTGATGCCCGCCTGGCGCTTGAACATGCTTTCGGTCAGGTCGCCGACCACCGAGATCAGTACGACCACCGCCGCGCCCATCAGGGCCAGGAGGATTTGTTTGCCCCCCCAATCACGCATAACGCCAACAACCAGGGTAATCAACAACGTCAAGGCCAGTCCGCCGTATACCCCTTCCCAGCTCTTGCCGGGGCTGACCGCCGGGGCCAGCTTACGCTTGCCAAAGGCACGGCCGGAGAAGTACGCACCGATATCCGCGCCCCAGACCAGGACCATCACCGCCATGATCAACCAGTTGCCCAGGGCCATATGCTTGATATAGACCAGGCCCTGCCAGGCCGGCAGCAGGATCAGCAGGCCGATCACCAGCTTGCAGGCGACGCTGGACCACTTGCTGCTGGTCCGCGGATAGGTCAATACGAGGAATGTCGCCAACGCCCACCACAGCACCGCTGCCCCGAGCACCCAGGGTGCGACATCCGGCAGGATGTACATCAGGAACAGCAACAACGCGACAACGGCGGCGTACACCACCCGCGGCAGTTGTTCGGCAAACCCTGCCAGGCGCGCCCATTCCCAGGCGCCCAGGGTCACGACCAAACCAATGAACAGCGCAAAGCCTGCGCCTTCGAGCAGGAAAAACCCGCACAGGGCGATCGGCAGCAGGATCAGTGCCGTGATGATTCGTTGTTTAAGCATTAAACCCGGGCTCCAGCTTCGATCTGCTCGCTCGTTTTACCGAAGCGACGCTGACGGGAAGCGAAATCGGCCAGCGCATTACGCATGGCATCGTGTTTGAAGTCCGGCCAGAACAGGTCGGAGAAGTACAATTCGGTATAGGCCAACTGCCACAACAGGAAGTTGCTGATGCGGTGCTCGCCACCGGTACGGATGCACAGGTCCGGCAACGGCAGGTCGCCGGTCACCAGACAGGTTTGCAACAACTCGGGCGTGATGTCTTCCGGCCGCAGATGACCGGCCTGCACTTCACGCGCCAGGCGCTGGGCGGCCTGAGCAATGTCCCACTGCCCGCCATAGTTGGCGGCGATTTGCAGGACGAAGCGGTTGCTGCCAGCAGTGATAGCCTCGGCCTCACGCATGGCCGTCTGCAGTTCCGGATGGAACCGCGAGCGATCGCCGATGATACGCAGGCTGATGTTGTTGTCGTTCAGACGCTTGGCCTCACGACGCAAGGCCTTGAAGAACAGGTCCATCAAGGCGCTGACCTCTTCGGCCGGGCGCTGCCAGTTTTCACTGGAGAAGGCAAACAAGGTCAACACCTCGACCTTGGCCTCGGCACACACCTCGATCACGGCCCGTACCGCATCGACACCCGCTTTATGCCCGGCGACACCCGGCATAAAGCGTTTTTTCGCCCAGCGATTATTCCCATCCATGATGATCGCGACATGGCGCGGCACCACAGAGGGCACAGTCTGCTTGGTCTTTTCCATGAAGGCGTCCTGACCCCTTATACGGCCATCAGGTCCTTTTCTTTCTCTTCCGTGGCCTTGGTGATCAGGGCCTCGGATTCCTTGGTCAACTTATCGATATCGGCGATGGCACGACGTTCTTCGTCTTCGCTGATTTCTTTGTCCTTGACCAGTTTCTTCAGGTCACCCAAGGCATCGCGACGGATGTTGCGCACGGCAACGCGAGCATCTTCAGCTGCGCTGCGCGCCTGCTTGGTGAAGCCCTTGCGGGTTTCTTCGGTCAGGGCCGGCATGGAGATCAGCAGCAACTCACCCAGGTTGGTCGGGTTGAGGTTCAGGCCAGCGCTCTGGATAGCCTTGTCGACAGCAGCGAGCATGTTGCGCTCGAAGGCCACGACCTGCAGGGTGCGCGAGTCTTTTACGGTCACGTTGGCCACGCCGCTCAGCGGGGTGTCGGAGCCGTAGTAAGGCACCATCACGCTGCCCAGGATGCTTGGGTGGGCCTTGCCGGTACGAATCTGGCCAAACGCGTGGTTCAGAGACTCCAGGGATTTTTGCATACGCGCTTGGGCGTCTTTCTTGATTTCATTGATCATTGTTGGCCTTCCTCGATCAGAGTCCCTTCTGCGCCGCCGTGTACGATATTCAGCAGGGCGCCGGGCTTGTTCATGTTAAATACGCGCAGCGGCATCTTATGGTCGCGGCACAGGCAGATTGCCGTCAGGTCCATCACACCCAGCTTGCGATCCAGCACTTCATCATAAGTCAGATGATCGAACTTCTCGGCATGCGGGTCTTTGAATGGATCGGCAGTGTAGACACCATCGACCTTGGTGGCCTTGAGCACTACGTCGGCATCAATTTCGATGGCACGCAGGCAGGCAGCCGAGTCGGTGGTGAAGAACGGGTTGCCGGTACCGGCGGCAAAAATCACCACCTCTTTGGCATTCAGGTGGCGCATGGCTTTGCGCCGATCATAATGATCGGTCACACCCACCATGGAAATGGCCGACATCACGATGGCCGAGATGTTGGCACGCTCCAGGGCGTCGCGCATGGCCAGGGCGTTCATCACAGTGGCCAGCATGCCCATGTGGTCGCCAGTGACCCGATCCATGCCAGCAGCACTGAGCGCGGCGCCACGGAACAGGTTGCCACCACCGATCACCAAGCCGACCTGGACGCCGATACCGACCAGTTGGCCGACTTCCAGCGCCATGCGGTCAAGCACCTTGGGATCGATCCCGAACTCTTCCGAGCCCATCAGGGCCTCGCCGCTAAGCTTGAGTAGAATGCGTTTATAGCGAGCCTGATAACCACTGCCCTGCTGAGCCATTGCGAATCTCTCCTGCGGCGTATTTTTAAAAAATTCTTGGCGAGCCGTTTACGGCTTGCGTTCACTCTAGCTGGACGCTGTCACAGCGCCATCGGAACACGGCTTTGTAAGCCAGTTCCAAAGGGAAGCCAAATAAAATTGAGCATCCCATTTGAAAAGAGGCTGCGCGCGTGAGCGGGCAGCCTCTCTTGGGCGACAGTTGAAAACTGTCTTATTGCTTAGCGGCAGCCAGCTGGGCAGCAACTTCTTCAGCGAAGTTGTCGACCGGCTTCTCGATGCCGTCGCCTACTTTGAAGTAGGTGAAGGAAACGATTTCAGCACCGGCTTTCTTGGCCAGCTCGCCAACCTTGATTTCAGGGTTCTTGACGAACGCCTGCTCAACCAGGCTTGCTTCGGCCAGGAACTTGCTGATACGGCCTTTGACCATGTTCTCAACAATGTTTTCTGGCTTGCCTTTGATTTTTTCTTCGTTCAGCTGCAGGAACACAGCTTTTTCGCGCTCGATCGCTTCGGCAGAAACTTCCGAAGGCAGCAGGAACTCAGGGTTGCTGGCCGCTACGTGCATAGCGATGTCTTTGGCCAGTTCAACGTTGCCGCCCTTGAGGACAACTGCAACACCGATCTTGTTGCCGTGCAGGTAACCACCGACAACATCACCTTCAACGCGCACCAGACGACGGATATTGACGTTTTCGCCAACCTTGCCGACCAGTACCAGACGATCAGCTTCTTGAGCGGCGATCAGCGGAGCGGCGTCAGTCAGTTTGTCGGCGAACGCTTTTTCAACGCTAGCAGCAACAAATGCCTTGAAGTCGTCCTGCAGAGCCAGGAAGTCGGTCTGCGAGTTCACTTCCAGCAGAACGGCAGATTTACCGTCTTCCTTCAGAGCGATAGCGCCTTCAGCAGCGACGTTGCCTGCTTTCTTGGCAGCCTTGATCGCGCCCGAAGCACGCATGTCATCAATGGCTTTTTCGATGTCGCCGTCAGCCTTTTCCAGGGCTTTCTTGCAATCCATCATGCCTTCGCCAGTACGCTCACGCAGTTCTTTAACCAACGCTGCAGTAATTGCTGCCATTTTCAAATTCCTCTTGGATAGGTTTTCAACCATTCCACCCGACTTGTACGGGCGTTCAATTCTTCCCGAACCACCCTTGTTAACCGCTGCACGTTACAGATGCTGTAGCTGTGCCGCTCACAAATGGTTTTCGAGGTGGCAAAAAGGGGGCCAAGCCCCCTTTTTGCTTACTGAGTCAACGCCAGGGCGTCAATTACTCAGCTGCAGCGACCGGTGCTTCTTCAGCAGCGAACTCTACGGTGCCGCCGCCAACATTGTTGCGGCCACGGATTACAGCGTCAGCCATCGAACCCATGTACAGCTGGATAGCGCGGATTGCGTCATCGTTGCCTGGGATGATGTAGTCAACGCCTTCCGGGCTGCTGTTGGTATCGACTACGCCGATAACCGGGATACCCAGCTTGTTGGCTTCGGTGATCGCGATGCGCTCGTGATCAACGTCGATAACGAACAGTGCGTCAGGCAGACCGCCCATGTCCTTGATACCACCCAGGGAACGATCGAGCTTTTCCAGGTCACGGGAGCGCATCAGCGCTTCTTTCTTGGTCAGCTTGGCGAAAGTACCGTCTTCGGCTTGCACTTCAAGGTCACGCAGACGCTTGATGGAAGCACGGATGGTTTTGAAGTTGGTCAGCATGCCGCCCAACCAGCGGTGATCGACGTACGGCGAACCGCAACGTGCTGCTTCTTCAGCAACGATCTTGCCAGCGGAACGCTTGGTGCCGACGAACAGAATCTTGTTTTTGCCCTGAGCCAGGCGCTCTACGAAAGTCAGAGCTTCGTTGAACATTGGCAGGGTTTTTTCAAGGTTGATAATGTGGATCTTGTTACGCGCGCCGAAAATGTACTTACCCATTTTCGGGTTCCAGTAACGGGTCTGGTGACCGAAGTGCACACCGGCCTTCAGCATATCGCGCATGTTGACTTGGGACATGATAGTTCCTTAATAAGTCGGGTTTGGCCTCCACGTATCCCAATGACCAACCAGCGGCTTCAAGGCCTCCGGCACCCAGGTCATCGTGTCGACACGTGTGTGGATTTAAGCTTTGCGGGGTATCCCCGGAAAGCGGCGCATTTTATACCACAGCATCGGCAAAAACGAAACCCGCAATCGCACTTGCTTGCCGCCAGCGCCACCCAAGCCATTGAATCGGGTGAAAATACCCACACCTTATAGAGAGAAGCGATAGCCAGACACTCATGGTTTACACCTTGCGTCTGTTAGAATCGCGTTTTTTGGGCTTGTGCGAACGCTGCACCTTTTTGTCGCACGCCCGTAAACCGTATTGATTTCAGCGCGTCGCGCTAGAGAGAGCCTGTATGACCGTTACCCTGAAAACCGCCGAAGACATCGCAGGTATGCGCGTTGCCGGCAAACTGGCGGCCGACGTACTGGAAATGATTGCCGAACACGTCAAGCCCGGCGTCACCACCGAAGCCCTGGACCGCATCTGCCATGACTATATTGTCGACGTGCAGAAAGCCATCCCCGCGCCGCTGAACTACAAAGGCTTCCCCAAGTCGATCTGTACCTCGATCAACCACGTGGTCTGCCACGGCATCCCAGGCGACAAGCCGCTCAAGGACGGTGACACGCTGAACATCGACGTCACCGTGATCAAGGACGGCTATCACGGCGACACCAGCCGTATGTTCCATGTCGGCAACGTGCCGGTGTGGGCCGAGCGCCTGTCCCAGGTCACCCAGGAATGCATGTACAAGGCCATCGAGCTGGTCAAGCCGGGCTGCCGCCTGGGCGATATCGGAGAAGTGATCCAGAAGCACGCAGAAAAGAACGGCTTCTCGGTAGTCCGTGAGTTCTGCGGCCACGGCATCGGTAAAGTGTTCCACGAAGAGCCACAGATCCTGCACTACGGCCGTGCCGGCACCGGCATGGAACTCAAGGCAGGCATGACGTTTACCATCGAACCGATGATCAACCAGGGCAAGGCCGACACCAAGGTGCTGGGCGACGGCTGGACGGCCATCACCAAGGACCGCAAGCTCTCGGCGCAGTGGGAACATACCCTGCTGGTCACCGAGACGGGCTATGAGATCTTCACCCTGCGCGCCGACGACACGATTCCCCGCGTTTCGGCCTGATGCTTGCAGCGGGCTTTCCAGATAGCAATGTTGTGACCTACACCTAGATAGAAAGGAAAGCCGATCAATGCCCCAGGTGGATCCAGAACTCTTCGACCGTGGCCAGTTCCAGGCGGAACTGGCGCTGAAGGCCAGCCCCATAGCTGCCTTCAAGAAGGCCATCCGCCAGGCCCGCGAGGTGCTCGACGAGCGCTTTCGCAGCGGCCGGGAGATTCGCCGGCTGATCGAGGATCGTGCCTGGTTCGTCGATAACATCCTGCAAAAGGCCTGGGAGCAGTTTGATTGGAGCGAGGACGCCGACATCGCCCTGGTGGCCGTCGGCGGCTACGGCCGTGGCGAACTGCACCCCTACTCCGATATCGACCTGCTGATCCTGCTGGACAGCGCCGACCATGAGATCTTTCGTGACTCCATCGAGCGTTTTCTGACGCTGTTGTGGGATATCGGCCTGGAAGTCGGCCAAAGCGTGCGTTCGGTGGCTGAATGCGCCGAAGAGGCCCGCGCCGACCTGACCGTGGTCACCAACCTGATGGAAAGCCGCACCATCTGCGGCCCCGAGCGTCTGCGCCAGCGCATGCTGGAAGTCACCAGCACCGCGCATATGTGGCCGAGCAAGGAGTTCTTCCTGGCCAAGCGCGCCGAGCAGAAAGCCCGGCATCACAAGTACAACGACACCGAATACAACCTGGAACCCAACGTCAAGGGCTCGCCCGGCGGGCTGCGGGATATCCAGACCATTTTGTGGGTCGCCCGTCGCCAGTACGGCACCCTCAACCTGCGGGCCCTGGCCGGCGAAGGCTTTTTGGTGGAGAGCGAAAACGCCCTGCTGGCCTCGTCCCAGGAGTTCTTGTGGAAGGTGCGCTACGCCCTGCACATGCTGGCCGGACGCTCCGAAGACCGCCTGCTGTTCGACCACCAGCGCTCCATCGCCACCCTGCTGGGCTTCGAGGGCGAAGACGCGAAGACCAGCATCGAAAGCTTCATGCAGCAGTACTACCGGGTGGTCATGAGCATCGCCCAGCTCAGCGACCTGATCATCCAGCACTTCGAAGAAGTAATCCTGGCCCCCGAAGACGAAGCGCCGCCGCAACCGATCAACGCCCGCTTCCAACTGCACGATGGCTATATCGAGGCGCGTAACGACAATGTGTTCAAACGCACGCCGTTTGCCATGCTGGAAATCTTCGTGCTGATGGCCCAGCAACCGGAAATCAAGGGCGTGCGCGCCGATACCATCCGCTTGCTGCGGGAAAACCGTCACCTGATCGACGACGAATTCCGCCACGACATCCGCAACACCAGCCTGTTTATCGAGCTGTTCAAGTGCAAGGTCGGCATTCACCGCAACCTGCGGCGCATGAACCGCTACGGCATCCTCGGGCGCTATCTGCCGGAGTTCGGCTTTATTGTCGGGCAGATGCAACACGACCTGTTCCATATCTATACAGTCGACGCCCACACCCTGAACCTGATCAAACACCTGCGTAAGCTGCAATACACCCAGGTGTCAGAGAAATTCCCGCTGGCCAGTAAGCTAATGGCCAAGTTGCCCAAGCCTGAACTGATCTACCTGGCCGGCCTGTATCACGATATCGGCAAGGGCCGGCATGGCGACCACTCGGAAATCGGCGCAGTGGATGCCGAAGCCTTCTGCCAGCGCCACCAGTTGCCGCAGTGGGACAGCCGCCTGATCGTCTGGCTGGTGCAGAACCACCTGGTGATGTCCACCACCGCCCAGCGCAAGGACTTGTCCGACCCGCAGGTGATCCATGACTTTGCGCAGATCGTCGGCGACGAAACCCGTCTCGACTACCTGTACGTGCTGACCGTCTCCGACATCAACGCCACCAACCCGACCTTGTGGAACTCGTGGCGCGCCAGTCTGTTGCGCCAGCTCTACACCGAGACCAAGCGCGCCTTGCGCCGTGGCCTGGAGAACCCGGTGGACCGCGAAGAGCAGATCCGCCGCACCCAGAACGCGGCCCTGGATATCCTGGTGCGCGGCGGCAACGACCCGGACGATGTCGAGCAGCTCTGGTCGCAGTTGGGGGATGATTACTTCCTGCGCCACACCGCAGGCGACGTGGCCTGGCATACCGACGCGATCCTGCAGCAGCCGGCCGACGGCGGCCCATTGGTGCTGATCAAGGAAACCACCCAGCGCGAGTTCGAAGGCGGCACGCAGATCTTTATCTATGCGCCGGACCAGCATGACTTCTTCGCCGTGACCGTGGCCGCGATGGACCAGCTGAACCTGAACATCCATGACGCGCGGGTCATTACCTCCAGCAGCCAGTTCACCCTCGACACCTATATCGTGCTCGACACCGAAGGCGAGTCCATCGGCGACAACCCCGAACGCGTGAAGAAGATCCGCGAGGGCCTGACCGAGGCCCTGCGCAACCCGGACGACTACCCGACCATCATCCAGCGCCGGGTACCGCGCCAGCTCAAGCACTTCGCCTTTGCGCCCGTGGTGACGATCCACAACGATGCCCAGCGCCCGGTGACGGTACTCGAGCTCAGCGCCCCCGATCGCCCTGGCCTGCTGGCGCGGATCGGCGGGATTTTCCTGGAGTTTGACCTGTCGTTGCAGAACGCCAAGATTGCCACCCTGGGCGAGCGGGTCGAAGACGTGTTTTTTATTACCGATGCCGACAACCAGCCACTGTCCGACCCTGAACTGTGCCGCCGCTTGCAGGACGCCATCGTCGCGCAATTGAGCGTGAATCAGGAGCCTGGCGCGGAGTTGTCCAGAATAACCATTTGAGTTGAATTTAATTTCCCTGTGGACGCGGACCTTGTAGGGGCTGGCTTGCCTGCGATGCGGGCGGCGCGGTGTATCTGGTGCACCGAGGCGATGCCATCGCAGGCAAGCCAGCTCCCACAGGGCCGCGCTCAACGATAGAGGCCCCGATGAACAACGCTCTGAACCAACTGCAACCCTACCCGTTCGAGAAATTGCGTGCCCTGCTGGGCAGCGTCACACCAAACCCGGACAAGCGCCCGATTGCCCTGTCCATTGGTGAACCCAAGCACAAGTCCCCGGATTTTGTAGCCCAGGCCCTGGCCAACAATCTGGATCAGATGGCGGTATACCCCACTACCCTGGGGATCCCCGCGTTGCGCGAGGCTATTGGGGCCTGGTGCGAGCGGCGCTTCGACGTGCCCAAGGGCTGGCTGGACCCGGCGCGCAATATCCTGCCGGTCAATGGCACCCGCGAAGCCCTGTTCGCCTTCACCCAGACCGTGGTCAACCGGGGCGACGATGCCCTGGTGGTCAGCCCGAACCCGTTCTACCAGATCTACGAAGGCGCAGCGTTCCTCGCCGGCGCCAAGCCGCACTACCTGCCGTGCCTGGATGAAAACGGCTTCAACCCGGATTTCGACGCGGTCTCGGCCGACATCTGGAAACGTTGCCAGATCCTGTTCCTGTGCTCCCCCGGCAACCCGACCGGCGCACTGATCCCGGTCGACACCCTGAAAAAACTGATTGCCCTGGCCGACCAGTACGACTTCGTGATCGCCGCCGACGAGTGCTACAGCGAGCTGTACTTCGACGAGCAAACTCCGCCGCCAGGCCTGCTCAGCGCCTGCGTCGAGCTGGGCCGCCAGGACTTCAAGCGCTGCGTGGTGTTCCATAGCCTGTCCAAGCGCTCCAACCTGCCGGGCCTGCGCTCGGGGTTTGTGGCCGGAGATGCGGAAATCCTCAAGGCCTTCCTGCTGTACCGCACTTACCACGGCTGCGCGATGCCGGTGCAAACCCAGCTGGCAAGCATCGCCGCGTGGCAGGACGAGGCTCATGTACAGGCCAATCGTGACCTGTATCGGGAAAAATTCGACGCCGTATTGGCGATTCTCAAGCCGGTACTCGACGTGCAAAACCCCGATGGGGGCTTCTACCTATGGCCGAACGTCGAGGGCGACGATGCCGCGTTCTGCCGCGATTTGTTCGCGGAAGAACATGTGACCGTGGTGCCGGGCTCGTACCTGTCGCGGGAAGTGGATGGCTTCAATCCAGGGGCCGGACGGGTGCGCCTGGCATTGGTTGCGCCATTGACCGAATGTGTTGAAGCCGCCGAACGGATGCGCAACTTCATCCAGCGTCGTCGTTGAT
This sequence comes from Pseudomonas shahriarae, assembly GCF_014268455.2. NCBI lineage: Bacteria > Pseudomonadati > Pseudomonadota > Gammaproteobacteria > Pseudomonadales > Pseudomonadaceae > Pseudomonas > Pseudomonas shahriarae. The sequence continues at coordinate 1,504,589 of NZ_CP077085.1, read as the reverse complement.
GACAGGGGCCGCTCCCGCCCAGGAGCGGCCTGCGCGTTGAGATCGCGCAAGGGCAACAGGGGTAAGTCAGCCCACACGGCTACTTCTGGGTCCCCAGGTTGGCCTCACTCATATCCAGGTCGGCCAGCACTTCGCGCAGCACGTCATCGCCAATCTGGTGGTGACGGCTCAGGCTATACAGCTCCAATCGCTGCGCGCGCAGGGCCTTGAGCCGTAACTTGCGCTCCAGATGATCCATCTGCAGCGCCAGCGCCTGGGCTTCGGCCGAGTCATTGAACACCTCCAGTTGATGGCGATATTCCGACATGATCCGTGCCTTGAGCTCTGCCGCCAGTGCAGCCTGGGCCGCATCCAGGGGCGCCGCGTCGGCGGCCTCCTCTGCTTCCAGGGCATGAATCGCGGCTTCGGCGGTTTTCTTCCAGGCATCACGCACCTCGCCGCGCCGCTTGTCATCCGGGCTCTTCTCGATCCCCCGCAACAACAAGGGCAAGGCGATACAGGCGGCGACCAATGACAACAGGATTACCCCGGCGGCAATGAAGATCAGCAGGTCGCGCTCGGGAAACGCCTGGCCAGGCGCCATCAGCAACGGTACTGACATCACACCGGCCAGGGTCACCGCCCCGCGCACCCCGCCAACCGTCAACAGCCAGCAGGACCGCGCGGTGGGCACCAGTGTCAGCTCACTTTTACCGCGCAGGCGACGCAGCAGACCGGACAGACGCCAAATGCTCTGTACCCAGATAAACCGCAACACCAACAACACCAGGAAGATCGCGATCACGTCCAGGCAGCGATAGAACAAGGTCGGCCACAGCGTGGCTTCGTGACTGGTCACCGCCTTGATGATGTCCGGCAACTGCAGGCCCAGCAGCAGGAAGATCAAACCGTTGAAGGCAAACTCCAGCAACGACCAGACACTGCGATTGAGCAAGCGTGTACTGGTCTGGCGTGGCAGCAGGTCCAGCCAGCTCTGCATCATGCCCGCCGCCACGGCCGAGAGAATCCCCGAGGCGCCCAGGCGTTCAGCCAACACATACGCCGCAAACGGCAGCAGCAACATAAACACCACATGGGTCGCCGGATCATCCCAGCCCCGGGCAATCATCCAGGCCCGCAGGCGCCCCACCAGCCAGCTCAAGGCTACGCCAATGGCCAGGCCACCGACCGCCACCAGCACAAATGTCAGGCTGGCATCGGCCAGGGAAAATACCCCAGTCAACGCCGCCACCAGGGCGAACTTGAAGGTCACCAGGCCCGACGCATCATTCATCAAGGCCTCGCCCTGAAGCATGTGCATCAAAGGCGTGGGCAAGCGGTTCTGGGAAATCGCCGACACCGCCACCGCATCCGTCGGCGACAACACTGCCGCCAGGGCGAAAGCCACCGGCAAGGGAATGCTCGGCAACAACCAGTGGATAAAGTACCCGGCGCCCACCACGGTAAACAGCACCAGCCCCACGGCCAACGTCAGGATCGGCCCACGCAGGCGCCACAGCTCACGCTTGGGCATGCGCCAGCCATCGGAGAACAGCAACGGCGGCAGGAATAGAAACAGAAACAATTCAGGGTCCAACGCCACATGCAGCCCCAGGGTCGGCCACGCCAGCAAGGCACCAGCGGCAATCTGCACCAACGGCAACGGCAAAGGGATCACACGCCCGACCAGACGCGAAACGCTGACCAGCATCAGCAGGATAAGAACGGTGTAGGCGGTTTGCATAAAGCGGGGTTCCTGGACAATCGACTTGCAATGACACACTTGAGGCAACAACGCGCCTTTGAAGTGCCATATTAGCTGCCTATGCTGTTGCCGGGCTTTTGCACATAAGTCGCACCTCGTACCGTAAGGAGTGACGAGCGGCACCGAAACTGTTTTGTCGTGGCATAATCCGTGATCGTTTGTTTCCAGCAGCCCAAAGGGGGCAGTTCCTTGACCGATTCAAGCAAAACATTGCACCTTTTTGGCATCAAAGCCTGCGACACCATGAAAAAGGCCCGTACCTGGCTCGATGAAAATGCCATCAGCTATGAGTTTCATGACTACAAGACGGCCGGTATCGACCGCGAACACTTGACCCAATGGTGCAATGAGCACGGTTGGCAGGTGGTTTTGAACCGTGCAGGCACGACCTTTCGCAAACTCGAAGACGAACGCAAAGCCGATCTCGACCAGGCGAAAGCCGTTGAACTGATGCTCGCACAACCCTCGATGATCAAGCGCCCAGTGCTCGATCTCGGTGACAGAACCCTGATTGGCTTCAAGCCAGATAGTTATTCGGCGGCCCTCAAGTAGGCCAGCCACTTCATTTTTGTAGAGGTAACAGCATGTCCAATTCCCTGTTCAGCCTGGGCTTCGGCGTCGGCACCCAGAACCGCCAAGGTGCTTGGCTGGAAGTGTTTTACGCGCAGCCATTGCTCAACCCTTCGGCCGAAATCGTCGCTGCCATCGCGCCGATCCTTGGCTACACCGAAGGCAACCAGGCGATCACCTTCACCATTGCCCAAGCCTCGCAACTGGCTGATGCACTGAAAAATGTAGATGCCACCCAGGCCGCCCTGCTGACCCGCCTGGCCGAAAGCCACAAGCCGCTGGTCGCCACGTTGTTGGCCGAAGATGCCGCACTGACCTCCACCCCTGAGGCCTACCTCAAGCTGCATCTGCTCTCCCACCGCCTGGTCAAGCCCCATGGCCTGAGCCTGGCGGGTGTGTTCCCGCAACTGCCGAACGTAGCCTGGACCAGCCAGGGTGCGATCGACATCGGCGAACTGGCCGAGCGCCAACTGGAAGCGCGCCTGCGTGGCGAGCTGCTGGAAGTGTTCTCGGTGGACAAGTTCCCGAAAATGACCGACTACGTGGTCCCGGCCGGCGTGCGTATCGCCGATGCCGCACGTCTGCGCCTGGGTGCCTATGTGGGCGAAGGCACCACCGTGATGCACGAAGGCTTCATCAACTTCAATGCGGGCACCGAAGGCCCGGGCATGATTGAAGGCCGTGTATCGGCTGGCGTCTTCGTCGGCAAGGGGTCGGACCTGGGCGGCGGTTGCTCCACCATGGGCACCCTGTCGGGCGGCGGCAACATCGTGATCAAGGTGGGCGAAGGCTGCCTGATCGGCGCCAACGCCGGTATCGGTATCCCATTGGGTGACCGCAACACCGTGGAATCGGGCCTGTACGTGACTGCCGGCACTAAAGTGGCGCTGCTCGATGAGCAGAACCAACTGGTCAAGGTGGTCAAGGCCCGTGAACTGGCTGGCCAGCCGGACCTGCTGTTCCGCCGTAACTCCGAGACCGGTGCCGTGGAGTGCAAAACCCACAAGTCGGCCATCGAACTGAACGCAGCGCTGCACGCTCACAACTAAGCAGCGACTCGATGCCACCGGAGCCGGCCGTGCCTTGCAGCACGGCCGGTTCATATGAGTCTTGAACCCATGCTTGTGCCCTCGCCCTGGCGCGCCGATTTCCCGGCCATCGCCACCTTGCAACGGCAAGACCAGACCTATCTGGACAACGCCGCTACCACGCAAAAACCTCAAGCCCTGCTGGACGCCCTTGGCCATTACTACGCCAATGGCGCGGCCAATGTGCACCGTGCCCAGCATTTGCCAGGCGCCCATGCGACCCAGGCGTTCGAGGACAGTCGCAGCAAAGTGGCGCAATGGCTCAACGTCGGTGACAGCGGGCAGATCATCTTTACCCACGGCGCGACGTCTGCGCTGAACCTCCTGGCCTATGGCCTGGAGCACCTTTTCAACCCGGGCGATGAGCTTGTCATCAGCGCCCTGGAACATCACGCCAACCTGCTGCCCTGGCAGCAACTGGCCAAACGCCGCGAGCTCACGCTGGTGGTGCTGCCCCTCGACGATGAGGGTTTGATCGACCTGCAAGCCGCCGCCACGATGATCGGCCCACGCACCCGCCTGCTGGCGGTGAGCCAGTTGTCCAACGTGCTGGGCGTCTGGCAGCCGTTACCGCAGTTGCTGGCACTGGCCAAGGCCCACGACGCCTTGACCGTGGTGGATGGCGCCCAGGGCATCGTCCACGGCCGCCATGACGTGCAGGCCCTGGGCTGCGACTTCTACGTATTTTCCAGCCACAAACTTTATGGTCCGGACGGCGTCGGCGTGCTTTACGGCCGCACCGAAGCCCTGCATCGGCTGCGCCACTGGCAGTTTGGCGGCGAGATGGTGCAGCAGGCGGACTACCACAGCGCCAGCTTCCGCCCGGCGCCCCTGGGTTTCGAAGCGGGTACGCCACCAATTGCCGGGGTGATTGGCCTCGGGGCGACCCTGGATTACCTCAACTCCCTGGATCAACAGGCGGTGATCGCCCACGAAGCGGCACTGCACGACTACCTCTTGCGCGGCCTACAGGCACGCAAGGGCGTCCATCTGCTGGGCTCGCCGCAAGTCGCCCTGGCCAGCTTTGTGGTAGAGGGCGTGCACAACGCCGACCTCGCCCACCTGCTGACCGAGCAGGGCATCGCGGTACGCGCCGGTCATCACTGTGCGATGCCTTTGCTCAAGAGCCTGCATCTGTCGGGGGCGATCCGGGTTTCCCTGGCGTTGTACAACGACTCCGATGATCT